>JAEUKC010000209.1:0-7050 GCA_016794445.1 Myxococcales bacterium
GTCTCGTCGCCCGCGAGCAGCTCGAGCGCGCCCGGCTCCATCACGATGTAGCCGCCGTTGATCCAGCCCTCTCCTGCCTGCGGCTTCTCGGTGAACCGCGACACGAGGTTGCCGTCGAAGAAGAGCCCGCCGTAGCGCGCCGGCGGACGCACGGCGGTGACCGTGGCGAGCTTGCCCTGGGACTCGTGGAAGCGGAGGAGCGCGCCGAGGTCGATGTCGCTCACGCCGTCGCCGTAGGTCACGATGAACCGCTCGCGCGCGAGCAGCGGCCGCAAGCGGCGCAGGCGGCCGCCGGTGTTGGTGGCGGACCCGGTGTCGTGCAGGTGCACGACCCACTTGTCCCGGTCCGGGTCGTGGCGCCGGACGGCGCGGGTGCGACAGTCGACCGTGAAGTCCCCGCCGTAGTCGACGTACTCGACGAAGAACTTCTTGATGACCTCTCCCTTGTACCCGAGCGCGACGACGAACTCTTCCAGCCCGTGGTAAGCGCATTGTTTCATGATGTGCCAGAGGATCGGCTGCCCGCCGATCTCGACCATCGGCTTCGGCCGCACCTCGGTCTCCTCGGCGAGCCGTGTCCCGAGTCCACCCGCCAAAATCACCACCTTCATGATTCCACCTCGTGGGTGAGGACCGCCCGCAGCGGCGCCTCGTGAAATGGGACACCGAGTCGCGCGTAGATCTCCGAGATCGCCCGCCTTGGCTCCGCGAACAGAGCCTGTACGGACACGGCTCCCTCCATCGGCTCGACCGAGACCGGCACCTTCGTGCCCCCTTCGGCGAACTGGATCTGGGGGTGCTCGCCCAGCATCTTCGCGACCAGCGCGCAGGCGTGCGTGTCGCCCTCGAGGCAGAAGCGGGGCTCCTCGCCGTCGTCGCCGAGGTTCCAGCCACGACGCGCGGCCAGCGCCGCTATCTCGTCGACGATCCCGGGCACGAGCGCGCGAGCGCGCGGCTCGAACAGCCCCGCCGCGAGGTCGCCGCGGCCGAGGCCGAGGAGGTTCGGCAGCAGCGGATCGAGGAGCGTTCGCGCGTCGGGGAAGGTCGCCCCCGTGGCCTCCGCCGCGAGTGGGCGCCGCGACAGGAGAGCGCCTAGGACGCCCATCGGCGAGTCGTCCACGATGGGCCGCCCCTGGTAGCTCGCGAGCGCCGCCGCGCGATCGAGGTGGACGCGGCGTCGGTGCGACGAGACGTAGCCCGTGCTCACGCGCTCCCGCGCGGCGCGCAAGCAGGCGGCCAGGTCCTCGATGGCGCCGAGCCTCTCGAGCGCGGCCGCCGCCACGACCCAGGCGTCTGGGGTCTCGTCGAGACGCCCGTCCAGCACCGCGAGCGCCTCCTTGGCGCGGTCGAGCGCGACGAGCGCCTCCGCCTTGCCGAGCCAGGCCGGGCGATGCTTCGGACGCCGGGCGAGCGCGCGGTCGAAATCCGCGAGCGCGGCGGCCGCGTCGCCCGCGAGCAGACGCGCGATCCCCCGCTGGGTGTGGCTGGCCTCGTGCCCCGCGCCGCTCACGAACGCCTGCGCGTAGCGCACCGCGGCCTTTTCGATCGCCGAGCCGAACGCCGCGATGGCGCGCGCGAGGTTGCGGGCGCGCGCGTGGCCCCGCGCAGGGATCGCGGCCGCGAGGTACCCCTCGCCGAGGAGGTGCTGCAGATCCCGGTGGGATCCCTCCCGCGCCTCCACGAGCTGCACCGTGGCCGCGACTCTTGCGAGGTCGCCGCGACGGAGCGCACCGTCGATGCGCACCAGGGCGACGCGCAGCGCCGAGTGGTGGGCTGGCACGAGCCCGCGCTCGAGGCGGCCGAACGCCTCCTCGGCGATCGCGTGCGCCTCCTCGTGCTTGCCGCAGTCGAGGAGCTCGGTCGCGAGGTAGCCGTGATAGAGCAACCCGGGTTCCTCGGCCGCGGCCTTGCGCAACAAGCTCTGGTTGCGCTCGGCCTTGTCCTTCGCGGCCACGACCTCCGCGGTGCGGCCCCAGTGGACGATGTCCGCGTCCACGTGGCCGAGCCGGCCCCCGTGCGCGTGCAGCCACTCCCCGATGTCCTCGTGGATCGCGCCGGCGTACCGCGCCTCGCGCCGGAACAGGCGCGGCAGGTTCTGCTCGTCGCCCACGCGCGCGTCGGCGTGCCCCGCGACGATCGCCGCCCGATCGGCGTCCAGCCGGGTCGCGTGGTGGAGGCGCAGGAGCCAGGCGTCCTTGGCCTGCCCGACCGCGGCGCGGATCGCCTTGGCCGAGCCCTTCGCGAGCTCCTCGTCCGCGTCGAGCTGCAGCACGAACTCGGCCTTGGTCGCCGCGAGCGCGAAGTTCCGCGCCGCCGCGAAGTCGTGCGTCCACGCGTAGGTGAGGACACGCGCACCGGCCCGCTTCGCGATCGCCACCGAGTCGTCGCGGCTCCCGGTGTCGACGACGATCATCTCGTCCACCGCGCCGCGCGCGCTCTCGAGGCAGCCGGCGAGGAACCGGGCCTCGTCCTTGACGATCATGCACAGGGCGATGCGAGGAGTCACACTCCCCCCCGAGCACATGCTGTGCCTACGAAGGGCTCTGGTTTCGCCGGAGCGGAGCCGCCCGCGAGATCGAGCCCCCCTGCCCCCTCGACAGCCAAACCCCTGACGGTGCGCCAGGAGGGTGACGAGGGCTGGCGCTCGAGGGCGTCGAGCAGCGGGGCCACCATCGCGGCCATCGGGCGGGTGCGCAGGCGCGCGCGGAACGACTCGGCGAGCGCGCGTCGATCGGCGCGGGCGCGGGTGCGACGCAGGAGGTCGACGACGTCGTTCGCGCTGGTGTGGACGAAGAGGTCCTCGACCGGCGCCTGGTTCTCGCCGCCCTCGCCGGCGACGAGGCAACCGTTGGCGACCAGGTGGAGGATGCGCGCCTGCGGCACGTGGGTGAGCAGATCGTTCTGGCGCAGCGTGGGCAGCACCTCGGCGCGGCTCAGGTTCGCGTTGCGGAAGAACGGCGCGTCGTCGAAGGCGACGGCGACGCGGTAGCCGAGGTCGGCGAGCCGATCGAGCACCTCGCGACGGTGCGGCGTGATGCTCCCGCAGAAGTAGAAATCCAGGTCTTTCTCCTGGTCGTGGCGCACGTCGCCCTCGAGCTCGGGCACCCAGCCGAACCGCAGCATCTCGCTCTGCACGCCGTGGCTCGCGAGCGCGGCCATGTTCTCGGGCGAGCTGTCCCACACGCCCCGCGCGCGCTGCAGGAGCGGCAGCACGAAGTCGTTCCATCGAGCGTCGTGCACCACGCCGTTGAAGCCCTTGCCGCGGACCATCTCCGTGTTGAGGACGACCACGTCGAGGTTCCGATCGACCACCGAATCGAGCAGCCCGGGGTCGGTGAGCGTGTGGATCCCGACGATCACGTTGACGCGGTCGCGCTCGAGCACGTTGTGGGTCACCGTGCAGGGCCGCCCCGCCCCCTCGATCGCCCCGCGGAGCATTCGCACCGAGTCGAAGAAGAAGTGGGTGAACGGGAACCCCGGGGGCGTCACGACGGCGACGTTGAAGCGCATGGTGGAGCTCCCCAACGCACGGGCCGTGCCGCAGGCCGGAGGACGCGGCACGGCCCGTGCTCAGCCGGCCTTGCATGTTCACCGACATCGACCTCGCGCGCTTCCGCCGAGACGGCTTCCTCGTGGCCCGGAGCCTCCTGCCGGAGACCCCGATCCTGCGCGCGCTCCTGGCCATCGATCGGCTGCTCTGCGCGCGCGCCCCGGAGTTCACCCCGAGCGCCCCCCACCTCGTGCGGGACGAGATCCACGCCAAGCTGCTGGCGCTCGCCGTCAAGGATCGCCGCGCGCTCGGGGTGGTCTACGACGCCGCCCGCAAGGTCGTCCCGTTCTGGGAGCTGCTCGGCTCGGCCGAGCTCACCACCGCCGCCAACGAGCTGCTCGAGTCCGAGGACGTGGGCCTCGCCTTCCGGGGCGCCGGGATCCGGCTCGACATCCCGGGAGAGCACCACTGGCGCTCGACGTGGCACCAGGAGTACCACGCGCAGATCTCGTCACCGCGCGGCTTCGTCGCGTGGATCCCGTTCGTGGACGTCACCCACTCCATGGGCCCGGTCGAGATCGCGCGCGGCAGCCACCACGTCGGCGTGCTGCCCGTGCGGGCCCACGACCCGCTCAACCGCGGGCGCGATTACACCAAGACCTTCGAGATCCCCGACGCGGCCCACATCGCCGCCCAGCACCTGATCGCGACGGTGGAGACCCGGCCCGGCGACGTGGTGTTCCTCGACTTCCTCACCCTGCACCAGTCGGGCTGGAACCAGTCGCGGGACCGCGTCCGCATCTCCGGGCAGGCGCGCTTCTTCGACATGGCGCACCCGACCGCGATCGACCACGGGTGGGTCGGAGGCCTCCACGAGGGCGGGGACTTCACGGCGCTGCACCCCGAGCTCGTCCTCGACGACGAGACGCGGATGCTCGGAGGCGAGCGATGAGCTGCCCGGTCTGCGCAGGCAAGGGAGAGGTCCTGACGAGCCAGGCGCGCTCGGTCACCTCGGAGTCCAAGGTGATCGAGCGGCGGTCCGAGCTCGTGCTCTGCACGAGCTGCGGGCACCTCCACACCGAGATCGACCTCGATCTCGCCGCCTACTACGCCGACGACTACGACGCGGTGCTCACCGACGACGACGGGCACGACGAGATCGTGACCACGACCGACGGCAGCGTCGTGTTCCGCACCGACCTCGACTACGGCACCTTTCGCAAGAAGGTCCTCGAGCGCACGGAGCCCGGCGCAGCGGTCTTCGAGTACGGCTGCGGCCGCGGCCGGATCCTCTCCCGCCTCCGCAAGGACGGCTTCTCCGATCTGACCGCGCACGACGTCGGCCGCCGCTACCGCGAGCCGCTGGCGCGCATCGTCGGCCCGGACCGCGTCCACCTCGGCGAGCGCCCGACCGACCGGAAGTACGACGTCCTCTGCTCGTTCTTCGCCTTCGAGCACGACCCCGATCCGATCTCGGGCCTGCGCTACCTGCGCAGCATCGCGGCGCCCTCGGCGATCCTGTACCTCGTGGTGCCGAGCCACGCGACCAACGTCGTCGACCTCGCGTGCGCCGACCACCGGAGCCACTTCGCCGCCGACGTGCTGGCCGAGGTGGTCACGGCCTGCGGGTTCTCGGTGCTCGAGGTCGACGAAGAGTCCAGCGTGGGCGCGATCGTGCTCGTCGCGCGAAACCTCGGCGCAGGCACGCGGCCGGTGCGCAAGAGCCGGGAGCGCGTGAAGGCGGCGCGAGCCCGGGCCCAGACCTTCCTCGACTACGTCGCGCGCCTCGAGCGGCTCGCGCCGGAGCTCGCCGCGAGCCGCGAGATCTACCTCTACGGCGCGGGGTTCTACGCGACCCTCGCCGCGAGCGTGCTGCCGTCGGACACCCACCTCGCCGGCGTGTTCGACGCCAACCCGAAGAAGCACGGCACGACCAAGCTCGGCACGACCGTGCGGAGCCCCGACGCGATCGAGCAGAGCTGTCGCGAGGCCGCGCTCCTCGTCTGCGTCAACGAGCGGATCGCGGGCAGCATCGCCGATCGCTACCGGTCGAGCTTCCGCCAGATCTGGGTCGTCTGAGACGCCATCAACCTCCACCCCTTCGGTCCGTTCAGCGCATCGCCATGTCCCGCTTCCTCGCCCGCGCCCGCACCTACGACTTCCACAGCCTGCCCACGCGGGTCCAGGAGCGCTTCGTCGCGGCGGTCTCCGGTCGCTTCCCGCCCCGCCCGACGCTCCACGTCCAGTGCGAGACCACCCAGCGCCGCACGTCGATTCCGTGGACCCTCGGCGCGGTGGCCGCGACGGTCGCGCTGCTCGCGGTGGGCTTCGGCGACGTCGGGCGCGCGCACCAGCCGATCTGGGTGCTTCTGCCCCTCGCGGCGCTCGTCGTGATCGCGTGCTTCGCCGGTCGAGCGCGGAGTCGTCGTGAGACGCCGTACGCCGACGGCTGGTACGTGTTCCCGACCACCGTCGTGCGCGCCGCAGGGGGTGAGCTGCGCAAGTACCCGCTCGAGGACCTGTGCCTGCGCCGCAACGGCGCGCGCGTGGAGGCGAGCCTCGGCGCCGGCGCGACCTTCGAGCTCGAGACCTTCGACCCGGGCAGCGCGCGCGCGCTCCTCCGCGCCCTCACCGCGCCGCCGCCGCGTCCGAGCGGCATCTTCGGCCACGCGGGCGACGCGGCGCTGCTCGATCCGCTCGCCGACGCCGACGGCGCGCGCGGCCTCGGCCTGTCGCCGTGGCTCCCCTCGCTGCCGCGCCTCGCCTTCGCCGTGGTCGTGGCGGGGGCGCTCCACGTCGTGCGCGACCGCGTCAGCGACGAGGTCGCCTTCGCCCACGCGCGCACCATCGACGATCCCACCACCTGGAGCGCCTACCTCGCCGACGGGCGCTACGCCCCGATCGTGCGGGACCACTTCCTGCCGCACGCCGAGCTGCGCGCCGCGGTGGCCGCCGGCTCGCTCGGTGCCCTCGCCCGCTTCTCGGCCACCCACCCCGGCTTCGGCGTCGCCCAGGTCAAGGCCGCCCGTCGTCGCCTCCTGCTCGAGGATCTCGGCCAGGCCAGCGCCACCCTCGCCACGCTCGCCGCCTTCGAGACCCGCAACCCCGACCACGGCCTCGACCTCGAGGTGCGCCGGGTGCGACGGTCCATCTACCGCGACGCCGTCGTGCAGGTGAGCCACTCGCCGTGGCAGGGAGCCCTCGCGGCGACGCCCCCGAAGCTCGCTCGCCTGCTCTACGCCGCCGAGGCCCACGGCCCGCGTGTGGCCGTGCGGTTCGTGGCCGAGGCGACCCCGGACCTCACCCTCGTCGACGCGGCCGTCACCCACTCGGCGCGGTTCGCGGGCACCGCGTTCCTGCCCTCCTACCAGCTCGACGGCGCGCGCAAGGCCGGCGAGAAGGTCGGCGTCACGGCGCTCCGCACCTCGATGCGCGAGTGGCTCGGCGAGCTCGTCGAGCTCGTCCCCGAGAGCGACGACGGCCTCCCCCCGGCGGTCACGCTCGACGTCATCCACGCGGTCGACGCCGCCGGCTTGCTCGACGGCCCGGGCCCCGCGCTG
>JAEUKC010000229.1:0-4165 GCA_016794445.1 Myxococcales bacterium
GCGGCGGCTGGAACTGCGCTTGCGGCGGCGGCTGGAACTGCGCCTGCGGGGGCGGCTGGAACTGCGCCTGCGGGGGCGGCTGGAACTGCGGCTGCGCGGGCGGCTGGAACGGCTGCGGAGCGAAGGCGGCGGGCGAGGCCACCGCCATCGTCTCCTGGATCGACGGCTGCGCGGCCTGGGGAGGAGCCTGGGGAGCACTGGGCGCAGCCTCGAGCCGCGAGAGCCCGTGCACGAGACCGAGCGAACCGGCGATGGTCCCCATCGCCTGCTCCGCCGTCGGGTGCCCGCTCGGGATCGCCTGCAGCTTGCCGAGGGCTTCACGCAGCGACGCGAGCGCGACCTCGGCCTGCGGGCGGATGCCTGCGACCGATCCGTCGCTGCGCTCGGCCTGCATGAGCGCCCCCATCGCGCGCGCGATGGGCTCGGCCGCGCTGAGGAAGTCCGGCGGGAGGCCAGGGGTCTGCAACATGTTCAGGCCCTGCGCGAGCTGCTCGCGGGCCGTGCGCGCCGTCGTCCTCGGATCGTTCATGGGGTGCCTGCGAGTGTTTCAGAGATTTTCGTGTCGGGAAAGACGGACTTCGTCCTTGCCCGGGAGGGGCTGCCCGAGCTCGTCGAGCCGGAGCACCATCTCGACGGCGTCTTCACCATCGCCGTAGTATCGAGCGCGAATCCCCATCGCGGTGAAGCCGAACGCGCGGTAGAGGCCGATCGCCGGGGCGTTGCTTCGGCGCACCTCGAGCAACAACATGCGCACGCCGTGCTCGCCCGCGAACCGCAGAGCGTGCGTCAGCAGCCGGCCCGCGTGACCTCTCCTCCTGTGCGTCGTGTCGGTCGCGACGTTGAGGATGTGGAGTTCGTCGGCGACGAGCCAGGCGCAGAGGAACGCTCGCACCGAAGCGTGCAGCTCGGCTTGCTCTTCGCGGACGACCCACAGCCGCGCCCAGCTGCGCGTCAGCTCCCCGCGGACCTGCGCCTCGTCCCAGCCCGAGCTGCCCACGGTGGCCCCGTCGATGGCCACCACCGCGGCCACGTCGTCCTCGGTCATCGGGTCGATGAACGCCATCGTGGTGGGGAGCCTAACGGATCCGTGGCCATCGGGTGGGGAACTGGATAGGCTCCCTGGCCGGGATGGCGAACGCCCAGGGGCGGTACGAAGGCGCGACGGTCGGGGGTCGATACCGCCTCGGCAAGCTGCTCGGAGAGGGCGGCATGGGTGCGGTGTATCGCGCCGAGGCGCTCGACCGGCCGGGACAGCCCGTCGCGCTCAAGCTCCTGCACGACGAGATGGCCGCGAGCCCCAACGTCGTCGAGCGCTTCCTCGCCGAGGGCGACGTGTGCCGCCGGCTGGACCACCCCGGTGTGCTGCGCGTGCTGGACGTCGGTCACCAGAACGGCGTCCCTTATCTGGTGATGGAGCTCCTCGAGGGGCGCGCGCTCATCGACTACACCGAGGCCGGCCAGCGCCTCCCGCTCAACTTCGCCGTGACGGTGTGCGCGGGCGTGCTGCACGCCCTCGAATACGCGCACCACAACCACGTCATCCACCGCGACCTCAAGCCCGAGAACGTGTTCCTCGTGCCCGACGGCCACGGCGCGTACCGCACCAAGCTGCTCGACTTCGGCATCGCGCGCTGCATCGACGCGGCCGGCGGGGCGAAGCGGCGCACGGCGACGGGCGTCCTCCTCGGCACGCCTGGCTACATGAGCCCCGAGCAGGTGAAGGCGGCGCGCAACGTCGATCACCGCGCCGATCTCTGGGCGGTCGGCGTGATGTTCTACGAGATGGTGACGGGCCAGCCGGCGTTCCCCTCGGACGGCGAGGACCCGAACAACATCTGGGGCCTGATCTCGGCGGTCCTCACCAAGGACCCGGTGCCCCTCGTCGTCTTCGACAAGCACCTCGCGCCCTTCGACGCATTCATCCACCGCGCGCTCGCGAAGGACCCGGACAAGCGGTACGGCTCCGCCAAGGAGATGAGCGACGACCTGCTGCGCATCGCGCGCGGCGAGGTGCAGACCGGCATGCCGGCGAACCCCTCGATCGCGGCCACGGCTGTCGCGGGCGTCGGGGCCATGGGGGCCATGGGGGCCACGGCTGCCGCGCCAGCCCCCGGTGCCTTCACGCGCGAGCAGCAAGCGGTGCCGATCCACTCGCGCGGCGAGCTGCAGGCGATCCCCGCGCTCCAGCAGCGGGGAGGGGCGGCGAGCTCCACCGTCCCCACGGGGCTCGACCGCGGATTGCCGCCCTTGAACGCGACCGTTCCGGTCCAGGATCTCGGGGGCACCGTCCCGATGCAGCCCCAGCCGCGCGCACCCCAGCCCTACGGGTCGGCCCCGCAGGCGCTGATCGCGACCGCCTACGCGCCGCCGGACTCGTTGCCGGGGGGAGGTCGCTCGCCTTCGGTCGCGCCGCCGCCGTCCGGTGGGCGCACCTCGCCGAGCGGATTCGCGCCGCTCGAGCCGCACGTGCCGGCCGGCCCTTCGCCGCTGATCCCGCGCCAGGACAACCAGCGAGACGACGAGGGCAGCGGCTCGGGACCGCTGCCCTGGATCATCCTCGGCGCCATCCTGATCGCCGCGCTGGTGGCCGCGATCGTCTGGCTGAGCCGCTAGGTACGGCTCGTCACGTTCACTTGTTGACGCGCTCGATGTACTCGCCGGTGCGCGTGTCGATCTTGATCCACTCGCCCTCTTTGACGAAGAGCGGGACGTTGACCTTGGCGCCCGTGCTGAGCGTGGCGGGCTTGCTGGCGCCCGAGGCGGTGTCGCCCTTGATGCCGGGCTCGCTCTCGCTGATCTGCAGCACGACGTGCGCCGGCAGCGAGAGGTTCACCGCGTTGCCGTTGAAGAACACGATCGACACGCGCTGGCCGTCCGCGATCCACTGGGCGTCCTCGCCGACCTTCGCCTTGTCGACGTAGATCTGCTCCGAGGCGTCGTCGACGAACACGAGCTGGTCCCCCTCGTCCCAGGAGAAGGAGGCGTCGCGCTCCTCCACGTCGGCCGGCTCGAGCTTTTCGCCCGACTTCCAGGTGCGCTCGAGGACGGCGCCGGTGATGAGGTTCTTGATCTTGACGCGGGTGAACGCCTGCCCCTTGCCGGGCTTGACGAACTGGAAATCCACGACGGCGTAGGGCTGGCCGTCGACCTGCATCTTGAGACCCTTGCGGATGTCGCTGGTGTCCATGGGGGTCGCGCGCATAGCACGGCCTCCAGGGATTGACCACGGTCCTTCCCCGGGGGAGAGGGGACCATGCCTGGTCGCCCGAGAGATCCGCGTTCCCCTGGCCCCCGTCCCGCTGGTCCGATCGCGAGTCCGTCGACGCCGGCGCAGGGCTTCCGGGGGAAGGGACCGCCGCCGGGGCCGGCGCGCCACGTCCGCCCCGTGAAACCACCGCTCCGGCTGCAGCCGACCACCCTCTGGGACTACCCCTCCCAGCACTACGGCGAGGGCATGCAGGGTGACCAGAAGTACGTCGGCGCCACCCCCTCCTACGTGATCTGGAACGTGATCCAGCGCTACACCCGCGAGGGCGACCTCGTGGTGGACCCGATGTGCGGCTCGGGGACCACGCTCGACGTCTGCAAGGACACCCAGCGGATCGGCCGCGGGTTCGACCTGAAGCCCTACCGATCGGACATCGAGGCCGCCGACGCCCGCAAGCTCCCCGTGCCGGCGGGGAGCGCGCGGCTCTGGTTCGTCGATCCGCCCTACGGCGACCACATCGACTACTCGGAGGACCCCCGCTGCATCGGCAAGCTGTCGGCCTACGACCCCGGGTACTACCGCGAGATGGGCAAGGTGATCCGGGAGGCCCATCGCGTGCTCGCCCCCGGGGGCACGCTCGCGCTCTACGTCTGCGACTACTTCGAGAAGAAGAAGGGCTTCGCCCCGGTCGGTGCGCAGCTCCTCGCGGCGATCGCAGAGTCGTTCGAGATCCTCGACGTCGTCTCCGTGGTCCGCCACAACAAGAGCCTCGACATGGGCAACTACCGGCGCGCGGCCGAGGAGGGGACCTTCTTCCTCCGCGGCTTCAACTACCTGTTCCTCGCCAGGAGGTAGTCCGCCGGCGCCGCCGGCGGCCGCCGCTCGAAAGAGGACAAGCCGGTCACGACGACGACGACCGGCGCCACGCGCACGTGCTTCAAGAAGCTGCACACCGGC
>JAEUKC010000234.1:0-29237 GCA_016794445.1 Myxococcales bacterium
GCAAATCGCTCCGCGGCGCCTACACCACCGACGGCGGGCAGTTCTGGGTCGCCGCGGAGGAGAAGGGCGTCACCTACAACGTCGGCACCACGGTCACCTCGCTCGCGGTCGCCAACGTCCGCTGGCTCGGCGCGTTCGGCGGGCAGCTCTACGTGACCTCCGGCTCGGGCTCGGCCGCGCTGAGCGGTATCGCCCCCGGCCTCGTGCAGGTGGGCACCGGCTTCCCTACCACCACGCCGACCACGCCCTTCACGAAGGTCAACGGACCCGTCACGGGCGCTTCGCCCTACGGCGTCGCCGCGTTCGACACCGACGCCACCGCGGGCATCGACACGCTCCTGCTCTGCGACAGCGCCAAGGGGCTCGAGAAGTGGCGGCTCGAACGCACCACCGGGACCCTCAAGGCCACCCACCTCGCCTCGGCCACCGGCTGCGTCGGCCTCGCCGCGTGGGTAGACGGCGCGGACCTCGTCGCGGTGGTCACCACCGGCGAGACGCCGCCCAGGATCGTCGCGCTCCGCGATCCGATCGCCAGCACGACCGCGATCGCGACCGGCAGCACGGTGGCCACTGCAGCGACCAATACGGTCTTCAAGGGCGTCGCCCTCGCGCCGAGCCCGTGACAGCTCTGGGTCACGCGCGGCGGTGTAGCCGAACGCGACGGGCCGCGCCGCACGGGTGTCACGATTCGGTGAACACCTGGTGCTCGCAGCCGTTGGTGGACGAAGCGGCAAACAGCGCGTGAGGACGCCCCGCCACCTTGCGGTCACACGGCCGCGCTACGATCGGCGCATGGGACTCCTCACCACCCGCTGGGAAGCCGAGTTCGAAGGCCATCGGCTCGTCGTGCGTCGCAACGAGCTGACGCGTGGCTTCTCCTTGCTGTTCGACGATCAGGAGATCGCGCGTAGGGTCTGGTCCCTGGTGGGCCTCGGCGAACTGCACGGCAGCGCGGAGATCGAGGGCGGCAAGCACCTCGAGGTCAAGGCGGTGCTGACCTTCGGGGCCCCTTCTGAGATCGACGGACGCTGCAGCATCCTGATCGACGGGGAGGACGTTCCGGTCGTCCAGGTGAAGTAGAGGCCGACCAGCCGCACCGAGGATCGCATCGCCGGGAGGTACGAAGAGGCGCGCGACTGTCCCGCGACGTTCCCGCGAACTACGCAGTCGACACCTTCCCGTCACATCGACGCGCGATCTCAGCGCGCGAGGACGGCGGCGAGGCGCTCCTTCACCTCCGCGCTCGTCCAGAGCGCGCACGCCTCCGTCAGGGCCGGCCCGTGCACCTCGCCCGGGCACAGCGACTCCGCCGTCCCCCGCAGGTCGAGCTTGGCGAGGGCGTAGCCCTTGGCCGGATGACGGCCGAGGGCCTCGAGCCGCTCGAGCGCCATCGCCTCGACGCCGCCCGCGACCGCCGGCACCACCTCGTCGACCAGCCCGAGCCGCACCGCCTCGGCGGGCGCGAAGAGCCCAGCGCCGAGCACCACCTCGGAGAGGTGGCGCAGCGGGACGCGCTGCTTGACGATGGCCATGATCCGGGGCGGGAAGCGCACGCCGAGGGCGACCTCGTTGAGGCCCACGCGCAGCCGCGGCCCGTCGAGCACGAGACGGTGATCGCAGCACAGCGTGACCACGCACCCGCCGGCGATCGCGTGCCCGTTCAACGCGGCGACGGTGGGCCCGGGATACAGGTACAGCGCCGTCATGCACCGCTCGAGCAGGCCCAGGAAGGTGCGCATGCGAGGCGCGTCGAGGCTCGCGACCTCGCGC
The DNA here is from genome assembly GCA_016794445.1 of Myxococcales bacterium. Classification (GTDB taxonomy): domain Bacteria; phylum Myxococcota_A; class Polyangia; order Polyangiales; family JADJMO01; genus JADJMO01. Next base: position 1,771 of record JAEUKC010000234.1, read on the forward strand.
AGGTCGAGCCCGGCCGAGAACGCGTCGCCCGCGCCCACCACCAGCACCGGGCGGCCCGCCGCCTCGTCGAGGCCCGCGAGGATCCGCTCCATCAGCTTCGACGACAGCGCGTTCTTGCCCGGACCCTCGAGGCGGAGGACGTACGGCTCGGTCATGACCGGCCAGCCTACAGCACGGTGACGACGAGCGTCCGCACGTGCGACCGCGCGCGGTGCTCGAACAGGTAGAGCGCCTGCCAGGTGCCGAGGAGGAGCCGTCCTCCCTCGACGGGCAGGGTCTCGCTCGTGTGCGTCAACATCGAGCGCACGTGCGCGGGCATGTCGTCGGGCCCCTCGTCGTCGTGCTCCCAGGGCCCGAACGCGGGGCGCTCGGGGGCCGCGTGGTCCAGGAACCGCTGGAGGTCGCGCAGCACCGCCGGGTCGGCGTTCTCCTGGATGACCAGGCTCGCCGACGTGTGCTTCACGAACACGTGGCAGAGGCCGTCCAGAGGGCCCGCGCGGCGCACCACTTCGGCCACGCGCGCGGTCACGTCGAAGAGGCCGCGGCCCGACGTCTTCACTTCGAGGATTTCGCGGTGGCGCACGGTGGCTTGCGTAGCCGATCGGGGTCCTTCGGGGTAGCCTCCGCCCGCCGATGGTGAAGCCCAAGACTCCGAGCCGCGCGCGCAAAGCGACCAAGAAGCCTGCCAAGGTCGCCGTGGAGAAGCTGCCGGTCCGCCCGCGCATCGAGCTGTGTCGCGAGGGCATCCGCTTGCACCCGCGCGAGGGCGAGCCCGAGACCCTGCCGCTGCGCGCCGGGGCCGTGCACTACTTCCGCCTCGAGCCCTCGGCGTGGCGCCCCGCGCTGCAGTCGCTCGTCTCCATGGGGTTCCGCTTCGTCGAGACCTACATCCCGTGGCAGGTGCACGAGTCGGGCGGCGAGGGCGAGCCCCCGCGCTACCACTGGGAGGGTCGAAACGACGTGCGCGCGTTCCTGCGCGAGGCGCAGGCGCTCGGCCTGCACGCCATCGTGCGGCCCGGTCCGCACATCAACGCCGAGCTCACCGACTTCGGCCTCCCCGAGCGCATCGTGTGGTCGCCCGACTGTCAGGCGCGGAGCCCGCGCGGCAACCCCGTGCTCCTGCCGGTGGCGCCGCGCGCGTTCCCCGTACCGTCGTACGCGAGCGAGGCGTTCCTGCGCGAGGCAGAGACGTGGCTCGCCGAGGTCGCCGCACAGCTCGAGCCCCTCGTCTGGCCCGAGGGCCCGATCGTGCTCGCGCAGATCGACAACGAAGGCGCGATGTACTTCCGCGACGGCGCCTACGACCAGGACTACCACCCCGACGCGATCACCCAGTACCGGGAGCTCCTGCGCGCGCGCTACAAGAACCGCGAGGCGCTCGCCCGCGCCCACGGCGCGCCGCAGGTCGGGTTCGACGACGCGCTGCCGCCCGTGCGATACGACGCGCGCGACGCCGACGATCTCCCACGCCACCTCGACTGGGTGGCCGCGCAGGAGTCCATGCTGGCGCGCGCGTTCTCGCGCATGCGGCGCGCGCTCGTCGAGGGCGGCCTCGCCGTCCCCACGTTCCACAACCTGCCGCCCGCGGAGTCGGCCACGCCGCTCCACCCCGCGCGCATTCGCCTCGAGGGCGGCATCGATCTCGTCGCGCTCGACTACTACCACCAGGCCGGCGACCACCGCGCCATCCTGCGGCGCACGACCGAGCTCGCGGCGACGAGCGACGGCCTCGGCGTGCCCGCGTTCGGCGCCGAGATGGGCGCGGGCGCCCCGCCCTACGTCCCGCCGCTCGACGAGCGCGACGCGCGCTTCACGCTGCTCACAGCCCTCGCCTACGGCCTGCGCGGCTTCAACCTCTACATGGCCGTCGACCGCGATCGCTGGCTCGGCGCGCCGGTGGACCGGCACGGCCACGCGCGCCCGTTCGCCACGTTCTTCGCGGACCTCTCGGCGGCCATGGACCGGGTGCGGTTCGCCGAGCTCGTGCGCCATGCCCCCGCGCGCCTCGTCGCGCCGCGCGGCATGCGCCGCCTCGCGCGCATCATGCACGCCTTCGGGCCCGCCTCGCAGACCCTCTTCCGCATGCTGGGCGGCGGCGTCCGCGAGACGGTGGTGGAGGACGACGTCGACTTCGGCGAGGGCCACCTCGAGGCGCCGCCGTTCCGCACCGCGCGCATCCTCGTCACGGCCGAGCGCGCGCTCGAGGAGGAGGGCATCCCCTGGGCCCTCGCCGACGGCGGAGACCCGCTGGCCTCGCTGAAGGGCGCGCGCTGGATCCTCGTGCCGACCTCGTGCGGGGTCGGCGCCGAGCTCGTCTCCGCGCTGCACGGCTCGCTCGCGGCCGGCGCCCACGTGTCGTTCGCGCCCGCGCCACCGCGCCGCGACGACCACTTCTTGCCGCTCTCGCCGAAGACCCGCCGCGGCCTGCCCGACGTGCCGGTGCTCGTCGGCGACGACGCGCTGGACGTCGCCGCGGTCCGCCACCACGTCCGCGATCTCATCGGAGACGTGCCGCGCATCCACGTGGCCGAGAGCCCGTGCGGCGCCACGGTGCACCACGACGCGGGCGGCTCTCCGCGCGTGCTGTTCGTGATCAACCCGAGCCCGAAGCGCCAGCGCGTGGTGGTGCAGGCCGAGGGGATCCACCACGTCCGCGACCTGCTCGACGGCACGCTGCTCGAGCCCGGGGCCGGGCTCCTGGTCGACGGGTGCTCGGTGCGCTTCTGCGCCGTGGAGTGACTCACCAGTCGAGGACGAGTCGCGCGTCGAGGTGCACGGCCTTGGCCGCGACGAGGCCGGTCTCCTCGCTCTCGATCCGCGCGAGCAGGCGCGGCGGCTTGCCGAGCAGCGCGTCGCGCCCGAGCTCGAACCGCTGCGCGCGCACGAGCCGCAGGTAGGCCTTGTCGAGCGCGAGCGCGCGGGCGCGCGAGGGCGCGAGGAGCCAGGCGAGATCGCGGTCGCCTCCCTTGGCCGCGCGCCGCACCTCGGCCTCGGCGAGGACGCCGCCCGGGAAGAACCGCGCCGCGAGCTCGTCGTTGCCCCCGAGCTCGTCGCCCGCGCCCAGGCGGCGCAGCCAGGTGAGGATCTCGGGGTCGGCGTGGCCGCGCATCGGCGCGTCCTTCATCCCCCCGAGGTCCTGCCAGCGGTAGCCGTCGGCGCCGGGCACCTTGCGCGCGAACGAGAACGTGGCATCGACGGTGACGCCGAGCGAACCGTGGCAACCCATGCACGCGCGGTGCTCCTCGTCGGTCTGCAGGCGCAGGCGCCCGAGCTCGTCCTCGATGAACGCTTGCAGCAGCCAGCCCTGCGCGTTCTCGAGCCCGCCGACCGCGTTGCCCGCGTAGACGGGGACGGTGTTCTCCTCCTTCTCGGCGATGGCCTTCTCGTGCGCGCGGTTGCGGGCCCAGACGTCCTTGGACTTGGCCTTCTTCATCCACCGCAGCTCCTTGAGGCGCCGCGAGAGGAGGTTCGGCGCGTCGGGATCGAGGTAGCGCACGGTGTGCAGGATCTCGGTGCCCTGCGGGAACAGCTGCGCCTCGACGGCGACCGACGACCCCTCGTACATGGAGGGGAGTCCGCCGTCGCCGCGGATCGCGGCCTCGAGCGTGGCGAAGTTGCGCAGCTCGGTCGGACGATCTTTGGCGAGCGCGAGCGGCAGGCGGACGAACACGTCGCCCGCGCCCCCGTTGGTCGGGAAGAACGCGCCCGGGAACGGCTTGTAGCGAATCGCTCGCCAGCGCGAGCCGTCCTTCGCGAACCCGTCGGCGTCGAGGCCGGCGTCCAGATCGAGGTCGGGCCGGAAGCCCGGGTACTGCGAGAGAGGGATGGCCGCGAGCGCGCCCTTGAGCGCGCGGTAGTTGTCGCCGCGGATCCACGCGAGGATCGCCCCGTCGTCGATCGGGGTCGCGGGGGCGGGGGTGACGGCGTTGCGCCAGCGGTTCACCTTCGCGAACTCGCTGAACGAATACGACTCCTGCAGGTGCCCGTCGAACACGGGGTTCGGCCCCTGTCCCTGGGTGTGGCAGGTCCAGCACCCACCGCGGCCGCCCGCGGTCGACGCGTAGCACTGTAGCGGGACCGAGGCGTCGGGGTTGCTGGGGCGCGCGTGGAGCGCGGCCCGGGCGCGCGCGAGGGGCTCGTAGGTCGAAGGCGTTGCTTCGTCGGACTTCGAGCCCCCGTGCGCGCACGCGGCGATCACGGAGACGGCGAGAGTGACCAGGATCGCCGCGCGCATCGTGACCTCAGCGGGCCGGCCAGGTGCTGTAGACGTCCTCGCCGGGGTGCTGCACGGCGAGGAACAAGGTGCGCATGTCGGAGGAGAACGCCGGCCCGGTCGCCTCGGCGTCGCTCGCGACCGTCACCACGCGGAACGGCACGCCGTAGGTCGGCGTGGCGAGGGTCTTGTGGGCCGGATCGAGGTCCAGGTAGTAGATGGCGTCGGGCTGCTTGGCCGACCTGAAGGCCCCATCGGTCCCGAACCAGACCCCGCCGTCTCTGTCGATCATCAGGTTGTCAGGATTGGCAGTAGCGAGCAGGCCCGGGGTGGTGCTGCCCTTCCAGACGCGCATGTACTTGAAGGTGGCCGAGGTGGCGGGGTTGCTCGGGTCGGCCTCCTCGACCGAGAAGATCGAGCCCGCCGCGTCGGGGCGCTTCTTGCTGTCGGTGGCGTGGGTCGCCGGGTCGAACATCTTGCCGCTCTGGTCGAGCGCCGTGAAGCCCGTGTGGTTCGTGAACGCGATGTAGAGCCGCGGCTTGCCCGAGAGGTCCTTCGGGTTCCACTCGGCGTCCTCGGGGCGGTTCAGCTCCATGATGCCGATCTTGTTGCAGGCGGTGAACAGCGCCTTGCGGACCGTGTCGTCGTTGGGGAAGCCGCCCATCCCGTTCCAGTTCTTGTCCTTGAGGGCCTCGCCGACCGTCTTGGTCGCGGTGCCGAGGGCGGTCGCGTTGGGCGCCAGGTCGGTGCTGTCGACCGACAGCTTGATCCACTTGCCCGTCCCCGGGGCGGCCTCGGTCGGCACGGCGCCGCCGACGAGCGTGTCGCCGGTCAGGTTGTCGAGGCCGGCGAAGTGCGCGACGTAGATCGTGCCCTGATCGAGCAGCGAGCGCGCCTGGGCCTTGGTCATGCCGGCCGTGTAGTTCTCCTTGCTCACGTACTTGAAGACGCGACCGCCGCGGCGGTCCTCGCTCGCGTACATGACCAGCGGCTTGCCGGTCGGGATCTTCCACGCACCGTCGACCACGAAGCCGGCCATCTCCCACCGAGCGCGGCCGAGCGCGCCGAGCTTCTTGTGGCCTGTGCCAGCCGTCGTGCGGCCCTCGTACTCGGTCGGCGCGACGCCCGGATCGATCTCGACCATCCACCCGTACGCGTCGCGGTCCTTGCGGTGCGCCGCGTCGGAGCTCTTGCCGTACTCGCTGGTCAGAGAGGCGGCGACGGACGGCGCGACGTCGCTGCCCTTGTCGAAGCCGGCGCCGGTGATGAACTTCTGGTCGCCGTTCCAGCAGGCCTCCACGTCACCGTAGTAGTCCTGCGTGTTCTCCTCGCCGGTCAACACGGTGCCCCACGGCGTCTGACCGCCGGAGCAGTTTCCCGCCGTGCCCACCACGACGCCCGACGGCAGGCTCGCGCCCTTGTCGTCCTTCTGCGTGCCGATGGTGTAGCCCGTGGTCTTGAGCAGCGTGGCGTCGGTCGCGTCGTAGCGCAGGCTCGTCGCGTTGCGGTCGATCGCCCACTCCAGCGTCGAGGGATCCTGCACGATGTGGAGCCACGAGCCGCCGACCTGCCGCTTGCTCTGAACGATGAACTTGGCGAGCGCGTCGTCGCTCCAGCTGGAGCTCGTCACGTCGTTGGTGAGGATTCCCCACGACTGGAGCGTCTGCGCGAAGAACAGCTGCTGCCCCTTGGCGTCGGTCGTCGAGGTCGGGCTCGAGCCCGAGACGTACTCGTGGTTGACGAAGATCCAGGCGGAGGTGCTGCTCCCGTTCCACTGGGGCGGGTTGCCCGCCGTCGCGGACCAGCCGTCGCCGAAGTAGGCGATGTAGTCGGCGTTCGCGCCGAAGCGCGGCGCCGTGGCGGCGGCGTCCCAGCGGAGCGGGTCGAGCCACTTCACGACGACGCTCTGCTTGAGCCCGGAGAGCGCGCGGACGCTGTCGGTCGAGGTCGCGACGAGCGGGAACTGCACGCCGGCCGGGAGCGTGCCGCTGCCGTACTGGACGACGCGCGCCTTCACGAGTTCCGGGATGCTCGCGGCGCTGTCCGAGAGCGACAGAGCGACGACGCCCGACAGCGGATAGTTCGGATCCGGGGTCCCCTTGCCCGGCGTGCCCGGCGTGCCGGGAGTGCCGGCCTCGCCCGTGACGCCCGCCTCACCGGGATCGCCGGGCTTGCCCGGGTCGCCCGGCTTGCCAGGCTCGCCGTTCTTGCCCGGCTCGCCATTGCTGCCATTGGTGCCATCGGCGCCCTTCTCGCCGGCGCCGCACGCCGCGAAGAGCCCCATCATCAAGAGACCGACGCCACTCAGGACCTTGCGTGCCTTCATTCCATCCTCCGTTCGGCGCGGAGAGTGGTGCCCTACCGTGGCGGTGCGTGGAGGATGTGGTGACTCTTGGGCAACGAATCACACGGTCGCGCTGGCCTGCTGCGCGCGCTCTCGCGAGAGGCGATAGAAGAGATCGGGCAAGGACTCGACGGTGGGCACGAGGTAGTCGGGCCGGCACACCGCCAGCTGCTCGCTCGAGTGCGACCCCCGCGTGACGCCGATGACCATCCCGCAGCCCGCGCGCCGACCTTCCTCGAGGTCGGACGGGGTGTCGCCGACCTTCACGACGCAGCTCGCGTCGGTGACGCGCGCCCGCCGCATCGCGAGGTGGATCAGGTCGGGGGCCGGCCGACCGAGGGCGACCTCGTCGCTGGTCGCGGTGGCGTCGAGGAGCCCCTCGTCGGCCCAGCCGAGGCGCTCGACGATCGCGTGGCAGATCGGCCGCGAAAAGCCCGTATCCAGCGCGACCTTCACGCCGCGCATCTTGAGCCAGCGGAACACGTGGGTCGTGCCGGGGACCTCGGCGACGGTCACGTGGGTGCGGTAGAAGCGGACCATCCGGTCGACGAACGAGCGGTGGATGCACTCCACCTCGGGCTCCGTCGCGGCGAGGCCCTGATCCTCGAGCAGCGTGCGGATGGCGAGCGGCTTGGGCCACCCCATCACCGCGTTGACCTGGGCGAGCGTCGGCGAGACGCCGAGGGCCTTCACGGCCTCGCGAAGGTGGAAGGCCACGTCGGCGTCGTCGGCCACGGTGGTGCCGGCCATGTCGAAGACCACGAGCTGGATGTGCATGAGAGCTCCTCGGTGGAAGAGGACGGTCACGGGACGATCGCCGACAGCGCGGCGCCGAAACGACCGGAGGGCGGCGCCGGCACGAGGTGCGAGTCGGCCTCCACGTAGAACGGGTGTCCCCGCCACTCGACGCGCCGGCTGACGCACGCGCGGAGCCAGCAGATCTGGACGAGGAGGGCGCGCACCGGCTCCAGCGCGAGGAAGCGCAGCGCCATCGGCCGCGTGCGGAGCAGCCGCAGGGCGAGGGCGGCGAACACGATCTGGAGGGCCGCCGTGGCGAGGAGCAGCGCGACCGCGAGCCGGCTCGGAAGGAGGGGCGCGGTCAGGAGCGCGATCACGAACGGCGAGCCGAGCGGCTCGGCGAGGAACGCGCCCGGCACGATGGCCCGCCGCATCTTCGCCCACCGCGTGTGCCGCTCGAGGGTCCGCGCGAGGGTGCACACCGCGTTGCGGTTCTCGACCGGATCGAACGCCACGCCCACCCCGAAGCCCGCGTCCTGGAACAGGCGGCCGAGCAGGTGGTCCTCCGCGAGCACGCTCGCGACCACGTGGAACCCGCCGATGCGGTGGAGCGCCTTGCGCCACATGGCCATGGACTTGCCGACCGCGACCGGGAGGTCGGACAGCAGCGTCATGGCCCCGACGGTCGGCGCGACCTGCGCGCCGAGCTGCAGGTTCTCCAGCGCCGCTCCCCAGGTCCTCTCGCCGTCCCCCGCGACCAGGCTCGACACCAGCCCGACACCAGGTCGGGAGAGCTCGGCGACGAGCGACCAGAGGTAGGAGGGCGCGACGCGGACGTTGGCGTCGGAGATGACGAGAATCTCCCCGGTGGCCTGTCGCTCGAGGCCGAGCAGCTGGGCGACCTTGGGATTGATGGCCGCGTCCGGATCGGTGTGGACGATCCTGGCGTCCAGCTCCGGGTGGGCGCGCAGGAAGGCGTAGGCCACCTCGACGGCGGGGTCGCGTGGGTCGGCGACGCCGATCAGGAGCTCGAACGCGGGGTAGTCGAGCCGCGCGAAGCTCTCCAGGTTCTCGCGGAGATCCTCGTCCACCCCGGCCACCGGCTTGAGCACGGTGACCCGCGGCGCGCGGTCGAGCGGCGGGCTGCCCTGTCGGCGGCGCCGCCGCACGGCGACGGCGAAGGCACCGAACACGGTGCCATAGACCGCGACCGAGGTCGCGACCGGGAGCAGCGAGAGGGCCGTGGTGGTGTCCACGGGCCAGCAGCATGCCCGGCCGATCGGGCAAGCCGGTGAAGCTGGTGTGAAGTTGTGGAAAAGGCTACCGACGAGGTCTGTCAGTGATTGGCAGCAAATGTCCTGTCAGCAGTGGCAGCAATCACTCCGCCGCCGCGAGCTCACCGGCTCGTCCAACCCGCGCCTCCACCCCCGCGCGCAGCAGCGCCAGCAGCGCCGGGACCAGCCGGTCCACCGTCTCGTCCACCACGTGCGCGTGGCTGGGGTTCATCCAGCAGAACGGGTTGATCGCGCGCCGCGGGTGCAGGAGCCGCCGGTCCAGCGTGGAGACCTCCACCGTGAACGCGTCCGCGCCGAACCGCGCGTCGAGCCAGTCGTCCAGGTCTCCGAGCGTGGGGTACAACCGGGTGGCCTGGTCCACCACGTACGGCGCCCCGCGGAGCGCCCCCGAGAACGCGCGGCCGAGGGCGCGGTAGTGCGCCTCGCGCGGGTGGCGCGCGCGCGTGTGCGCCCACGGATACAGGAGCATGTCGCCGAAGCTGTGGAAGCCGACCGCCACTGCCGGCGCGATCTCCTGCGCCACCGCCACCACCGTGCGCGACTCCGGCTCCGACAGCGGGTGTGGCCCCATGTAGTGCGGAGACCAGGGGTGCCGCGAGCCCGAGAACGGGTGCCACTCGCCGAGCGCGCCGACCACGGGAAAGTTGCGGTTCAGATCGACCCCACGCGCGTTGCCTCGCCGATACGCGAGCCGCCCTCGTGCGATCCGCTCCATGTTCTCGGCGAACGAGTCCGGGTTCACCACCGGCAGCACCGTCACCCGCGCGCAGCTGCGCACGAGTTCGGCGTCGGCCGAGCGCTCGGTCCGCAGGCGCCGCACGAGCTCGAGCAGGGCCACCGACCCGATGACCTCGACGCCGTGCATCAGCCCCGTGAGCAGGACCGGCACGCCGTCGAGCGGGCCGAGATCGAAGCGGTGCACGGCGCGGCCCTCGACCGACCGCCCTGCCACGCGCGCGTCACCGCACGCCTCGGCGCAGACCTCGTGAAAGGTGCGTTCCTGGACGTAAGGACCAAAGAGAGACGGCAAGCCCGACATCAGAGTGTCGGTACTGTGACCGATCCGCGGCGTGGCCGCGACGCCCCCGGCGCAAATGTCACACAGCGCGCCGTCACACGGCGTTCAGGTCGTTCAGGTCGCGAGCAGCGCGAGCCCCTCGTAGAGCAGGTGCGCGGCGAGGTGCGCCGTGACGTCCGAGACGTCGTGGGCGGGGCAGACCTCCACCACGTCCATGCCGACCAGCTTCACGCCGGCGAGCGACCGCACGAGCCGCAGGGCCTCACGCGAGGACAGGCCCCCGGGCACTGGCGTGCCCGTGCCTGGCGCGAACGCGGGATCGACCCCGTCGACGTCGAACGTGATGTACGTCGGTCGGTCGCCGACCGCCTCGCGGATCTGGCGCGCCACCTCGCCGATGCCACGGTCGTGGACCGTGTCCATGTCGTAGAGGCGCCCGCCGTGCTCGGCGACGAGCGCGCCCTCCTCGGGCGAGCCCCAGGTGGCGCGGATCCCGATCTGGTGCAGGGCGTTGCGCGCGACGAGGTCCTCGTCGATCGCGTGGCGGATCGGCGTGCCGTGGTGGAACGCGTCGCCCCACACCTCGGGGCCGCTCGTGTCGAGGTGCGCGTCGACGTGCACGAGCGCCACCGGCCCGTGCGCCCGCGCGACGGCGCGCAGGATGGGGTACGTGATCGAGTGATCGCCGCCCACCACGAAGGGCACGACCCCTGCCCCGACGACCGCACCGATCTCCGCCTCGATGGCGCCGCGCGCGAGCTCGGCGGAGAACGGCGGGACCGCCACGTTCCCGTGATCGACGACCCGCAGCGTATTGAACACGTCCACCTTGCGCGTCGGGTGGAACGTCTGGACGAGCGCGCTCACCCGCCGCACCTCCCACGGCGCGAGGCGCGCACCTGGGTTGAAAGTGGTCCCGCCGTCCCAGGGCACGCCGATCAGCGCGGCCTGCGCGCCCTCGAGCGGCCCGTGGGCGAGGCGGAAGAAGTTGATCTGACCGTCGCGGATGTACGCGTGGGCGGGCTGTTGCATGGGATCCTCAGCTGGCGAACGTGATGCGCGCGCGAGCGCGGTCGGCGAGGTCCTGGGCCTCCTCGCCCTTGCGCGGGACGAGGGGCGTCCCGAAGGAGAGGCGGGCCCGGGTCACGCGTCGGCGCGCGAGGCGCAGGAAGTGGGGCAGGAAGGTCTCGTCCCCGACCCAGCACGCGTCGCGGTCCGCGTATTCGATGCGGATCGGCACCACGGGCACGTGATGGGCGATCGCTGCGGCGAAGAGCCCGCGGTGGAACGGCAGCGTGTCCCCGTAGGTGGTCGTGCCCTCGGGGAAGTTGAGCACCGAGGCGCCCTCGGCGAGCGCGCGCCACGCCCGCCGCAGGGCCACCGCGCGCGTCACCGGGTCGCGGCGGTCGACCATGACCACGCCGAGCTTGCGCACCTGGGCACCGATGACGGGCCAGTCGAAGACCTCGCGCTTGGCGAGCGCCACCGCAGGCACCGCCTGGACCACGAGGAGCGGATCGACCCAGCTCAGGTGGTTCGCGACCATGAGGGCCTGGCCCACCGGCAGCCGCCCGACGATCTCGACCTCGAAGCCAAGGGTGGTCAGGATCTCGCGCGCGGCGTTGCGAAGCGCGAGGCCGCTCGCCGCGCGCCGCTGTGGCCCGTGCAGGGCCTCGACTCCGCGCGCCTGCACCGCGGTCTCGACCAGGTGTCGCACGGTCCCGGCGAAGCGGGTCGACACGCGCTCGACCTCGTCGAAGCGCCGCGGCGCCCCGAGCGCGAGCAGCGCCTCGGTCGAGACGTTCACGCGACCTCGCTCAGGTCCGCGCGGAGGTGCTCGCCGCTGACCGGCGCCTCGGCCCGACGCTCCACCAGCCCGAGCCGCTCGTACTTCGGCCGCAGGGCCTCGAAGGTGGCGCGGTCGATGCGGGAGACGATGCGCTTGTCGCCCTTGCCGTAGAACTCCGAGCGCACCTCGGTCTCGCGGGCGCCCAGCATGGCGTGCAGCGAGCGGGCCGCGACGTTGTCCTCGGTGACCGTGAACCAGCACACGTCGACGTGGTCGACGATGCGGCGCATGAACGCGCGGAGCAGCTCGAGGGTGACCCGCGAGCGCTGGAAGCGCGGGATGACGGCGAGGGTCGTGCAGTAGGCCTCGCCGCGGTTCACGAACGAGAGCAGGTAGCCGACGGGCTCGCCGTCGACCTCGGCGAGGAAACACGACTCGGCGAAGAACTCGCAACACAGGCGGATGTAATAGGGCCCGAGGGTGCTCTCGCCGGTCGCGGCGAACACGTCCTCTTCGAGGCGCATGAGGGCCTCGAAGTCACGGGATTCGAGGGGGCGCACGATGGCTTTGGACATGGTCTTCGTCCTCCTGGCTTGTCAGTATTGGGCGCAAGGATGAACGACCGAGGTGACACCCATGTCTCGTCGCCGCGAAGTCGTCGCTACTTCGTCCGTCAGCGCGATCCCCAGGCGATCCACTCGCCCGTGGCCCAGTCGTCCTTCTCGTCGCGGAAGGCGCCGACGTACGCGGCCTCCGGGTCGAAGAAGCCGTCGGCAGGAGGCGTGGCAGCATTGGCAGTAATGCTCACGAGCGGTCCGGGCCGCGGGTGCGTCGGGTCGAAACAACCAGGGATCTTCGGGTCCATGACCAGGTTCTTTCGTGAAGGATCGAGCACGAAGGCGACCTCGTCGAACCCGTCGTCGTCGTCGAACGGGCCGGGCTTCTCCACGTGGGCGATCGGGTTCTTGAAGAAGATCGAGCTCCGCACCTCGACCCGCGTCGACTTGTCGCGGACGTCGATCCCGGCCTCGAAGCCGGTGACGATCGTGTTCCAGACGTGACCGCGAGTTCCCCGGCGGAACAGCATCCCGTACTGCTCCTTGGGCGCGTCCTTGTTCATCCCGCAGAGCGTGGCGTTCCAGATCGTGGGCTCGCTGCGCGGCTCGTTGGCGCTGCCGGCCGGGTCGTTGTCGCCCTCGAAGCCGTTGGTGTCGTCCAGCACGTTCGGGTCCTGCTGCAGGAACAGGAACTGGAGGCGCCCGCGGTAGCCGTAGTCCCAGTCGAAGCCGTCGTCGCCGCCGTACTGGCAGACGAGGTGCTTTCCGTCGACCGTTCCGCCGAAGAACTCGAAGCAGTCGTCCGCGGTCTGCCGGACGAGGATGTGGTCGAGCACGGTCTTGCGCCCGACGGCGCCGAGGGTGAGGCCGTTGATCTCGTTGTTCGGACCGAGCACCACGCCGCTGTACTCGATGCGCACGTACTCGAGCACGCCGCTGTCGTCGTCGGGGTCGTCGCCGCCGTAGAGGCCGCCCTGGGTGATGCCCTCGATGCGGCCCTTCTGCGGCTTGCCCTTCTCGTCCCGCAGGTTGAGCGGCGCGCGGCCGAGCAGGATGACGCCGCCCCAGTCCCCGGGGCGACGCTCGCTCGGCGCCTTCGCGCTCGTGAACACGATGGGGTCGTTCTTCTTCCCGCGCGCCACGATCTTGCCTCCGGGCTGGACCACGAGCGTGGCCTTCGTGGCGGGGTCACCGTGGATCACCGTGCCGGGCTCGATGGTGAGCGTGGCCCCCGGCTTCACGAACACGAGGAACTTGAGCAGGTAGTCGTTCGCGCACGAGAGCGTGAAGTCGCCGTCGATGTCGCCGTTGATCTCGACGAGCGGCTTGTTCTTGGCGCCGCAGGCCCCCGCAGGAGTCTTCGGCGCGACGGCTGGTGCCGCGACGGGCGTCGCCGAGGCGAGCGCCGCGACGGGCGGCTCGGCCGGGCGCGCCCCGACCGGCGTCGCGCGCGTCGCGTACCAGCCCGCGGGCAGCGCGAGCGCGAGCAGGCCCGCCGCCGCCGCCCACGGCCAGAGCGGGCGACGCACCTTCGGCGCGGCAGGCTCGAGCATCTGCGCCCGGCTCGTGCGGCCTGTGTTGCGGAGGGCGCGCGGCACCGAGGGCCGCGTGATCTCCTCCGACGTCAGCGCCTCCGCAGCGGTGGTCGGCAGCGTGAGCGGCGCGACCTCGGAGGTGTTGGCGGACAGGTGCCGCAGGCGCTCCTCGATCACGGTGCGCGTGCGCGCGCGCATCTCGGCGAAGGTCTCCTGCAGCCGGTCGCCGAGGTCGGAGGCCGGCAGGGGTCCGAGCGCGCGCAGCACCTTCTCGAGGTCCCGCTGCATGGCGGCCGCGGTCGGATAACGGTCTTGCGGGTCGAGCGCGAGGGCCCGCGCGCAGACGCTCGCGAGGCCGGGCGGGACGTCGGGGCGCGCCTCCTCGACCGAGGGGAGCTCGCCGCGGAACACGTGCTCGAGGATCTCGCGGTCGGTCCTGCCCTTCCACATGCGCCGACCGACCAGCATCTCCCAGAGGATCATCCCGACCGCGAACACGTCCGCGCGCCGATCGACGCGCTCGCCGCGGGCCTGCTCGGGCGCCATGTACGCGACCTTCCCCTTGAGGATCCCGACCTGGGTCTCCGTCGACGACAGGGAGGCCTTGGCGATGCCGAAGTCGACCAGCTTCACGGTGCCGTCGAAGGTCACCACCACGTTCTGGGGGCTGACGTCGCGGTGGACGATCCCGAGCGGCGTGCCGTCGAAGTCGGTGAGATCGTGCGCGTAGTGGAGGGCGGAGAGCGTGTCGCAGAGGATGCGTACGCGGTGCGGGAGGGGCAGCGCCGCCTCCGGCATCCGCGCGAGCACCTTGTGCAGCGGCTGCCCGTCGAGCCACTCCATGACGAGGAAGTGACGCCCCTGGTCCTCTCCGACCTCGTGGGTGGCCACGATGTTCGGGTGGTGCATGCGCGCCGCGAGCCGCGCCTCGTCGAGGAACATCGTCAGGTGCTCGGGTTCGTCCAGGGAGCCCTCCGCGAGCGCCTTGACGACCAGCAGCTTCTGGAAGCCGGCGGTCCCCTGCGCCACGGCGAGGAACACCTCGGCCATGCCGCCGCGCCCGATCTCCGCGACGAGCCGGTAGCGACCGAGGGCCTGCACGTCAGGCTTCTCCGAGCGCGGACTGCCGGAAGGCGCGCATGGCGAGCGCGAACGGCACGGGACCGTCGCTCGGCACGAGCCGATCGTCGATGGCGTCGTAGAGGCGCAAGGCGCGGTCGTCCTCGGCCACGGAGTGCGCGGTGTGGAGCCGGGCATGTCGCGCCGGCCCGAGGCGGTGGTCACCGCGCTCGTGGACGTGCCCGCACAGCACGTGCGCGCTGCGGAACGGACGCAGCATCGTGCGCACGAAGCCGAGGTCGAGCAGGCCCTCGAGCCAGCCGAGCCGCAGCCCGAAGGTGAACGGCGGGTGGTGCATCGCGAGCACCGTCGCGCCACGGCGCTCGCGCGCGTGCAGCACGTCGTGGATGCGACGGCGCTGCCGCTCGCCGAGCTCTCCGGCCGCGCGCAGCCAGTGCTGGTGGATGGTGGTGGAGAGCGCGACGACGGTGGCGCCCTTCAGCTCGACGGCGGTGCCCGGGCGGCTCGTGACGCGGAACGCGGCGAGCGGGCCGGCGAGCGCATTCTCGAAGGCGTCGCCCGACGTGTAGCCGTCGTGGTTGCCGGGCACGAGGGTGATCTGCTCGGGCGCGAACGGCGCCGCGTGGAGCTCCTCGGCGAGGACCTCGAACTGCGCGGGGATGCCGTCCTCGGTGAGATCACCGGTGACGACGACGTGGTCGGCCCGCGCGGCGCGGGCCTCGGCGAAGGCCCGGCGCAGGCGGCGGCGGGGCCTCTCGGAGTCGATCGGACGCCCCTGCGAGATCGTCTGGATCCGCAGGCGGTCCTGCCACGAGCGGGCCTCGGGCCGGCGCTCGACGAGGTGGAGGTCGGTCAGGTGGGCGATGCGCGTCATGTCGGCGCAGGGTGCCGGGCCCGTGCGACGCCAGGGTGAACGGACGGGGGGATCTTGGCTACTTCGCCGCCGGTATGGCAGCAATGGCAGGAACTACCTGTGCCGTGGCCGCCCATGAACGGCCGGCTCCGATGGCCTCGGTCACATGTCGAGCGGCTTGGCGGTCGGGGCCGGCGCGGCGATCGGCTGCGGCAGCGAGATGCGCCAGGACACGGTCTGCGTGTCCTTCACGAACGGAGGCACCTCGACACCCTGGAACCGCGCGAGGACGCACGCGCCCACCTCGGGCGGCAGGGCGCCGTCGGCGAAGCCGGCCTGCTTCACCTTGCCGTTCGACGAGAAGACCAGGACGACCGTGGCCTCGCCACCCTGGCCGCAGTCCTTGTAGGGCACCGCGGCGAGCGCCTTCTTGGCCGCGCCCTTGTCGAACGCGCCCGGCGTCGCGACGACGATCGGACCGGTCGCGGGCGGCGGGTCGGGGGGCGGCGGCTCGTCGGCCGCGTTCGCGATCGCCGACACGGCCAGGATGCCGCCGACGACGAGCAGGTCACCGACGCCGGGACCGTGGTGGTGATGGCCGTGAAAACTTCCGTAGCCCACGCAGCCCGACGCGGTGCCGGCGAGCAGGAGCCCGAAGAGGAGGGGTTTCATGCCCTCCGAGGGAGCAACACGTGTACCAGCGCCTACTTGCAGGGTTGCTTCACCAAGCTGCACCCGGCGGTCGAGGCGCAGAGCACCGTCTTCAGGTCCGCGGAGAAGCGGGCGAGGTAGGAGGGGCCCTTCGCCCCGTCCAGCGTGGCTGGGTACTCGGTGGAGCCCGTGCACATGGGCGTGCGGTCCGGGTTGAGCGGCGCGAAGGCCGAGCCCCCCTTGAACTCGAGCGTGCCGTCGGTGAGCACCGTGATCGCGTCGGCGGGGTTCAGGGTGTTGGTCTTGGTGCCGTCCTGCCGCTTGGCCGGCACGAACGTCATCCGGCGCACGGTGCCGAGCTGCGTCTCGACCTCGCCGATGACGGCCACCTTGGAACTACCACCGCCGTCGCCGTAGCTCGCGATCCAGCCGCCCTTGGCGAGACCATCGAAGGCGCTGCCGCCCCCGACGATCGTGTAGACGACCCACGCGGTCGGGCCGCCGTCCCAGGTGATGCCGACCGCGCGCCCGTCGGGCGACTCCTTCTCGTGGTGCTCGCAGTAGACCTTCTTCTTGTCGTCGAAGCGGTAGAAGACCGGGTCCTGGTTGGCGCCGAACTGCTGGAAGCCGACGAAGATCGTGGTGGCACCGCTCGTGAGGGACGGCGCGCCGCTCTTGACCATGTCGTCGTAGGTCATCTCGCAGGTGACCCCGACGCCGCCGTCGCGGAAGGCCTTCTGGAACTTCCCGTCGCCGGGGCCGGTGGGCACTCCCGGGGGGCGGGTGTCGGCAGCCCCGGCCGTGTCGGCGAGGGTCCCCCCATCGTCGAGCCCGCCCGAGGTCGCCTCGCTTCCACAGGAGGAGACGCAGACGAGCAGGGCGAGCGAGCGGGGGAGGCGCATGCTCCCTGATAGTGCCCCGACCGGCCGGGATCGGGTCAAGTCCGGGCGAACAGCGAGCGAAGGTCGCCGCTGTCCCCGGCGCGTTGCAGCCGGTCGGCCAGCGCGGCCGCGCGCGCCCCCTGGTTCGTGCCCCCTGCGTGCCAGGCGTGCGCGCGGACCTTCGACGCGATCTCGAGCACCAGCGTGCGCGCCTCCTCGGGGTCGCTCGACATCAGCGCCTCGACCACGCCCAGCAGGTGGCTCGAGGGCCACGGCGTCACCACCTTGGCGCCGGCGTCAGTGCTGGCCGGCGCCCCACCCCCGAACACGCCACGAAATGCCGTCGGAACTCGCTGTCGCTGCATGGGAACTCCTCGCTCAAGGTCTTGCCCTCTCCCCTGAGCAACCGGCAGGCCAGTCGCGGAATGGACTTCTTCCGTGGCCGGACGGTACGGTTTTCCGCCATGGGCGCGTCGTCTCTCCTGCTCGGGCTCCTCGCCCCGGACCTCCTCGACGAGGCCAAGCAATGGATGCGCGAGGAGAGCCGCGAGGACCCGGCCGACGCGGTGATCTGGACCACCCTCGTCGCGGCGCAGCTCTTCTACAAGGCCGAGGTCGGCCACAACCCGAAGGTGCGCTCGATCAACGACGCCCTGGTCTTCGTCTCGACCAACCTCTCGGTCGGTTACTGCGACATCTTCGCCTGCACCGAGCGCGGCAAGCAGATCGTGACGCTGCTGATGATGTTCGGCCCCGCGATGGCGACCCGCGCCCTCGACGAGACGGCGGTCGACGTGCGCGCGGCGGCGGACGCGGAGCAGACCAAGCACGACGCGCTGCTCGCCCGCCTCGACCGGATCGCCGAGCTCCTCGCGAGAGAGCCCGAGGGCGCGCGGCCGTGACCGCGTTCGCGCTGTTCCTGCACTTCCCCGTGGCGGTGTGGACGGTGCTGGTGGCGATCTCCCTGGTCTACTGGCTGTTCGTCATGAGCGGCCTCGTCCACCTCGGCGAGGGCGCCGACGCCGGCGCCGAGGGCCTCGGTCACGGCGCCGACCTCCACGCCGGCCACGCAGAGCTCGGCGACGCGGGCGACGTGGGCGACGCCGGGGACGTCGGCGGTCACGACGTGGACGGCGGGGGCCACGAGGTGGGCGCGAGCGAGGACGCCCCCGCCGGCATCGCGGGGTTCTTCCGTTTGAAGGACGTCCCGATCACCGTCTCTTTCTCGCTCATCTCGTTCTTCTCCTGGATCCTCACGCTGGTGGCGCTGTGGGCCGCCCACCAGGCCCACTACGACCCGGGCGTGATCGTGAAGGCGCTGCTCGCCTTCGTCGTCGCGCCGCTCCTCGCCTTTCCCCTCACCAAGGCGGCCACGCTTCCGCTCGCCCCGTTGCTCACGCCGCGGCGGGCCAAGTCCTCGCGCGATCTCCTCGGTCAGACGTGCACCATCCGCACCGGCGAGGCCGACGAGCGCTTCGGCGAGGCTCTGGTCAAGGACACCGGGGCCGAGATCGTGCTGCGGGTCCGCGTGGAGGGCGTGGCGATGAAGCGCGGCGAGGAGGGGGTCATCGTGGGATTCGACGAGGAGCGCGAGGAGTACATCGTCGCGCCGATGGACGAAGCGAGCGGTCGCCGCCGGTCATGAACTTTACCTAGTTCGTCCGTGCCTGGCAGGATCCACGGAGCGAAGAGCGGTGCACCGCGCACCCCTCTCGCGCCTCCAGGGGAGCGAGCTTCCAATGCACGAGTTGTTGCCCATCTTTGCCGCCATCGGCGCCGGGGTCGTCATCCTGTTCGGGATCGGCGCGATGTTCGCGCGCTTCTACCGTCAGGTCGAGCAAGGCAAGGCGCTGATCATCAACACCTCGCGGAACGACAAGCCGTACGTCACCTTCACGGGTGGGCTCGTGCTGCCGATCGTCAACCGCGCCGAGGTGATGGACCTCTCCGTCAAGACGATCGACATCGATCGCCGCGGAAAAGAGGGCCTGATCTGCAACGACAACATCCGCGCCGACATCAACGTCACGTTCTTCGTGCGGGTGAACAAGACCGCCGACGACGTGCTCAAGGTGGCCCAGTCCATCGGCTGCGCGCGGGCGAGCGACGAGGACACCCTGGTGGCGCTGTTCAACGCCAAGTTCTCCGAGGCGCTCAAGACGGTCGGCAAGCACTTCGACTTCGAGCAGCTCTACACCAAGCGCGAGGAGTTCAAGGAGGCGATCATCCGGGTCATCGGCAAGGACCTGAACGGGTTCATCCTGGACGACGCGGCGATCGACTACCTCGAGCAGACCCCGCTCGAGGCGCTCGATCCGAACAACATCATGGACTCCGAGGGCATCCGCAAGATCACGGCCCTCACGGTGGAGAAGAACGTCGCCACCAACGAGCTGCGCCAGAAGGAGCGCACCGAGAAGGGCAGCCAGAACCTCACCGCCGACGAGGCGATGTTCCGGTTCGAGCAGCGCAAGGCCGAGGCCGAGGCCAAGAAGGACCGCGAGATCTCCGTCGCCAAGACCCGCGAGGAGAACGAGGCCACCCGCCTCGCCCTCGAGGAGCAGAAGCGCACCCTCTTGCTGCGTCAGAAGGTCGAGGAGGAGACCCTCATCGCCAACGAGGTGAAGAACCGCGGCGTGTCCATCGCGCAGAAGAACCGCGAGCGCGAGATCCTGGTGGAGAGCGAGCGCGTGGAGAAGGCGCGGCAGCTCGAGGCGGTGGCGCGCGAGCGCGAGGTGCAGGTGGCCGTGCTGGCGCGAGACCGCGACCTCGAGCAGCAGAAGAAGGAGATCGCCGACGTGGTGCGCACGCGCATCGCCGTCGACAAGACCGTGGCCGCCGAGGAGGAGCAGATCAAGGATCTGCGCACGACCGCGCAGGCCAACCGCGAGAAGGAGGTCGTCCGGCTCGCCGCCGAGGCCCAGGCGCAGGAGGGCATGGTCAAGCTGGTGAAGGCCGCCGAGGCCTCCGAGGAGGCGGCCAAGCACAAGGCGCGCGAGAAGATCCTCACCTCCGACGCGGAGCTCGAGACCGCCGACAAGCTGGCGCGCGCCAAGGTGCGCCTGGCCGAGGGCATCCAGGCCGAGGAGGCCGCGAAGGGCCTCGCCGCCGCGCGGGTCAAGGAGGCCGACGCGCTGGCCTTCGAGAAGCAGGGCCTCGTCGAGGCGCGCGTCTCGCTCGAGAAGATGAACGCCGCCGCCGAGGGTGAACAGAAGCAGGGCTTCGCCAAGGTCGCCGTGCGTCAGGCCGAGGCCGACGCGATCCAGAAGCAGGGCGCGGCCGAGGCCTCCGTCGTGCGCGAGAAGATGACCGCCGAGGCGACCGGCATTCGCGAGAAGGCCGAGGCCATGCGAATCCTCGACGAGAGCGGGCGCGGGCACGAGGAGTTCCGCCTCAACCTCGAGAAGGACCGCACCGTGGCCATCGAGACCATCAAGGCCCGCAAGGAGCAGGCGATGGCCCAGGCCGACGTGCTCGGAAAGTCGCTGGCCAACGCCAAGTTCAACATCGTGGGCGGCGACGGCGCGTTCTTCGACCGCTACGTGAAGGCCATCGGCGTCGGGCAGTCGGTCGAAGCGGCGCTCGGCGAGAGCGTCACCCTGCGCAACGTGGCGCGGGACTTCGTGAAGGACGGGTCGCTCGACCCCGAGCTGGCGGGGCTCGTCGAGCGGTTCGCCCGCGGTGACAAGGACGCGCAGAAGAAGCTCCTCGGCATGGTGAAGAAGGACGCGCCCTAGAGGGTCCCATGGCCCAAGCGCCCGAAACGAAGGGCGAGGACGCCGGCACCGGCGGCCTCGACGCGGGGAGCTACGAGGTCGTCCGGCAGCGGCTCCTCGGCCACGTCACCGAGCTGACCACGCGCGCGGAGAAGGTGAACGCCGCGCGCAAGGCGATCTTCGGCTCGTCGGCGTTCGAGCTCGCGCAGACCAGCCGCGTGCGCACCGAGAACGCCGCGCACCCGCGCGACATGGTCTCGGTGGGCGGGTTCCTCTTGTTCGCGTTCAACGTCACGCTCGGGCTCAAGAGCGTGCCCGCGGTGGGCGACGTGTTCGCGCTCTACCGCCTCGACGCCGACGGCGGCGAGGGCCTCGAGCCGATCGCCCTCGAGGGCACGTTCCTCGCGACGCCCGCCTTCGTCAACGACTTCACGACGGCGTTCAAGTACGCCAAGGGCCCGCGCATCCTCAAGCTGCGGCGCACCGACAAGCGCCTGCTGATCATCGCGCAGATCGGCGACAAGCTCACCGACGTCACCGTGTTCCGCTTCGGGATCGACGGCAAGAACAAGGTCACCTACATCGACGCGCGCGGCGAAGAGGACAACGTCGACCCGCCGAGCTTCGCGTTCAAGTGGACCCGCACCGGCCGCGAGCAGCAGGTGATGGGCGCCCACCCCCACGTGAACATCCTCGACCAGGTGTTCGTGGAGACGGTCGGTGGCGACCTCACCGTCAAGATCGAGAACAACACCAAGGACGGGCGCGGCATCTGGCGCGAGCCCGTCGCCGACCCGAACCAGACCCTCGACGACGGCGAGATCTCCTGGGCCAAGGTCGGGGCGCTGATCCTGCTGAAGGTGCTCCCCTACCGCGAGGAGACCACGCGGTACCTCGTCTACAACACGCTGCAGAAGACCGTCACCCGCATCGACGCGATCGGGCAGGCGTGCCTCGAGCTGCCCGAGGGTCAGGGCATCCTGTTCCCGGGCGGCCACTACGTCACGGCCGAGGGCCCCCGCGTCCTCGACCCCGACACCGCGGGGATGCGCTTCGAGACGATGATCCACGCTCCCAACGGCGAGGACGTCCTCTACGTGTTCTACCGCGGCGAGGAGGGGCTCTACCTGCAGCTCCCCTACAACCTGATCACCAAGGAGCTCGGCGCCCCGATCAAGTGCCACGGCTACAGCGTGTTCGCCGATGGCACCATGGCGATCTTCCGCGCCCCCGAGGGTGCGGACGCGACGCGCGTGCACCCGTTCCAGGTGTGGCGCACGCCGTTCTCGACCCTCGAGGAGGCCGAGAAGAAGGCCAAGACGGCCAACGCGGGCTCGTACCTCGCCAAGGTCGGCAACCCGGCCCTCGTGCGCGGCGTGAGCGACGCCTACGCCGTGCGCCGGCTCGCGCTCACCGAGACACCGACCCGCCGCACGTTCGAGGAGCTCATCACCGTCGTCGGTCGCGCCATCGACGACCACTACTGGATCGGCCACGCCGAGGCCTTCGACCTCAAGAGCGCGCTCAAGGACGTGCGCAAGAGCGCCGACGCGATCCTCGCCGAGTTCGAGAAGGTCGAGCAGTACCGCGCGCAGGCCGAGAAGGCGGTCGTCGAGGCCACCGAGGCGCAGAAGGCGCTCCTCGGCACGCAGCGCCCCGAGGACGCGCCCTCCGCGGAGAGCTTCCTCGCCGCGCTCTCGGCCCTGCGCACCCAGCGCGGCAAGCTCGTCTCGCTGCGCGAGCTCCGGTACATCGATCTGGCGGCCATCGATCTCCTCGAGAAGGCCGTCGACGCGCGCTTCGTCGAGGTGCGGACGGCGTGCGTCACCTACTTCGAGTCCGAGGGCGCGTGGACCCCGGTGATCGCGTCGGTCGAGCAGCTCGGCGGCGAGATCGACAAGGCCGCCAAGGCCGTCGATCTGAAGCCGCACAAGGAGAAGCTCGACACCCTGCACGAGCGGCTCCTGCTCCTCGGCGAGACCGTCTCCGCACTCGAGGTCGACGACGCCACCGTGCGCACGCGGGTGCTCGAGCAGCTCTCGAGGGCGCTCGCGGTGCTCAACCGCGTGCGCGCCGCGTACGACTCGAAGAAGAAGGAGCTCTACGGCCGCGAGGGCCGCGCGGAGCTCGCGGTGCAGCTCGGTGTCTTCGCGCAGGCGGTCTCCGCCGCGGTGAGCGCCGCCTCGACGCCCGCGGGCTGCGACGCGGAGCTCGGCAAGCTGCTGCTCCGCCTCGAGGAGCTCGCGGGTCGGTTCGGCGAGCTCGAGGAGTTCGCCGTCGAGATCGACAAGAAGCGCGACGAGGTCACCGAGACCTTCGGCTCGCGCCGCCAGACCCTCGCCGACGAGCGCCACAAGCGCGCCGCGGCCCTGGGCTCCGCCGGCGACCGCATGATCGCGGGCATCGTGCGCAAGGCCGCCACGTTCACCACCGAGGACGATCTCCAGGCCTACTTCGCCAGCGATCCGATGGTCCAGAAGGTGGGCGAGTCGGTCGAGCGGCTCGCCGATCTCGGCGAGAACGTGCGCGCCGACGAGCTCGGCACCCGCCTCAAGGTGTGCCGGCAGGACGCCGTCCGCAACCTGCGCGACAAGCGCGAGCTCGCCGACGGCGAGGGCGTGAAGCTCGGCGGCTTCACCTTCTCGGTGACCAAGAGCGCGATCGACCTCGTGGTGGTGCCTCGCGAAGAGGGGCTCGCGCTCCACCTCACGGGCACCGACTTCTACCAGCGCCTCACCGACCCGGCGCTCGACGAGCTCTCCGACGTCTGGGAGCAGTCGATCGCGTCCGAGTCCAAGGCCGTCTACCGCGGGGAGTACCTCGCGTTCCGCATCCTCGACGACGCCCTCGCCGGGCGCGAGGGCCCCGACATGGCGCAGCTGCGGGCGGCGCTCCGCGAGTCGCGCCTGCTCGCGGTCGTCTCAGACTTCGCCGCGGGGCGCCTCGACGAGGGCTACGAGCGCGGGGTGCACGACGCCGACGCGACCGCGATCTTGGCGCAGCTCATGCCGGCGTTCGAGGCCGCGGGGCCGCTCCGCTTCACGCCGCGCGCGCGCGGCCTCGCCCTAACCTTCGTCGCGGATCTCTCGACCGAGGAGCGCAACGTCCTCACGCGACGGGCGAAGAGCGTGGCCCGCCTCGCGGCCGTGCTCGGCGACGTGCGCGGCGTGGCCAGCCTGAAGACCGAGCTCGCGCCGAAGGTGCGCGCCTACGCCGAAGCCATCGGCCTCGCGGTCGGCCCCTCGGAGCCCGACGACGCGGCCGACGTCGTGGTCGACGTGCTCGCCGAGAAGATCCCGCGCTTCCCGGTGGCCCGCGCCTCCGACGAGGGCGCGAAGATGCTGCGTCGCAAGCTCGAGGAGGCGGGCGAGTACCGCGCGCTGCACGACGAGCTGCAGCTGCTCGCGTCCCGCCCGCGTGAGCGCACGGAGCTCGCGGGGCTCTACGCGCGCAGCCTCGAGAAGCTGGCCTCCCCGCTCTCGACCTTCGCCCCCGAGGTCGCCGCCATCCTCCTCACCGACGGCCGCGCGGACCGCGAGGTGCTCTCGGCCGAGACCACCCTCGAGGTGACCGGCCTGCTCGGGTCCCACGAGCGGATCCGCGACGGCGGGATGAACCTCGAGCTCGCCGAGTTCCTGGTGCGCCTGCGCCACTTCGAGACCGTCACCGCGGCGCGCTTCCGGCTCTACCGCACCCGCCGCGCCGATCTCCTGGCCCGCGAGCGCGAGCGCATGCGCCTCTCGGAGTTCGTGCCCAAGGTGCTGTCCTCGTTCGTGCGCAACAAGCTGATCAGCGAGGTGTACCTGCCGCTCGTCGGCGCGAACCTCGGAAAGCAGATCGGCGCGCTCGGCGACCAGAAGCGCACCGACCGCATGGGCCTCCTGTTCCTGGTCTCGCCGCCCGGCTACGGCAAGACCACCTTGATGGAGTACGTGGCGAGCGTGCTCGGCCTCGTGTTCGTCAAGGTGAACGGCCCCGCGCTCGGCCACGACGTGCACTCGCTCGACCCGGCCGAGTGCAAGAGCCTCACCGCGCGCCAGGAGATCGAGCGCGTGAACCTCGCGTTCGAGATGGGCAACAACGTGATGCTCTACGTCGACGACGTGCAGCACACCTCGCCCGAGTTCCTCGAGAAGTTCATCAGCCTCTGCGACGCGCAGCGCAAGGTCGAGGGCGTGTTCGGCGGCAAGAGCCGCACCTACGACTTCCGCGGCAAGCGGTTCTGCGTGGTCATGGCCGCGAACCCCTACACCGAGTCCGGCGCGCGCTTCCGCATCCCCGACATGCTCGCGAACCGCGCCGACACCCACAACCTCGGCGAGGTGCTCGGCGGCAAGGAGGACCTGTTCGCGCTGAGCTACCTCGAGAACGCGCTCACCTCGCACCCGACCCTCGCGCCGCTCTCCGGGCGTGACCCCGCCGATCTCTACAAGCTGGCCCGCATGGCGCGCGGCGAGCCCATCGCCGCGTCCGAGCTCGCCCATGGCTACGCGGGGGCCGAGCTCTCCGACATCCTCTCGATGCTGAAGCTGCTCGCGCGCGTGCAGGACGTGCTGCTCGAGGTGAACAAGAACTACATCAAGGCCGCCTCGCAGGAGGACGCCTACCGCACCGAGCCGCCGTTCAAGCTGCAGGGCAGCTACCGCAACATGAACAAGATCGCGCAGAAGCTCGCGCCCGTCATGACGATGGACGAGCTCGACCGCACGATCGACGAGCACTACCAGGCCGAGTCGCAGACCCTCGCCACCGGCGCCGAGCAGAACCTGCTCAAGCTCGCGGAGCTGCGCGGCCGGATGACCGACGAGCAGCGCGCGCGGTGGGAGCAGATCAAGGAGGGCTTCCAGCGAACGCGCCGCGGCGGCAAGGAGGGCGACGACCCGGTCTCCCGCGTGACCGCCACCATCAACGGGCTCGAGGAGCAGCTGCTCGCGCTGAACAAGGCCGTCGCGCTCGCGGCGGACAGCGGGGCCCGCGACAAGGCCACCACCGCGGCGCAGCTCAGCGAGACGCTCACCAAGCTCGGGCAGGCGCTCTCCAACGTGAAGACCGACGTGCGCGTCACCCTCGAGAACCCGAGCCCGCCGCGCGCGGTGGACCTCACGGCGATCCAGGCGCTCGGCGACGCGATGGTGCGGGCGCTCGCGAGGACGCCGAGCACCGACCCGGCCATCACCCAGGCGCTCGTGCAGAAGCTCTCGGAGCTCGAGAAGCTGATGGTCCGGCGCGACGCCATCCCCGCAGTGGAGGTCGACCTCTCCCGCGGCGACGCGACCAACCTCACCTGCGACACCGCACGCGTGATCAACGGCGTCTTCGTGGCCACCTACCAGAAGCCCCCTGCCCGCGGCGCCGAGGTCGCGCTGCAGCTCCTGTTCCCGGGACAGGTCTCCGGGGCCGCGCGCGGCAAGGTCGCGTTCACCCAGGACGAGGCGGGCGATCGCCCCGCCGGGTTCGGGATCACGTTCACCGACCTGCCCGACGAGACGCGCGATCTGGTCGCGATGTACGCGCAGCGCCGCGAGCCGCTGCTCTACGACGTCTAGACGTTGAGCGCCGGCAGCTCGACCAGGCACCGCGCGACCGCCTTGGTGAGCACGTGCTGCACGCCGATCCGCTCGCCGTGCTCGCGCGCGAAAGCGTCGAGGAACGTGCGGACGGGCGCCAGATCCACGTCGAAGTTCAAGGTTACGCAAGGGTCGTGCGAGGGTTCGTCGAAGAACCAGAGAATGGTGCGCCGGGTCGCCGAGAGAGACAGCCGCTTCATGCTCGCGGCGAGCATAGGCGTGCTGTCGAGCTCGCGCTTTGAAAACCCGATCGACCACGCTTCGACTACCGTACCGGCGAGGGGATGAACGACGAGATCGCGCTGCGAGAGAGCCTACGGAGGCTGCTGCGCGCCCTGGCGCAGGGGGCGGGCAAGAGCGCCATCCTGTCGGTCGTCACCGAGGACCTCACGGACCGGTTCCGGTTCTCGCAGGTCTGCCTGGTGGACGAGGCCCAGCGCGTGGTCGGCGGCGAGTCGGCGATCGGTGCCGACCTGCTCGCGCGCGCGGTGCGCGAGCGTCGGTGCTGCGGCATCGGCGAGGCGGTCGCTCTGCCGTTCCGGGGCGGCGCGATGGTGGTGGCACGGCCGGGCCTCTCGCTGGACGCCCCCGTCGTGCCGCTGCTCGAGGAGCTGGCGGACGCCCTCGGGGAGGCCCTCGCCGCGAGCGCCGGACGCAGCACCAGCCCACGCCTCGCCGACCGTGTCGTGAGCGAGGACCGTCTGCGCCTGTTCGTCGAGCACGCCCCCGCCGCCATCGCGATGTTCGACCGCGAGATGCGCTACCTCGTCGTGAGCCGGCGCTTCGTCACGGACTACCACCTCGGGGACAAAGAGCTCGTCGGTCGCACCCACTACGAGGTGTTCCCCGAGCTCCCCGAGGCGGTCCGAGCGATCCACCGGCGGTGTCTCGAGGGCGCGATCGAGCGCGGCGCGGAGGAGCCCTTCTCGCGCGCGGACGCACGGTCGACTGGGTGCGCTGGGAGATTCACCCTTGGCGCGACGCGGCCGGAGCGATCGGCGGCATCATCCTGTTCAGCGAGGTGGTCACCCAGCAGCGGCGGGCGACGATGGCCCTCGAGGAGAGCAAGGAGCGCTACCACGCGCTGTTCGAGCGCGCGGGCATCGGCATGGCGGACGTGGAGTTCGCGACCGAGCGGTTCCTGGCCGTGAACCAGAAGATGAGCGAGATCCTCGGCTACCCGAGGGACGAACTCGTGGGACGCACGTGGTCCTCCCTCACGCACCCCGA
>JAEUKC010000242.1:0-28119 GCA_016794445.1 Myxococcales bacterium
TCACACCACCGGGCAGCGCAGCGTGCCGATGCCGGAGATGGAGATCTCGAGGACGTCGCCGCCGAGCAGCGGGCCGACGCCCTCGGGCGTGCCGGTGGAGATCACGTCTCCGGGCTCGAGGGTCATCACCGCGCTCACGTAGGCGACCAGCGTGGCGACGGGGAAGATCATGTCGCGGGTGTGCCCGTGCTGACGGAGCACGCCGCCGACGCGGCAGGTGATCTCGACGTCGGTCGGGTCGAGCACGGTCTCGATCCAGGGCCCCGCGGGGCAGAACGTGTCGAAGCCCTTGCCGCGGGTGAACTGGACGTCCTTGCGCTGCAGGTCGCGCGCGGTGACGTCGCAGAGAACGGTGTAGCCGAGCACGTGGGAGAGGGCGTCCTCGGCGCGCACGTCCTTGCAGCGACGACCGATGACGACGCCGAGCTCGGCCTCGTGCTCGACCCGCTGCGAGGCCGAAGGACGCACGATCGCCCGGCCGGGGCCGACCAGGGCGCTCGGGGGCTTGAGGAACAGGAGCGGCTCGGCGGGCACCTCGTGACCGAGCTCCTTGGCGTGGGCCGCGTAGTTGCGCCCGATGCAGACGATCTTGGTCGGGGCGACGGGCGCGAGCAGGTCGGCCTCCGAGAAGCCGCGGATGACCTCTTCGGTGGCCCGGCCGCCGTGCCAGGGGGCCGCGTCGAGCACCGTGGCGTTGGCGCCGTCGAGCTCGACGAAGGCGGCGCGGTCCGGCCCGAGGGCGAGGCTTCCGTAGCGCATCGGCTGTCGATAGACACGGAGCGGCCGCGCGCCTACCCCATGGGGGATGGCTTCGGGCTCCGGCAAGAAACGCAGTGCGGCGAGGCCCCCGGCCAAGGGAGCGGGGAAGGCCAAGGCGCCCAGCGCCTCGTCGGTCCTCGAGGGCGCGACGAGTGACACGGCGGTCGACGACGAGGCCGGCACGCCCCCCACGCTCTCGGTCACCACGCTGGCGCAGATCGCCTTCGCGCTCGTCGCCGGCCTCACCGTCTACGCCTTCGTGATGATGGCGCGGCACGCCGAGGCGCGCCATTCGTGCGAGCCGCTCGTCCAGCTGCGCCCCAACTACCTCGGCGCCGACAAGCTCGCCCCCGACTTCGACCTCGACGACGGCAAGGGCGGGCGCATCCGCATGGCCGACCACCGCGGCAAGGTCATCATCCTGCACTTCTGGACCAAGACCTGCGCGCCGTGCCTCGAGGAGCTGCCGCGCATCGCGCGCTTCGCCGAGACGATCAAGAACCGCAAGGACGTCTCGCTCATCACCGTCACCATCGACGACGGTCCCGAGGCCATCAAGAACGTGCTGCTCGCGTCGTTCCCCGACGGCTCCCCGCCCAACTTCATCATCGCCTACGACCGCGAGAACGCCATCGTGCGCGGCAAGTACGGCACCAAGCTGTTCCCGGAGACCTGGCTCATCGACGAGGGCGGGGTCATCCGCGCCCGGTTCGACGGCGAGCCCCACAGCGGCGAGGGCTGCGAGAGCGCCTGGAACGGCGCGCTCCTGCTCTCCGCGATCGACTCGCTCAAGGGCCCGGTGAAGTGCGATCTCGTGCTGGATCCCAAGGTGGATCCGAACCCCGAACATCGCATCGCCCAGTGCCGCCACGAGTGAGCGCCGTCGCCTCCTGAGTCGGCGGACTGGCTGCTCTGGACCGCTCGGAGGGGAGCGGATGACCAGCGTCTGGCGCGCTGCGTCAGCGCTGGCTCGGTGGAACCGACCCATTTTTCTCGACGCGACCTGGAGTTCCAAGGAGGACGGGTCGTCGGTGGTCCGAGCAGGGGGACGGCGCTACCTTGATCAGACGACGAGAGGTGGGTGGATGGGCACGAGCTCGAGCGGCTCAGCGTCCCCGGGGCCCCAGGGCCACGAGGGCGAGAGTGGACGAAAGGTGTTCCGGCTCCGGCTTCCACCGACGGTGGCGCGCGCACGCGCCAGCGCGGCCCGCTTCGTCGGCCTGACCACCCTCCTCGGCGCCGCCGCGGGCCTCGGCCTCGCGTGGATGGTGCGCGTGCGGATCGCGCCGCTCGTGATGCTCGGCGCGCTGCTCGCGCTCGTGGCGGCCGTCCTCCAGCTCCGCTCCGAGCGGCGCCTGTTCGCGCGGCTCGCCGCGATCGCGCCCCGCATGGAGATCGACGACGACGCGGGCCTCGTGCTGATCTCCGAGAGCACGCGCACGCCGGTGCTCGGCCTGGACGTCCGCTACGGCCTCTCGCTCCTCTCGAGCCCCGCCCGCGATCTCATCGTGCTCGCCGTCACCCACCGCGACGGCGTCGAGTACCTCGGCGGCCGCGGGCCCACCGGGTCGCGCCACGCCGACCTGCTCGCGCACACCATCACCATCCCGGAGAGCGACCTGCCGCTCCTCGACGACACGCGCACGTTCGACGAGGCCGACGTGCTCCTCGACCTCTGTCGCGCGCTCGACGAGCGGGCTCCCGGATCGCTCGAGCGTGTCTTCCTCTCCGACGTGGGCATGGCCGACGTCGTCGTCGACGACCAGCACCTGCGCGCCGGGCAGCTCGACTTCGACCTCCGCGCGCCGCTGCGGTTCCGCACGTTCGCGTTCCAGGAGGGCACCATGCTCGGCGCCCACGGGTTCCAGGCCACCCAGGTGCGACAGGGCGAGCACGAGGTGGTCCTCGTCGCCCTCGCGTCGGCGTCGGAGCTCGCGTCGGCGGCCCTCCTCGAGCGGCGCGACGGCCCGATGGCGCTCGACGGGGTGCGGCGCGCCCTCGGCCGCGATCTGCGCCTCGCGCAAGGGCTCGTCGAGATGCCTCCTCCGCGCGGCCAGCGGGTCGCCATCGATCGCCTCTTCATGCCACGGCTCCGCGTGGCGCTCGATCGCGCGCCGATCGCCCTCGAGGCCGTGGTGCCCGAGCGGCTCGCCACCCCGCTCGACGGCATGGACCGGCTGCGCTCGTCGTCTCCCGACGTGCGGTAGCGCCCCCGCTTGACGAGCGCGGGGGGCGAGGCGAGCACCGAGGGGTGCGCATCCTCCCCATCGAAGGCAACACGCAGCGGCTCGACGGCGGCGCGATGTACGGCAACGCGCCGCGCATGCTCTGGCAGGACTGGTCGCCCCCCGACGACAAGCACCGCATCGACCTCGCCTGCCGCGCGATGTTGCTCGAGACCGACGACGCTGCTGGCGGCAGGCGCCGCATCCTCTTCGAAGCCGGCATCGGCGTGTTCTTCGAGCCCAAGCTCCGCGAGCGGTTCGGCGTGGTCGAGGACCGGCACGTCCTGCTCGACAACCTCGCCGCGCACGGCGTCGCCCCGGGGGACGTCGACGCGGTCGTGCTCTCGCACCTGCACTTCGACCACGCGGGAGGCCTCTTGTCCGCGCACGGCGACGGCCCCCCGCGGCTCGTGTTCGAGCGCGCGACCCACTACGTCGGCGCCGCGCACTGGGCGCGCGCCAAGGCGCCGCATCCGCGGGACAAGGCCTCGTTCATCCCCGTGCTGCACGAGCTGCTCGAGGCCTCGGGGCGCCTGCGCCTGGTGGGCGACGACGGCGCGAGCGACCTCGCCCCGCTCGTGCGCTTCCGCTTCTCGAACGGCCACACGCCCGGCCTCATGCTCGCCGAGATCGCGCTCGCCGACGGCCCGCTCGTGTTCGCCGCCGACCTCGTACCGGGGATGCCGTGGGTGCACGTGCCGATCACCATGGGGTACGACCGCAACGCGGAGCTCCTCATCGACGAGAAGCGCGCGCTCTACGAGGCGCTCGTGCCGGTGCAGGGCAAGCTGTTCTTCGCCCACGATCCGAAGACGGCGTGTGGGGCGCTGCGCCTCGACGGTCAGAAGTACAGGGCCGACCCGGTCGACTGCGCCGCCCTGCGGTGATCGTCTCTCACGTGGCGCAAGACCGCCTCACTCTGCGTCGCTGATCGTGACCGGTCGTTGACGCCTGCTCGCGCAAACCACGGGAATCACGGGCTGGCGCGGAAACTGCTGAGCGGCCGCCATGACCCGCACCCTCTCCGCTTCTGCCCTTCTCTTCGCCCTCGGTGCGCTCGGCAGCGCCTGCTCCAGCAGCTCGGACTCCACGAGCGAGGCCTGCTCGAGCTACGTGAAGGCCTATCGCTCCTACATCGAGCGTTGCTCCAGCTCCGCATCCTCGCTCTCGGGGGAGAGATGGATCCAGCTGGAGGCTCGCTACAAGCTCGCCTGCGACGCAACCCTCTCGCTCCCGAGCACTGGTGTCAACGACCTGTGGGTCAACAAGTGTGGCGACGCGCTGAAGGTCGTCGCGTGTACGACAACCAGTATCCCCGAGTGCACCACGCCTCCGGGCAAGCTCGCCGACGGCACCGCGTGTTCGAGCAGCGACCAGTGTCAGAGCACCTATTGCAACACGAGCGGCTCCGCGACGGGCTGCGGCACGTGCGGGAAGACGGTGGCCATCGGCGGCGCGTGCGGTGGCGGCGACCGCTGCGTGCGCGGATCGAACTGTGTCGGCGGTACGTGCACGGCGCCCACCTACGGCGCGGTCGGCGCGGCGTGCGACACGACCAAGGCGCTCTACTGCGCGAACGGCCTCTCGTGCGACGGCGCCAGCAAGACGTGCAAGGCGCTCCCTGGCGTCGGCGAGCCGTGCCCGAGCTTCATCTGCGCCACCGGCCTCACGTGCGACTTCACCGCCAAGACCTGCTTCGCGCCGAGCAAGGTCGGCGCCGGTCAGCCCTGCGGCGGCACGACCAAGAACGTCTGCGAGGCCGGCCTCACCTGCAAGAGCAACGTCTGCGCGGTGATCACCTGGGTCAAGCCGGGCGGCGACTGCAGCGCAGCAGGCACGCAGTGCGAGCACGGCAGCTGCCTGGGCACGACCAAGCTCTGCCCGAAGCTCATCCCCGATGGGGGCGCATGCACCGGGAAGTCCGAGGACGGTGTGTGCGACGACCTCGCGAGCTGCGTCAACGGCAAGTGCCTGCTCTCGGGCACCAACCGCTGCGGCTGACCCTGTGCGGGCGGGCGACGGCCTCGTGGCGTCGCCCGCTCACGTCACCAGATCTCGCACCGGTTCTTGTCGGTCTTGACCATCTTCGCGGTCGGCTTGCACTGGAACGCGCTCGCGAACTCCTTCACGTTCACGACCGGTCCGTTCACGCGGAACTCGGCCGGCGAGTGCGGGTCGGTCTTCACGCGGACCACCAGCATCTGCGGCCGCGCGTTCTGGCACCAGCCCTGGGCGAACCCGAGGAAGAACTGCTGGTCCTCGGTGAAGCCGTTCAGGGGCGCGTCGGGCTGGCCCTTGCGCGCCTCCTTGAAGGCCGCGTAGGCGAGCTTCAGCCCGCCGAGGTCGGCGAGGTTCTCGCCGAGGGTGAGCTTGCCCTTCACGTAGAGCGGCTTGTCGTTCTCCTTGACCGGCGAGTAGCCGTCGTACTGCTTCACGAGGCAGCTCGCGCGCTTCTCGAACTCTGCGCCGACCTTCTTCGACCACCAGTCCTTGAGGTTGCCGTCGCCGTCGAACTGCCGGCCCTCGTCGTCGAAGCCGTGGGTGAGCTCGTGGCCCATCACCATGCCGATGCCGCCGAAGTTGGTGGCGAGCGTGGCGCGCTTGTCGAAGAACGGCGCCTGCAGGATCCCCGCCGGGAACACCATCTCGTTCATGTTGGCGTCGTAGTAGGCGTTGACCTGGTGCGGGGTCATGTACCACTCGTTGCGGTCGAGCGGCTTGCCGATCTTGGCCACCTGGCGCGCGAACTCGAAGGCGTCCGCGGCGAGCGCGTTGCTCGCGTGCACGTGGCCGACGGTGAGCGCCGAGTAGTCGCGGAACTTGTCGGGGTAGCCGATCTTGTTGCCGATCTTGGCGAGCTTCTCCTGCGCCTTCTTGCGGGTGGCGGCGTCCATCCACGGCAACGTGTCGAGGTTGCGCTGCATGGCCTTCTCGATCTCGACGACCATGTCGTGGGTGGTCTTCTTGCCGTCCTCGCCGAAGGTGTCGCGCACGAACGAGCGACCGAGCGACTCGCCGATCGCGTGATCGACCGCGGCGATGCAGCGCTTCCAGCGCGGGAGCTGGGCCTTCGCGCCGGTGAGGTGGGTGCTCGTGAAGCGGAACGACTCGTCGACGAACGCCTTGGGGAGCGTGGGCGCGCGCTCGTGGACCAGCTGCCACGCGAGGTAGGCGCGCCACGCCTCGACCGGCTGCTTCTGCAGCGCCTTCTCGACGCCCTCGACGAACTTCGGCTGCAGCACGTTGATCGGCGCGCCGGCGCCCACGCCGAGCTTGGCGAAGAAGGCGGGGAAACCCAGGGTCGGCGCGAGCTTGTCGACCGCGACGATGTTCATCTTGTGATAGACCTTCTTCGGCTCGCGGCGCTCCTCGCGCACCATCGAGGCGGTGGCGAGCGCGGTCTCGAACTTCATGATGGCGGCCGCGTCGTCGCCCCGGTTGGCGAGCTTGAGCATGGCGGCCACGTGCTCCACGTAGGCCGTGCGGATCTCGTCGGCCTTCGCGCCCTTGTCGAAGTAGTAGTCGCGGTCCGGCAGGCCGAGGCCACCTTGCTCGAGCTGGCCGATGACCTGGGTCGCGTCGCCGAAGTCCTGGCCCGAGCCGAAGCCGAAGAGCGGTCCGTACCCGAGGCTCCACAGCTGGGCGAGCGCGGGGCCGACGTCCTTCTTGTCCTTGATGCCGTCGACGATCTGCAGCGCGGGCGTGAGCGGCCCGAGGCCGGCCTTCTCGACGCCGTTCTCGTCCATGCAGGTGCCGTAGAAGTCGGCGAGCTTCTTGGCGTCGACGTCCTTGGCGTTCTTGCCGGCGACGTAGGCCTCGAGCGTGGTCTTGAGCCGCTGCTCGTTGCGCTCGTCGATCTCGGAGAAGCTGCGGGTCCACGACGAGCGATCGTCGGGGATCGGCGTGGCCTTCTTCCAGCCGCCGCAAGCGAAGGCGTAGAAGTCCTCGCAGGGGTCGACCGACTTGTCGAGCGCCGCCTCGTCCACGGCGATGGGGCTCATCGGCACGGGCGTGCTCGGGATGATGACCGGCTTCTTCTCGGGCTCGGGCGGCGGCGCGACCGCGATCGGGGTCTCGGGGATCTTGCCGGGGCTCGCGCTGCAGGCGACGAGGGCTCCGAGGACGAAGGGGACGAACGCGCGGGTCGACATGGGCCGGCAGGGTCGACAGTGAGAGGCGCGCCGTCAAGGGACAGCGCGAAAAGCCGCGCTCACGGCGCGAGGAACGAGCGGACCAGGGCGTTCACGCGGTCGGCTGCGTCGTACTGCGGCACGTGGCCGCACGCGTCGAGCACGACGCTGGTGGCGTGGGGCACCGCGTCGGCCGTGTGGCGCGCGAACGCCTTGGGCACGAGCCAGTCGCGCTCGCCCCACACGAACAGCGAGGGCGCTTGCAGGCGCGCGAGGCGGTCCCAGAAGCCCTGCTCGCCGTGGGGATCCTCGAGGTAGATCTGCCGCGCCGCGGCGAAGAACGCGATGCGCCCGCGGGCCGAGGAGAACACGTGGAGGAACTCGTCCACCGCGGCGTCGATCCACGCCGAGGGCACGGCAGTGACGAACAGCGAGCGCAGCGTCAGGAGCACCTGGGCGCGCAGGAGCGGGATCGGCACGAGGGCCATCTCGGGCCGCAGGAGGCGCGCGAGGGGCGCGAGCTGGCGGTAGCTGCGCCACGCCATCGACGGCGCGAGCAGCACGAGGCGGTCGACGCGCTCGGGGTGGCGCAGGCCGCACTCGAGCGAGATGCGCCCGCCCATCGAGTTGCCGACGAGGCTCGCGCGTTCGATGAGGAGCGCGTCGAGGAACGCGACGAGCCAGCGGGTGAAGAACGCGAACCCGTACTCGACGCGCAGCGGCTTGCCCGTCTCGCCGAACCCGGGGAGATCGGGGGCGATCACGCGGTGGTCGCGGCAGAGCGCCACGAACGTGGGGAGCATCGAGACGTTGGTGGCGCCGAGGCCGTGCAGGAACACCACCGGGGGGCCGTCGCGGGGACCGGCCTCGAGGTAGAAGGTCTCGATGCCCGCGACGGTGCGGATGCCGGGGCGGGGCGCGTGCGGGGACAGCCGCGGCGGCGGGTAGAACAGGTCGAGCTTGAGCGCGAGGCCCACGTTGCCACGCACGGCGAGCTTTCCGGCGAAGAACGCGTCGAGGCCCGGGAACGTGCCCTCGAGCACGCCGATCATGGTGTCGGCGTCGCCCTCCACGGTGGCGGTCGGGCTGCTGATGCGACCCCGCTCGATGCGGGGCCGGTCGGGCGAGAGGTGGATGGTGAACGCGCCCGCGAGCCCCGCCTCGATCTGCACGGTGCCACGCGCCTGGTGGCGGAACACCGAGGGCTGCGCCAGCCGGCCTTCGACGATGCGCTCGATGGGCGAGGAGACGTGCGGCGTGCTGCGCGAGAACGGCCAGACCAACGGCAGGAGTGTGGACGATCGCAGGTGCGCCGCGCAAGCCAGAATCAGTGCACGCGCAGCGTGATCTCGACGCGCGTGCCGTCGGGCCGCACCGCGGAGAACACGGTCTTTTTCTGATCGAGCGCCATGGCCAGATCGGTCGTGGCCGCGACGCCGAGCGGCGCGCCGGGGCGCGAGTCCCAGCGATGCACCTCACCGCGCTCGGGGATCTTGCCGGCGATCGGCGTCTGGCACCGGACCTCGAGGGCGTAGCGGTGACCGTCGAACGGCAGCGAGGGCGTCGCGCGTCCTTGCTCCTCGAGGGTGAGGCGGCGTTGCGCGGCTCAGGGGGGCGGCGTGCCCGCGGCCGGGACGGTGACGAGCAAGAGAGGAGCGACGAGGGCGAGGTGCCAGGGGTTGGGGCGGGGAAACATGCACGCGCTCTCAGCAACGGATGTGCCGCGCGGACATTCCCGGGCCGTTCTGCGGGCCGCCGGCGGCTCGTGACAAGCTGTCGCGCGATTCCGAGCGGCGGAGTCAGGCTGACGCTGGCATCATCCGGGGGTGCGCCGCCTCCTCCCTTTCTTCGCCCTCGCCGCGTGCTCTTCGTCCTCCACCGACACGCCGCCGGTCGACACCGGCGCGGAGGCCGAGACCGGGCCCGTGTGCACCTACGACGGGCGCGTCGATCCAGCGCCCCCGGTGCCGAAGATCCACACGCCGCGCTGGGCGTTCCAGCCGTGGATCTCCAAGGACATCTCCGATCGCGACGACACGTACGCGTTCGTCAAAGGGTTCCGCGATCGCGACATCCCCGTCGGCGTCGTGGTGCTCGATAGCCCCTGGGAGACCAACTACAACACGTTCGTCCCGAGCCCGAAGCGCTACCCCGAGTTCGGCAAGATGGTGGCCGACCTCAAGGCCCAGGGCATCCGCACAATCCTCTGGGTCACCCAGATGACCAACGAGAAGTCGTTCGACCTCGAGGCCGGCGGCGACCGCTACGACGGCTCGGCGGCGAACTTCGAGGAGGGCCAGGCGTGCGGGTTCTTCGTCAACGACGGGGAGAGGTACAGCTGGTGGAAGGGCGTGGGCTCGGGCATCGACTTCTCCAACGAGCGTGCGCGCACGTGGTGGCACCGCCAGCAGCACGCGGTGCTCGACCTCGGCATCGCGGGGTGGAAGCTCGACTTCGGCGAGAACTACATCCGCACCGCCACCATCAAGACCAGCAAGGGCGAGATCCCCCACCAGGAGTACTCGGAGAAGTACTACGAGGACTTCTGGTCGTACGGCGTGTCGGTGAAGGGCGCCGAGGAGTTCGTCACGATGGTCCGGCCGTACGACGAGTCGTACGAGTTCAAGGGCCGCTTCTTCGCGCGCAAGGAGCACGCGCCGGTCGCCTGGGTCGGCGACAACCGCCGCGACTGGGTGGGCCTCGTCGACGCGCTCGACCACACGTTCCGCTCGGCGGCGGCGGGCTACGTGGTGATCGGGTCCGACGTCGGCGGCTACCTCGACCGCGACGACAAGGACCTCAGCAAGGTCGTCCCGGCCGACACGGTCACCTTCGCGCGCTGGACGGCCACGAGCGCGCTGATGCCGTTCATGCAGCTGCACGGTCGCGCCAACCTCACGCCGTGGACGGTGCTCGACCACGTCGACGAGACGGTGAAGCTCTACCGATACTGGTCGAAGCTCCACCAGGCGCTCGTGCCGTTCTACTACTCGCTCGCCGAGGAGTCGTACGCCAAGGGCACCACCATCGTCCGCCCGATCGGCAAGGATGCGACGGAGTGGAAGGACGACTACCGCTACCAGCTCGGCGACGCGTTCCTCGTGGCGCCGATCCTCGACGGCACCGACCAGCGCGACGTGAAGCTCCCCGCCGGCGCGCGTTGGTACGACTTCTGGACGACGCAGAGCTGGGACGGCGGCAGCACGGTCGCCAAGTCGCCGATGCCGCGCGAGCGCATCCCGGTGTTCCTCCGCGAGGGCGCCATCGTCCCGCTCGACGTGGTGGACGACGCCAACGCGCTCGGTACCCTCGCCAGCAAGGGCGCGCGCACGATCCTCGTGGTCCCGAGCGCCGCGGGCAGCGCATTCGTGGTGCACGACGAGGACGGCAAGACGACGACCCTCGGGCAGAAGGACCGGTCGTTCACGCTCTCGCGCACGACGGCGCCGGTGATCCTCCGCGTGCGCCTCGACGCGGCGCCAGGTGCGGTGACCGACGGATCGGCGCCGATCGCGTCCGTGGCCGACCGCGCCGCCCTCGACGCGGCGACGTCGGGTCAGCTCTACGACGCCACCCAGAAGGTGCTGTGGATCAAGATCCCGAGCGGCACGACCTCGCGTACGCTCGCCTGGTGAACACGATCCGACTCCAGGGTGATCACGGGGCGTCGGCGACGATCGTCCCCGAGCGCGGCGCGATCGTGACCTCGCTCGTGCTCGGCGGGCACGAGCTGCTCTACCTCGACGAAGAGACGCTGCGCGACCCGCAGAAGAACGTGCGCGGCGGTATCCCCGTGCTGTTCCCCTCGCCCGGCCGGCTGACCGACGATCGCTTCGCCAAGGGCGCCATGAAGCAGCACGGCTTCGCGCGCACCCTGCCGTTCACGGTGACCCGCGAGGCCGAGAGCGAGGCCACCCTCGCGCTCGCGGACTCCGAGGTCACGCGCGCGCAGTTCCCGTACGCGTTCGAGTTCGTCCTGCACTACCGCCTCATGCACGACGCGCTCCGCATCGAGGCCACGGTGACCAACCACGACGACGCGGAGCTGCCCTTCGGCTTCGGCCTGCACCCCTACTTCGCCGTCCCCGAGGCCGAGAAGGCCGCCGCCCGCATCGAGACCGGGGCCACGCGCGCGTTCGACAACGTGAAGAAGGAGGAGATCGCGCTCGACGGCATAGACCTCACCGCCAACGAGATCGACCTGCACCTCGTCGATCACGGCTGCCAGGAGAGCGCGCTCACCTGGTTCGGCCGCACGGTGCGCCTGCGTGGCTCGTTCGAGCTCACGCGGTGGGTGATCTGGACGCTGCGCGGCAAGGACTTCGTGTGCCTCGAGCCGTGGACCTGCCCCGCCGACGCGCTCAACACCGGCGCCGGCCTGATCGTGCTGCCGCCAGGCGACGCGCGAACCCTCTTCGTGGAGATCGTCCTCGAATGAGCGAGGCGCGGGTCTCGGGCGCGGTGGTGCTCGACCAGCGCAGGGCCTACGCCGAGCTCGTCGGTCCGGAGGCGCTGGAGGCGGCGCTCGCCACGCTGCCCGCAGACCGGCGGCGCGAGTACGACGAGCTGCTCGCGGTCTCCTGGTGTCGGTGCACGACGATCACCATGGTCATCGAGGCGGTCGCGGCGGAGGTCGGGCGCGAGCCGCTCGAGCTCGACGCCGAGGTGGTGCGGGTCGGGGTGCAGAAGACGTTCGGCACGCTGTGGCGCCTCCTCCTGCGCATGGCCTCGGACGGGCAGATCGTGACCCGCGCGCCGGTGCTCTATGCCAAGACCTACGACAAGGACGCGTTCTCGGCGCGCATGATCGGGCCCGGTCACGCGGAGTGCGTGTTGACGGGCTTCCCGGAGATCCACGACCTCGATTTGCAAGGCCTCGGCATCGGCGTGTCCGAGGCGCTCCGTGTGTCGGGCCGGACCGACGTCCGCCACGCGGCCACCCGCACCGCCGACGGCGCGCGCATCGACCTCCGCTGGAGAGTATGACCGATCGGGTTCGACCTCACGCGGATCGGCTCCGACGAGGTGCGCGGCTGGTCGAGCGCGTGAGGGAGGCGCAGGCAGCGAGCGACAGGGTGCTGCGCGACGCCTGCGAGCGCGCCGGGCACGCGTGGATCGGGAGTGGTGCGCTGCAGGTGTCCCTCGGCGAGCTGGCCGATCTGCCGGACCGCTTCGCGCGCTGGAACGAACGCGCCGGGGCCGCGCAGGGTTACCGCGTGGACTGACGGCGCAGGGCGACCACGAGCAGCCGGGTGCGCGGCGCGGACACCGGCGGCCCGCGATCGGGCAACGCGTAGCGCACCGCGGCCTCGGGCAAGCCGATGGCGCTCCA
This sequence comes from Myxococcales bacterium, assembly GCA_016794445.1. GTDB lineage: Bacteria > Myxococcota_A > Polyangia > Polyangiales > JADJMO01 > JADJMO01. The sequence continues at coordinate 12,447 of JAEUKC010000242.1, forward strand.
GGCCGTGAAGGCGGGCGCGCTGGACCACGCGTCGGCGAGCGGCGCGCCGGGAACGTGTTTGGCGTGGTTCGCGAGCACGTAGCGCACCACGTTGCGGACCTCGGTCGGCGATCGCAGGGCGCGAGCGTGGTAGCGGTACGCGAGCACCCGCCCGCGCCGCCGCATGACCTGGTTGAGCCGGCGCGCGATCCGGATGGTCAGGCTGCGCATGGCGGTCGTGAGGGCGCGGCGGTCCTGTGCCTCGACCACGAGGTGCACGTGGTTGCCCTGCACGGAGAAGTGCGTGACGCGCGCGCGGTCCGCGTCCAGCGAGCGCAGGGCGGCGTCGATGGGCCGCAGACAGCGCTGGGAGCGCAGGTTCCACACGTGCTCGGCGAAGCGGAGGGTGACGTGCAGCGGCTGCGCGGGGGACACGGAGGGCCGCCGACGGTGGGAGACAGAGCCCTTCTTGGGCGGCCGACCGGCCCCCGGACGAGCCCCGCCACGCGTGCGGACCGGGAGGAGGAGCTGTTCCACGGTTTGAATATGGCATATGTTGCTGGTGCGCGCGAGAGGGCGTCGCGTGTTGTCGGAGTGGGTCAGGGGAGGTGGGTGGCGAGGCGGGCGACGAGCCAGGTGAGGGCCCACGCGCCTTGCGGGTCGACGGGGGAACGCGGGACGAGGAAGAGGGGCTCGACGGCGCGGAGCACGAGGCCTTCGCGGGTGAGCACGTGATCGAGGGCCAGGCGGGCGGCGCGGGCGTTGCCGTCGTCGAAGGGGTGGGCGAAACACACGTCGAGGTACACGCGGGCGGCGCGCACCGGCGCTGGCGTGGTGAGGTCGTTGCTCTCGGCGAGCCAGCCCTCGAAGCGCTTTCGAAGGCCCACGTCGTGCGCGTATCGGTCGCGGCCACCCTTCGCGAAGGCGTCGCCCGTGCGGAGGTCGGCGCCGTCGACGCCGAGGACGAGCGCTTGCAGGGTGGAGAGGAGCTCGAAGTCGAGCCGCTCTCCCCGCTTCGCGCTCGCGCGACACGCGGCGAGGGCCTGCGCCATGCGGTCGGCGCGCGCGGGATCGCGGGCGCGATCGTGGCGCTCGATGAAGCGAGCGTGCCCGTCCCACGCGAGGGGGAGGGGTTCGACGACGGGTGCCTGGGCGAACGCGCGCGACCGCACCTTGGCCCACTCGGCGAGGTCGTCCGGGGGCAGCACCGGCGGGTCGGCGAGCGTACGCCCGAGCTCGGCGGCGACGGCGTGGGTCGCCTCGGCCGAGGGCTCGACCCAGCTCTCGAACCGACCACGCACGATCGCGTCGATGCGCGGATCGAGGGGGTGCCCGGTCGACTCGACGTACCAACCGAAGACCTTCGCGAACGTGGCGTACCAGGCGTCCTCCGCGTGGGTGCGCTCGAGGACCACGGGCACGAGCGCAGCTGCGGCGTGCTCCCAAGCGCGCTCGACCGGGAGGTCCAGCGTCGCGTAGGCGAGCTCGTCGAACCGACGGGCGAGGTCGACGAAGAACGCATGGAGGTCGGAGACGGAGGCCACCACGCGGTCCACGGTCGCCTCGACGGAGGGGTCGCTCGTCAAGAGCAGCGAGTCGCGCGCGCAGCAGTACGTCCGCACCGGTCCTCCACCGCCGGGCTCGCTCGCCGCCCAGGTGAACGCGCCAGCCCACGCGCCGACCTCCGAGGTCAACGCTTGCACGAGCGCCGCCTCGAGGGTCTCGCGCGTGAAGCCAGCGCGGAAGGGCCACGGCTTCTTCGGTGACGTGAGGGCGCCGAGCACCAAGGGGCGCACGACGGCCCGCACCGCCGACGCGTCGAGCGGGTGCGTCGCGGGCTCCACGTCGGCCCAGCGAAGGAACGCGGGGACCACGGTCAGAGCGGGCGGAAGGCGCCGCAGGGGAGGCGGGTGCCGCCGACGACGAGGCCGAAGGGGCCCCACACCTCGGTCGCCTTGCGGCTGACCTTCAGGGTGCCGTCGGGCTTCCACACGTAGATGTCGGCGGCGGCGGTGCCCGAGCCGTTCTCGTAGTCGGAGGTGTACACGTTGCCCGCGCCGTCGATCGTGAGCGGCACCGCGAAGGCGAGACCCGGATCCTTGATCGTCGTCGTGATCGTGTAGGGCGGGAGCGCGGAGACCTTGACGATCGAGCCCTGCAGCGCGGCCCAGAACACGTCGCCGGCCGCGTATTGCAGGCCCTCGACCGTGCCCGCGAGCGGGATGGTGGCCGTCGGGGTGAGCGTGGTCCGGTCGACCTTGAACACCTGGGACTTGCCGGAGCCGAGCTGGCTGCCGATGAACAGGTTGCCCGTCGGGTCGCAGGTGACGCCGGTCATCTCGCCGGTGGGCATCGCGAACGTCTTCACGAACGCGTAGCTCGAGTCGTACTTGTGGATCTCGTTCGTGCCGCCGGTGGCAGTGGTCGTGTACAGGTTGCCGAGGTGATCGAAGATGACGTTCTCGGTCGCCTGCTTCTTGATCTTGGGGTGACAGTCCACGAGCACGTTCGGCGCGGAGAACACGCAGAACGAGTCCACGCCGGCGACCACGAGGTTGCCGCTCGCGTCGAACGCCATGCCGGCCGGGCCGAGATCGAGCGCCTGCCCGGGGAACGGCAGCACCTTGCCGAAGCGCGGATCGGTCCAGCGGGTGACGAGCGTGAGGGTCTCGTCGAACTCGAACACCTCGGCGTTGCGCGAGCCCGCGAGGAACACGTGGCCGGTGGTGAACTTGCTGGTCGGGCCGACGTCCGGGAAGATCGGGGCGGTCTCCGCGCCGGTGTCGGTGGCGGCCTCGGTCACGGCGTCGGCCACCTCGCTGCCGGTATCGCCGCCGAGCTGCGCCGGCTCCTCCGAGCTGCTGCTGCAGGCGACCGGGGCGAGGCAGAAGAGGGCGAACAGAGGGCGGCGCATGTCTCAAGGTATCACCTCGAGAGAGCGCCTCCGATGACACACGCTCATGACACCCGCGCGCAGAGACACCCTCGCTGCCCGCCGTGCCCGAGGGCCCGACCAGCAGCGAGGGATTCGTCAGCGGAGAGGGCGGGATTCGAACCCGCGGTTCCGGTAAAGGAACGCCCGCTTAGCAAGCGGGTACCTTCGGCCACTCGGTCACCTCTCCGGGTGTCGAGGGCCGGGACAGCACCACGAAATGGGCGTCGCGACAAGCCCAGGCACGCGGGCTACCCTGGAAGCCCCATGAGAGCCCTCTTCCTCGCCGCCGCCCTGGCCCTGACCCTCCCCGTCGCCGCCTGTAGCAAGGACAAGAAGGAGGAGGCCACCGCCGACAAGGACGGCAAGGACGGCAAGTCGAGCGGCAAGAAGAAGAGCGGCGGCTACTCGCGAGGCGAGGTGCTCTCGCACGTGCCCAAGTCGTGCAAGACCGCGCGGGTCTACGTGGACGTGGCGGGCCTCCTGCGCGCGGACGCCGTCCTCGCCTCGGCCGACGTGCTGCAGGAGAAGCTCTCGTCGATGGGCAAGAGCAGCGGCGACAAGAAGGCCAAGAAGGGCCTGGAGGCGCTCAAGAAGGCCGGGCTCGATCCCACGCACGACGTCAAGGAGATCGCGATCTGCGCCGGGGTGGACAAGAACGACATGACCGTCGCCATCGGCGGGGATTTCGCGGGAAAGGACCCGCTCGACGCCATCGCCAAGGCGAGCGAGGCGGCGGGCGAGGACGAGCCCAAGATCAAGGAGGCCGACGGGGTGAAGTACCTCAAGGCGGGCAAGGCCTTCCTCGGTCTCGTGGCGCCGAACGTGCTGGTGTTCGCCGCCGACAAGGACGTGTTCTCGGACCTCGCCAAGGAGAACGACCAGTCCTCCGCGTGGGGCGCGGGCAAGAGCAAGCTGATCGCGTTCAAGGGCAAGGACAAGAAGGCCGGCGAGTTCGAGGGCTCCCTCGAGGAGAAGGGCGAGGACCTCGTCGCCAAGCTCGTGCTCGACATCAAGGGCCTCGACGAGAAGGGCAGCTCGTCGGCGGTGAAGAAGCAGCTCGAGGCGACGGCCGAGCAGATCGGCAAGAAGCTCAAGGGCCCGTTCAAGAAGCTCGGTGACGCGGTCGCGGAGACCAAGTTCGAGGTCGACGGCGACACCGTGACCGTGAAGCTCAGCGTGCCCTCGTCCGATCTCGCCGACCTGATCAAGAAGCTCGCGGCGATGGAGGAGAAGGACCTGAAGGAGACGGTCGACCTCTAGCGAACGGCGTTGACCCACGCGTCGAGGCAGTGCCGGATGTCGTTGCAGCTCGACTCGTCGAGACAGCGGAGCGCCGCGCCGAGCACGTCGGGCTTGTAGAGGCCCGACCGGAGGTAGGACGTGGCCGGGTGGGTTCGGGCGCACTCGTCGGCCTCGAGCGGCGCGATCCCTTCGGGCGCGGCCGGCTGAGGGCAGATGTCCTCTTCTCCACAGGAGAGACCCGCTAGACAGTCGTACAGGCCGACGACCTCGGGCACCGCGACGCGGGAGAAGGCGGCGCAGAACGAGTCGACTTGGTCCATCACCTTCGCGCCGCACGCCACGTTGCGGTCCATCGACCGATGACAAGCGTCCTCGATCGCCGCGTCGCCGTGGAGCGGCACGTAGGCGGTGAACCGCTTCTCCACGCACGTGTTCCGCTCCTTCTCGGTGCAGCTCGTCGAGGGCGCGCTGCAGCTCGCCGCGCACGCGCTGTCCGGGTTGCACGACGCCCGGGACGCCGCGCAGGCCGAGAGGCACTCGCTGCACCAGTCGCGGCGCGGCTTCACGTCGCAGGCCGTCTTCACGCACACGCCGTCGATGCGCATCACCGCGGGCTGGTGGGTCGGGGCCGCGCAACCGAGGGCCGACAGCGTGAGGAGGGCGAAGAAGGGGGCTCGCATACCGAGGGGTCGGCGCGAGCCGCCGAAGAGTTGCGTGGCGCGTTGCCCCCGCCGGCTAGGCGAACGCCGCCGCGACGATCTCCCGTGCCTCGGCGAGGATGCGCGCGAGGTGCGCCTCGCCGCGGAAGCTCTCCGCGTAGATCTTGTAGACGTCCTCGGTGCCGGAGGGTCGCGCGGCGAACCAGCCCTCGTCGGTGACCACCTTCAGGCCGCCGATCTCGGCGTCGTTCCCCGGGGCGCGGGTGAGCTTCTGCACGATCGGGTCGCCGGCCAGGGTCGTCGCGCGTACGGAGCTCGGCGAGAGCTTCTTGAGGGCGCGCTTCTGATCGGCCGTGGCCGGCTGGTCGACGCGCGTGTAGTGGGGCGTACCGAACCGCTCGGTGAGCGCGCCGTAGTGCTCGCCCGGGTCCTTGCCGGTGCGCGCGAGCATCTCGACCGCGAGCAGATCGAGCAGGATGCCGTCCTTGTCCGTCGTCCACACCGTGCCGTCGTGACGCACGAACGTGGCGCCGGCGCTCTCCTCGCCGCCGAACGCGATCGCGCCCGACGAGAGGCCGTCGACGAAGTACTTGAAGCCGACCGGCACCTCGACGAGCCGCTTGCCGAGGGCCTTGGCCACGCGGTCGATCATGCTGCTCGAGACGAGCGTCTTGCCGACGCCGGCCGCGGCGTTCCAGCCGGTGCGCGTCGAGAACAGGTAGTGGATGGCCGCCGAGAGGTAGTGGTTCGGGTTCAGGAGCCCGCGGCTCCGGGTCACGATGCCGTGGCGGTCGGAGTCGGCGTCGTTGCCGAACGCGAGGTCGTACTGGCCCGCGAGCGCCACGAGGTTGGCCATGGCCCACGGCGAGGAGCAGTCCATGCGGATCTTGCCGTCGTGGTCGACGGGCATGAACCCGAAGGTGGGGTCGATCGTGGGGTTGACCACGGTGATCGAGAGGCCGTATTCGGCCGCGATCGGCGCCCAGTAGGCCACGTTCGAGCCGCCGAGGGGGTCGGCGCCGAGGGCGAGCTTCGCGCCGCGGATCTCGTCGAGCGCGATGGCGTTGCGGAGGTCTTTCACGTACGGCGTGACGTAGTCGAAGGGCTGCACCGAGGCGGTGCGCAGGGCGCGCTCGTACGGCACGCGGGCGATGTCCTGTCCGCTCTCGAGGAGCGCGTTGGCGCGCTTCTCGATCCAGCTCGTGACGTCGGAGTCGGCGGGCCCACCGTTCGGCGGGTTGTACTTGATGCCCCCGTCCTCGGGCGGGTTGTGCGAGGGCGTGATGATGATCCCGTCGGCGAGCCCCTTCGTGCGCCCGCGGTTGTGGGCCAGGATCGCGTGCGAGACCACGGGCGTCGGCGTGTAGGCGTCGCCGGCCGCGTAGAACGTGGGCACCCCGGCCTCTGCGAGCACCTCGAGGGTCGTGCGCTGCGCGGGGAGCGAGAGCGCGTGGGTGTCCATGCCCACGTAGACCGGCCCGTCGATGCCCTGGCTCGCGCGGTAGTCGAGCGTGGCCCGCACGATGGCGAGGATGTGTGCCTCGTTGAACGCCCGGCGCAGCGCGCTGCCGCGGTGCCCCGACGTGCCGAAGGCGACCCGCTGCGTCGGCTCCTTCGGATCGGGGCGTTCGTTCGCGTAGCGCGCGCGGAGGGCCGCGACGTCGACGAGGAGCTCTCTTTGGGCGGGCTTGCCGGCGAGGGGGTGCGTCACGAGCGCATCCTACCCTCGCCGGCTCCTTTTCGCTCAACCGCCGTTCTTGGTGATCAGCTTGTTGAACTCCGCGTCCACCGCCGGCCCGTCGCCCTGCATGATCTTCACGATCTGCATGGTGCGCGGGTCGATCATGAGGTTGTACGGCAGGCCGATCGTGCCGCCCGTCGGCGGGAAGATGGTCTTCTTCGGGTCGATGCCGACGTCGTTCTGGCACTTGTAGGCGTTGACCCAGGTGTCCGCGGACGCCTGGGTCGAGGGCCCGCTCGAGGCGTTCTCGATCAACGCGGTGATGATCCGACCACCGCGCTCTTTCATGGGAGGGTAAGCAGTTGCGAGGCGCCCGGCCTCGGCCTTACAGCTCCCTCACCAGAGCGCCGCGCCGCCGAGCCGGATGGCCCGGATGCCGCGGGTGCCGTCGGGGTCGTAGTAGTCGCCGAGGCAGATGTCGGTCCACTCGCCCTTCTCCTTGCCGGCCACGCCGTCGCGGTAGCCCTTGAAGCACAGGTTGGGCGCGGTCTGCCCGACGGTCTTGCCGTAGGGGCCGGCGGGATATTCCGGCGCTGGAGGCGGACCGGTGTCGACCGCGGTCTCGTCACCGCCAGTGTCGTCGGTGGTGCCGCCGTCCTCTCCGGGAGTCGTCTGCGCCCCCGGGTCCTGACCGCCCGCGCACCCGAGCGGGGCGAGCAGAACGGCGATCAGCGCGGCGCCGATCGCGTCACGTGTACAAGCCATCGATCCTCCTCTCCGAACGCACTCGCACCAGGAGCAGCGGCTCCTGGTCCTGTCGTCTGCACCGCGCGACCGCGCGATCGTCCTCTGCTCAACGCGGGACGATTCGAGGCGGGTCTGCGACGGACGACCTCACGACGGGAAGTCTACCCGATCGGGGGCGGCCTGCGGAGCGTTCCGCCCGGGCGCTAATCCGCCATCGTCACGCGCAAGACCTCTTCGGGCGTGGTCGTACCGTTCATCACCTTGAGGATGCCGGCCATGCGCAGCGAGATCATGCCTTGCTTGATGGCGCCGGCCTTGAGCTCGGCGGCCGAGGAGCCCTGGAGCACGAGCTCCTTGAGCGGGTCGGTGAACCGCATCACCTCGTAGAGCGCGACGCGGCCCTTGTAGCCGGTGCCGTTGCAGGTCTTGCAGCCCGTGCCCTTGGCGCACTTGCACTGCCCGAGCTGCGCCTCGGTGAGCCCGAGCTCGCGGAGGATCTTCTCGTCGTAGGTGAACGGCGCCGTGCAGTCCTTGCAGACCTTGCGGGCGAGGCGCTGGGCGAGCACGAGGTTGACCGAGGCCGTGATGAGGAACGGCTCGACGCCCATGTTGAGGAGGCGCGAGATGGTGGCCGGCGCGTCGTTGGTGTGCAGCGTCGAGAGCACCATGTGGCCGGTGAGCGCGGCCTTGACCGCGATCTCGGCGGTCTCGAAGTCGCGGATCTCGCCGACCATGATGATGTCCGGGTCCTGCCGGAGGAACGAGCGCAGGGCGGCCGCGAAGTTGAGGCCGATCTCGTCGTGCATCTGCACCTGGTTGATGCCCATGAGGTTGAACTCGACGGGATCCTCGGCGGTGCTGATGTTGTGGGCGGGCTTGTTGAGCTCGGAGAGGCCCGAGTACAGCGTGGTGGTCTTGCCGGAGCCGGTGGGGCCCGTGACGAGCACCATGCCCCAGGGCTGGTTGATGGCCCACTTGAAGTCGCGGAGCGGCGCCTCGTCGAAGCCGAGCTTCGTCATGTCGAGCTGCAGGTTCGACTTGTCGAGGAGGCGGAGGACGATCTTCTCGCCCCACAGGGTCGGGAGCACCGAGACGCGGAAGTCCATCTCGCGACCGCCACCGAGCTTGAGCTTGATGCGGCCGTCCTGCGGCAGGCGGCGCTCGCTGATGTCGAGCGAGCTCATGATCTTCACGCGGCTCGCGATGGCGTTCTTGAGCTTGAGCGGGGGCGCCATCTCCTCCTGGAGCACGCCGTCGACGCGGTAGCGGACGCGGAACTTCTTCTCGTAGGGCTCGATGTGGATGTCGCTGGCGCCCTTCTTGATGGCGTTGAGCAGGATCATGTTCACCAGGCGGACGACCGGGGCGTCCTCGCTCTGGCGCTCGAGCTCGTTGACGTTGATCTCCTCTTCGAAGTCCGAGACCTGGATCTCGTTCTCGTCGAAGCCCGCCATCACGTCGTCGTACGAGGGCCCCGTGGGCGTGTAGTAGCGCTCGATCGCCGCCGCGATCGCGCCCTCGCCGGCCACGACCGGCTCGACGGCGAACCCGGTGAGGAACTTGATGTCGTCGATGGCGTGGAGGTTGGTCGGGTCGGCCATGGCCACCACGACCTGCGAGCCAGCGCGCGAGATCGGGATGATCTTGTGCTTCTCGCAGACCTCCTTCGGGATCAGCTTGATGACGTCGGCGTCGATCTCGAAGTCCTCGAGGTTGACCGCGGGGACGCGGTACTGCTGCGAGAGGAACTGCGTGATCTCGGTCTCGCTCGTGAACCCGAGCTTGGCGAGGGCCGCGCCGAGGGCCACGCCCGAGCGCTTCTGCTCGTCTTGCGCCTGCCGGAGCTGCTGGAGGGAGATCAGGTTCTCGCGTACGAGGAGCTCGCCGAGGCGCTTGTGGCTGGTGCCCATGTGCGGGAGAGCATATCAGGCGTTCCGTTGGCGGCGCGATGTGCGCTTTGCGGGGCCCCCGTGCCATGATCTCCGCACCGTGCGTCGCCTGCTCCCGGCCCTGGTTTTCCTCGCCGGATGCCGCGATCGCGACGCACCGCGTCCGCTGCCGGTGTCGGAGGTGCGGGACACCTCGGCGCCCCCTTGCCCGGGTATCCTCTGCGGTGGGCGCTGCGTCGAGCCCGACCACGACGTCGCCCACTGCGGCGGCTGCGGCAAGGCGTGCCCCGAGGGCGCGGGGTGCGCGGCGGGCCTCTGCACCAGCGCGAGCGGGTGGGCGACCAACGCCGCGCGGCTCCGTGGGCTCAGCTGCACCGCGGGCGACCGCTTCGCGATCCGCTGCCCGTCGACCCCGGAGGTCGGCAACGTGTGGGGCACCGACCTCTATACCGACGACTCCTCGATCTGCACGGCGGCGGTGCACGCGGGACTGCTCGGCCTCGCCACGGGTGGTGACGTCGCGATCGAGCTGCGACCGGGCGCCACGAGCTACCTGGGCAGCAAGCGCAACGGGATCGACAGCCATGTCTGGGCCGCGTGGGGCTGCAGCTTCGTGTTCCTCTCGCAGACCTGCGCGGCGGGCTCGCGCCGGTGCGCCGACGCGTGCACGGACGTGACGCGCGACCCCCGTCACTGCGGCGCGTGCGGCAGGGCCTGTGGGGCGGGGGAGTCGTGCCGCGCGGGCGCCTGCGTAGAGGGCTTCGACGCGCTCTGGACGACCAGCGTGAGCGACAGGCCGTGCACGCCAGGGACGACGCACACGTTCCACTGTCCGAAAGGCGCGGTGCCCGTGCCCCAGCCCACGGTCTGGGGCTCCTCCGTGTTCACGGCCGACTCGTCGGTATGCGCCGCCGCCGTGCACGACGGCAAGCCGACCGAGACGGTCGTCGTCGAGATGCGCCCCGGGCAGCCCGCGTACACGGGGACCAAGAGCCACGGCGTCACCTCGACGAGCTACGGGCCGTGGACCTGCAGCTTCGTCGTGCGCTAGCCCGTGCAGCCCCGAATTGACGTCGCGCAGGGGCGCAGCGCCGGAGCGCCGGCACGTCGGGCAAACAAAGCGATAGAGCCTACTTGAGGGCCTCGGCGCCGCCGATGATCTCCATGAGCTCCTTGGTGATCGCCGCCTGGCGGGCGCGGTTGTAGACGAGCGTGAGGCGCGAGATCATGTCCTTCGCGTTCTTGGTCGCCGCGTCCATCGCCGTCATGCGGGCGCCGTGCTCCGAGGCCACCGACTCGAGCAGGCCGCGGAACACGCTGATCTGCACGTAGAGCGGGAGCAGCCGGTCGAGCAGCGCCTTGCGGTCGGGCTCGTAGAGGTAGTCCTGCACGCCGTCGCCGGCCTCGTCGGCCGGGTCGACCGGGAGGAGGCGCTGGCTGACCACGAGCTGGGTCATGGCCGACTTGAACTCGTTGTAGAGGAAGTAGACCGCGTCGAAGCGCGCCTCTTCGTCGCCGGGGCCGCCGAGCCCGATCATGCTCGGGCGCTGGTCCTCGGCTTCACCTTCCTGCACCTGCTCGGCCTCGGTGAGGGAGAGCGGGGTGCCGCCGTAGAGGTCGATGATCTGGGCGGCGATCTCGTCGGCGCGCCCGATGTCCATCTTCTCGTTCACGCCCTGGAGCTCGGCGAGCAGCCTCGCGCCGCGACGGCGGAAGTAGTCGCGCGGCTTGCGGCCGATGGTGACGAACTGGACGGTCTTGCCCTCGCCCTCGAGCTGCTTCCACAGGCGCTCGGCCGCGCGGCAGATCTGGCTGTTGAAGCCGCCCGCGAGGCCACGATCGCTGCCGAGCACCACGAGCAGGACCTCCTTCTCCTCGCGGCGGGCGAGGAGCGGGTGCTCGTTCGGGTCGACGCGGGAGGCCACCGAGTGCAGCACGTCGGCCGTCTTGACGGCGAAGGGCCGCAGCTCGGTGATGCGCTGCTGCGCACGGCGCAGGCGCGCCGCCGCCACCATCTTCATGGCGCGCGTGATCTTCTGGGTCGACTTGACCGAGGAGATCCGCTTTCGAATCGCTTTCAGCGAAGGCATCGAAGCTGCACTTTCTCAGGGAGAACGGGCTCAGGAAGAACGAGGGCTGGGCAATGCGGACATCGGAGGATCAGTGGTCCTCGTTCTCCGTCGCCTTCTTCTTCTTCTCTTCGGTCTTCTTCTTGGCGGGGGCCGCCTTCTTCTCGTCGCCCACGAAGGCCTCGTTGAACGCGACGACGGCCTTCTTGAGGCCGGCGACCACGTCGTCGTCGAGCTTCTTCTTGCTCATGAGCAGCTCGAGGGCCGCCTTGTGCTTGGCGTCGAGGAACGCCTGGAACTCCGACTCCCACTTGGCGAGCTGCCCGACGGGGACCTCGTCGAGGTAGCCGTTGGTCGCGGCCCAGATGAGGGCGATCTGCTTCTCGACCGGCTGAGGCTGGTACTGACCCTGCTTGAGGATCTCGACCAGGCGCTGACCGCGGGCCAGCTGCTTCTGGGTGGCCGCGTCGAGGTCGGAGGCGAACTGCGCGAAGGCGGCCATCTCGCGGTACTGCGCGAGGTCGAGGCGCAGGGTGCCGGCGACCTTCTTCATGGCGCCGATCTGCGCGTTGCCGCCGACGCGAGAGACGCTGATGCCGACGTTGATGGCGGGGCGGACGCCCGAGTAGAACAGGTCGGACTCGAGGAACATCTGACCGTCGGTGATGGAGATCACGTTGGTCGGGATGTACGCCGAGACGTCGCCGGCCTGGGTCTCGATGACGGGGAGTGCGGTGAGCGAGCCGCCCGACCACGCGTCCTTCACGACCTCGCAGCCCTCGTGATCCTTGAGGTGCTTCTCGGCCTCCTCCTTGCCGTGCGCGCCGACGTACTGCTTGCCGTCGATGCCGCGGTACTCGAGGTCGCCCTTGGGGGCCTCGGTGCCCTTCTTCACGATGTAGCGGAGCTCGCCCATCTTGGCGGCGCGCTCGAGGAGGCGGGAGTGGATGAAGAAGACGTCGCCCGGGTACGCCTCGCGGCCCGGCGGGCGGCGGAGGAGCAGCGACAGCTGACGGTAGGCGACGGCCTGCTTGGAGAGGTCGTCGTAGATGCAGAGGGCGTGGCGACCGGTGTCGCGGAAGTACTCGCCCATGGTGACCGCGGTGTACGGGCAGAGGAACTGGAGCGGCGCGCTCTCGGAGGCGCTCGCGACGACGATGGTCGTGTACTCCATCGCGCCGTGGGCCTTCAGCTTCTCCACGACCTGGGCGACGGTCGACTGCTTCTGGCCGATGGCGGCGTAGAAGCAGTGCACGCCCTTGCCCTTCTGGTTGATGATCGTGTCGATGCAGACCGCCGTCTTGCCGGTCTGACGGTCGCCGATGATGAGCTCGCGCTGACCGCGGCCGATCGGGATCATCGAGTCGATGGCCTTGATGCCGGTCTGCAGCGGCTCGGTGACCGGCTGGCGCAGGATGATGCCCGGCGCCTTGATCTCGATGCGGCGGCGGTGCGGGGTCTCGATCGGGCCCTTGCCGTCGAGCGGCTGGCCGAGCGCGTTGACGACGCGGCCGAGGAGCGCCTCGCCGACGGGGACGTCCGCGATGCGGCCGGTGCGCTTCACCTGGTCGCCTTCCTTCACCTTCTCGGTCGCGCCGAAGAGGGCGGCGCCGACGTTGTCCTCCTCGAGGTTGAGGACCATGCCGTAGAGCTCCCCCGGGAACTCGAGCAGCTCGCCGGCCATCGCGCCTTCGAGGCCGTAGATGCGGGCGATACCGTCGCCGATCGTGAGCACGGTGCCGGTCTCGGAGACCTGGGCGGCCTTCTCGTAGTTGGCGATCTGCTTCTTGATGATCTGCGAGATTTCTTCGGCGCGGAGCTGCATGGGAGGACCTTGGTTTACGAGGGCGTGGAGCAGTCAGGAAAGCGGGAGGAGGCCCATATCAGCGGGGTTTGAGGCCCTGCTTGAGCTCGTCGAGGCGGGCGCGGAGCGAGCCGTCGATGATGGTGTCGCCGACGCGGGTGACGATGCCGGCGAGCAGCTTCGGGTCGACCTCGCGCTGGAGGACGACCTTCTTGCCGAAGCGCTTCTCGAGGGCCGCCTGCAGCTTGCCCACGTAGGCCTCGGGGAGCGGGGCCGCGCTCTTGACCAGCGCGCGCAGCACGCCGGCGCGCTTGTCGGCCTCCTCGCGGAGCGAGCGGGCGATCTCGGGCAGCACCCGGAGCCGACCGTTGTCGATGAGCATGGCGACGGTGTTGCGCGCGAGGACCGAGCCGCCGGCGCGCTGGGCGATCTCGGCGAACACGGCCTTGCGGGCGGCGCGGGTGATCCCCGGGTTGTCGCGGACCTCGCGCAGCTCGGCGCTGGTCTGCATGGCGTCGGCGACGGCGCCGAGCTCCTTGACCAGGGCCTCGAGGGTGTTGCTCTCGACGCCGAGCTCGATGATGGCTCGCGCGTAGCGGCGGGCGATGACGGTGGAGATCACGAGACACCCCCTGCCGAAGCGCTCTTGTCGCTCTTGCCGAGCGCGTCGAGGTATTCGTTGGCGATGCGGTCGTGGTCGGCCGCGGTGATCTTGCCCTCGAGGGCCTTCTGGGCGGCGGCGGCGGCGATGTCGACGGTGTGGGCGAGGAGCTCGTTGCGGAGCTGCTTGACCTCCTGGTCGAGGAGGAACTGGGCGTCCTTCTTCATGCGCTCGGCCTTCTCCTCGGCCTCCTTCACGAGACGATCGCGGTCCGCCTCGCCGGTCTTGATCAGCTCCTCGCGGATGCGCGCGAGCTCCTGGTCGAGGTGGCCGAGCTTCTCCTTGTACTCGGCGAGACGCTCGCTCGCCTCGGCCTTGATCTGCGCGGCCTCCTCGAGCTCCTTGGCCACGGTGGCGCGGCGGGCGTCGAGGCCGTCTTGCACGGGCTTCTTGCCCATGCGGACGTAGAGGTAGACGAGCAGGGCGAAGTTCACGAGGAGATAGGCGTACGGCGTGACGGGCACGACCGGCTCGCCCTTGGACGCGGCGTCCTTCTCGGCGGTGAAGCGCGGCAGGTCGGCGAAGTTGAACTTGCCGGGGCCGTGCCCACCAGCACCCTCGTGCCCACCCTCGTGCCCAGCGCCCTGGTGCCCAGCGCCCTCGTGCCCGGCAGCGCTGTGCGCGCCGGGGGCCGCGGACTGGTGGGCGCCTTCGTGACCGGCGGCGACCCCAGCGGCGACCGGAGCGGCGACCGGAGCAGCGTGCGGATCGGCGGCCGGCGCAGCGACCGGAGCAGCGACCGGGTGTGCCGGCGGCGGCTCGGCGGCGACGGGCGCCTGACCCGGCACCTGCGCGAACGCGAGCGCCGGCGCGAAGAGCGCCGCGGCGAACGCCGGCCCGGCGAGGACACGGAGGCGGCTCGGGCGACGCGCGCCGAGCCAGCGACGAAGACGATCGGCGAGGGCGCTCATCCGACTTCCCTCCCGAGCACGCGGGTGGCCATTTCTTTCGCGATCTCCTGGGCCGCTCCGTCGAGCTCGGCGCGCAGGGCGGCGCCGTCCTTCTCGAGCTTCTTGCGGCCTTCTTCGACGAGTTCGTTGGTGTCCGCGCGGACCTTCGCGAGGATCTGCTGCTCGCGGCGCTGGCCCTCGGCGCGGAGCTTGTCGCGCTCCTCGCCAGCCTGACGCTTCACCTTGTCGAGCTCCACCTCGTACTCGGCGACCATGCTGTCGGCGTCGGCGAACATCTTCCGCGCCTCGTCCTTGGCGCCGGCGGTCCGACGCTCACGCTCCTCGAAGAGGGCGAGCATCGGGTCGAAGAGCATCGGCTTGAGCAGCAGGAAGAGGAGCGCGAAGAGGACGATCTGACCGACGAAGGTCAGGTCCACGTCGACGACGACGCCGCCCGAGGCCGCGCCGATCGCATCGGAGCCCAGCGCGTGGGAATGCAGCGCGAGATCGAGGACCTTGGAAGAGAGGGACATGCGTTGCCTGAGGTGGGATATCGCCCCCGACGGGCGGTCGGTCGGCCGCGCAACTCCCGCAAGAAGCGGGGGTGGCGCACCCGGAACCATGGGGTCGAGGGGCGCGCGCGTGTACCAAGGCCCACCGCCGCTGTCCACCCTGTGACCGTGTGGACGATTTGCCTGGTCGCTCGCGGACCGTCCTCGTCCGGTGCTCCGCGACGAATCGACCCCTCGGGCGTGGCGGTCGGAGGTCACGAAAGCCCGGCTCGACCGACGTGGAACAGGGGGGGCCGAAGTGTCACTCCTCCGCCCTTGCCGCCAGGGGCTGGCCCGCGCATCATCTCGGGTCACACCGATTTTCCCGGTCGTCCGTAGATGATGGCGAGGACCGAGGTCGTGCGGACAAGACGGAGCAGCGAACCGAGATGACGGATTTCACGATGGAGGGCCGGACCCTCGCCGGCAAGTACGAGCTGGTTCGCATGCTCGGTCAGGGCGGCATGGGCGCCGTCTACGAGGCGCGCAACCACCTCGGCAAGCGCTTCGCGGTCAAGCTGCTGCTCAAGGCCGAGTTCGCGCAGGACGCGGGGCTCGTGCAGCGG
>JAEUKC010000306.1:0-2902 GCA_016794445.1 Myxococcales bacterium
CTCGAGCTGGTGGCGGCGCGCGATGTCGGCGAGCATGCGGCGGTCGAGCGCGGCGAGCTGCGCGCGGTCGTTGATGCCCTCGACGTCGGCCGGATCCACGGGGCGATCGACGATGCCGCCCGCCTTCGCGGCCACGCGCACCAGATCGGTCAGGTAGAGCTCGCCCTGCTTGTTGTTGGTCTCGAGCTTGGGCAGCTCGGCGCGCAGGAAATCGAGCCGGAACGCGTACACGGCGGGGTTCCACTCCCGGATGAGGCGCTCCTCCGGCGAGCAGTCGACGTGCTCGCGGATGCCCACGACCCTGCCATCCGCACGCAGGATCCGGCCGTAGCCCGTCGCGTCGGGCAGCGTGGCCACCAGCATCGCGGCCGGGCCGGCCTGCGCCTCGAGCAGCGGGCGCAGGTGGCGCGCGGCGAGCAGCGGCGTGTCGCCGGCGGTGACGAGCACGTAACTCTCGTCGGGCTCCTTCGCGAGCGCCGGCATGGCCATCTGCAGCGCGTGGCCGGTGCCCTTCTGCTCGGCCTGGACGGCGATCTCGATGCGGTCGCCGAACGCCTCGTGCAGGTAGGCCTCGACGAGCTCGCGCCCGTGGCCGACCACCACGACCACCCGCGTGGCCCCCGCCTCGAGCGCGGCGCGCACGGGGTAGTGGATCATCGGACGACCGGCGATGGCGTGGAGGACCTTCGGCAGGTCGCTCTTCATGCGGGTGCCCTTGCCCGCGGCGAGCACGACGGCGGTGGTGGTCATGGGGAGGGCGTAGTGCAGCGCCACCCGCCCGCAAACCAGGCCGTCGCTACAGCAGGCGGGCGAGCTTCAGGATCGAGCTCGGGTCGCTCGCCGGCGGGTGGGCGAGGAACGGCAGCTGCACCGTGGGCAAGTGCAGGCCCGCGAGCTTCTCCATCGCGGCGTTCTGGATGCCCTCGCGGACGGCGCGGGCCCGCGCGGCGGCCAGGATGGAGCCCGGCGCCTCGGCGAGCACGTCGCGGTCCGAGGGCTGGAACAGGCTCGGAAGGACGCCGTTCACCACGAGCCGCGGGATCGGCAGGTTCATGGCGCGGATCTCGGTCGCGAGCTCGACCGTCTCGTTGGCGGGCATGTCCTCGGGCAGGGCCACCACGACCACGCCGGCGTGGGTCGGGTCCTGGAACAGGCGCCAGGCCCGCTCGGCCTCCTTGCGGATCGGCCCGCCAGGGGCCACGTCGAGCAGGACCTTGGGAACCCGCAGCATGTCGAGGCCGTGGCCGGTGGCGGGCCCGTCGACGATGACGCACTCGTACTTCCAGGCGTCGCCGTAGGGCGGGAACGGGTCGTCGGTGAGCTTGCCGCTCAGGAGCTCGGTGGTGTGCCACCAGGCCTTTCCGAGCATCGACCACTCGTAGAGGCCCGGGACCGCCCGGAAGAACGTCTTGACGTACTTGTTCTCGAAGAGCGCCTGGTAGAGGGTCTTGCTGCGCAGGACCAGCACGCCGTACTCCTCGAGGCACTTCTCGGGAATCATGTTCACGGCGTCGATGTTCGGGGCCGCGGAGACCACGTCGAAGCCGATCGGGGGCCCCCCGAGCATGCCCGAGAGCCGCTCCTTGGCGTTGCACATCGCCACGAGGACGCGCTTGCCCCGGGCAGCCATGGCCCGCGCCAGGGCCGCGCAGACCGTGGTCTTCCCCACGCCGCCCTTGCCCGTCACGTAGAGGAAGCGGAGGTCGTCCAGGCTGGCCAGGGTCTTGGTCATCGAGGCGCGTCGCGGACGTAGCACCGGAAAACGGGCCTGACCATCGCTGAACATTGGGCACGTTGACCCTGGCTCCGAAGGGGGCCTAGTCTGCAAATCCCAGCACATGAAGAGCTGCCCGAAGTGCAACCTGCGCTACCCCGACGAGAGCTCGTTCTGCTTCGTCGACGGCGCAGTCCTCGAGCCGCTCCAGGATCCACGGATCGGCACCACCATGGGGGGCCGCTACCAGATCGAGGCGGTCCTCGGCGAAGGTGGCATGGCCACTGTGTACCGGGCGCGCCACACGCTCATCGATCGCCCGTGCGCGGTGAAGATCCTCAACCCCGCGCTCGCCCGCGACAAGATGGTCCGCGAGCGGTTCCGGCGCGAGGCCCGCAGCGCGAAGAAGCTCGCCCACCCCAACGTCATCGACATCTTCGACGAGGGCGACACCGACGACGGCACCTCGTTCATGGTCATGGAGCTGCTCGACGGCGAGCCGCTCGACGCGCTCGTGGCCCGCGGGCCCATCCCGCTCCCGCGCGCGCTCCCCATCATGATCCAGGTGGCCCGCGGCATCGCCCGCGCCCACGACCTCGAGGTCATCCACCGCGACCTCAAGCCCGAGAACATCTACCTCGCCTGCCGCGAGGACGGCTCCGATCTCGTCAAGCTGCTCGACTTCGGCATCGCGCGCTCGGCCCAGGATTCCCGCCTCACCGGCGTCGGCGAGGTGTTCGGCACCCCGCAGTACATGGCGCCCGAGCGCATCACCTCCATCGACGCGGGCGGCTCGCAGGATCTCTACGCGCTCGGTGTGATCTTCTTCGAGATGATCACCAACACCCTGCCGTTCGACGCCAACGACGTCCCCACGTTCCTGCTCAAGCACCTCAAGGAGCCGGCGCCGAAGATCTCGAGCCGCGGCTTCCACGTGCCGCCGCAGCTCGAGACACTGGTCGATTCGTTGATGGCCAAGGACCCGAAGCAGCGCCCCGTCGACGCGCACAAGGTCCACGCCGAGCTCATCGCCATCTGCCAGGGCCTCGGCATCCAGCCGCCGCCGGAGATCAGCTCCGAGCAGCGCGCGTTCCGCGCCCCCGCGGCCACCCTCCCGCCGGTCACCATGGACCGCTGGGCGCGCCGCCTCGTCGTGTTCGAGCAGATGCTCCAGCGCGCCTACCCCGC
>JAEUKC010000361.1:0-5556 GCA_016794445.1 Myxococcales bacterium
TCGCGCGATGGACGCGGGGTCGGTGCGCCGGTCGCTGGACGCGTTGCGCGCCCCGCTGGCCGACGCGCTCGCGGTGGAGCTCGGCGAGCTCGATCGCCGCATCCTGCGTTTGTGGACCGGGCTGGTCGTCGCCGGGATCGGCGTCGGTCTCGTCACGGCGGTCACCGCCTCGCGCCCGCTCGGCCTCGCCTCGGCGGCCATCTCGGCGGTGTTCGCGGCGTTCTTCCTCGTCGCCGAGGCGCTCTCGCGGCGCGGCCGCTTCCCACGCGCGCTCCCGCTCGTCGTCGCCGTCGTCGAGGCCACCATCCCCTGGGCGTTCTCGCTGGTGATCGGGCTCGTGCAGGGCCCGATCTACGCGATGGCCTCGTGGGTGCCGCCGATGCTGTTCTCCGCGCTGATCGTCGCGCAGACGGCCCGCTTCCGCGTCGTCGCGCCGCTGGTCGTGGGCGCGACCGGCGCGATCGCGCACCTGCTCCTGTACCTGTTCGTCGTGCGCCCGCGGTTGCCCGTCGACCCGCCGCTCTTCGCGCAGGGCACGCTGCAGATCACGCGCGCGGTGTCGCTCCTCGCCGCAGGCGCCCTCGGGACCGTCGTGGGCCTCGCCACGCGCCGCGTGATCGGACGCGCCGAGCGCGAGGTGCGCGCGCAGGATCTGTTCGGGAAATACCGCCTCGTCCGCCACCTCGCCTCGGGTGGCATGGGCCTGGTGTTCGAGGCGCTCTACTGCCCCGAGGGCGGCTTCTCGCGGCGCGTCGCGGTCAAGCGCATCCATCCGCACCTCGCCGAGCTCGAGACGTTCGTGTCGGCGTTCCGCGCGGAGGCCGAGCTCTGTGCCCACCTGACCCACCCCAACATCGTGCAGGTGCTCGACTTCGGCCGCGTGGGGCAGACCTACTTCCTCGCGATGGAGCTCGTGGAGGGCGCGCCGCTCTCGGCGATCGTGCGTCGCCAGGTCCGCGCGCGAGAAGGCCTCCCCGAGGGCGTCGTCGCGCGCATCGGCGCGTGCCTCCTCGCCGGGCTCGCGCACGCGCACGGCGGCGCGCGCGACGAAGAGGGCAAAGCGCTCCACGTCGTGCACCGCGATCTGTGCCCCGCCAACGTGCTCCTCTCGGCGCACGGCGACGTGAAGATCTCGGACTTCGGCGTCGCGCGCGCCCTCGGCGACGCTGCGCAGGGGCACACGCGCAGCCTCGAGGGTCACGCGCCGTACATGGCCCCCGAGCAGGTGCGGTGTCTGCCGTTCGACGAGCGCGTCGACCTGTTCTCGGTCGGGGTGGTGCTGTGGGAGCTGCTGGTCGGCCAGTATCTGTTCCGCCAATCGACCGAGCACCAGACGTTGTTGGCGGTGATCGAGGCCACCGTGCCGCCGCCGTCGCTCTCGCGCGCCGTCGACCCCGCGTGGGACGCGTTCTTCGCTCGCGCCCTCGCCCGCGAACCGGACGACCGATTCCCCACCGCGGACGCGATGCGCGCGGCGCTCGAGGCCATCCCGGGGGCGCGTGCGACGGACGACGATCTCGCGGCGCTGGTCGCCGAGGCCCAGACGAAGCCGGCGCAGGCCGAGGAGCCGGAGGCACCGACCACGCGGGACACGTGATGCCCGTCGACCGTGGAGTCGACTCCGCCCACCACGCGAGACCGCGGATGAACTTGCCGGTCGCCGTTCATGAGCGCATCGCCCTCCGACGACGCTCGGCTCCTGCCTTCGACGCCTCCCTCGATCGATCGAGCTCGGGCGGTGCTCAAGACGCGGCACACGACCTGCAAACTCCTCACGTATGCGCGCATTGTGTGCCATCGGCGTCGTGGGAACGATCTTTCTCACGTCCACCGCAAGGGCAGAGACGGGGGTCTGGGATACGAAGCCGCCCTGCGCCGACTCTGCAGGCGCCTCGCTACCCTCGGAGCTCCCCGCCAACATCCCGGCCGTGCCCGTCCACGCGACGCCTGACGCGACGATGAGGCTGCTGGCACCCGATGGCGCAGTCCTGTCGAGCAAGGTCGAGGTGCGTGGGCGGCAACAGGTGCTCGCCATCCCCTCGCCACTCACCGTCGGTGAGGTCTACACCGTGGCGTGGACGGCCGACTGCGGTTCGGGCGCGACGACCTTCAAGGCAACCGAGCCACGCCCCCTCCCCACGACGGCGGGCACCGTGATCGCGGGCGAGCCCTACTTCAGTGACCCCGGGCCTATCTACACCTGCGAGGACCGCCGACCGGTCGGCGGCCAGTACGTGCCGGTGCGCTTCGTCCCCGCCCCAGAGCTCGTTCCGTTCTTGCCGGTGTCCGGCGTCGACGGAGCCAAGGATGGCGTCTACGAGGTCGTCTGGCCGGTCGGCGCGCTGCGGGGCGAGGACCGCTTGCTGACCGTCTCTCGCGCTTGCCCGATCGCCACGGTCTTCTGGCGGGTGAAGGCGCGCGTCAGCGTCGCGGGTGGCCCCGACCTCGTCACGCCCGAGATCGCCGTCGAAGTGCGCTGCCCTGGACCCCTGCCAGAAGCGCTGTGCCGTGCCGTCGACGACGCTGGCCCAGTCGGCGGATCGGTGGACGCGGGAGTTCCGGATGGTGGCACTGGCGAGCTGACGCCGACGACGGGAGGGTGCGCGACGAGCGGAGGGGGCGGGCTTGGACTCTTTGCCTGGGTCGGCGTCGCTTCGGCCTCCTTCGTGCTCGCGACGCGTCGACGACGCGTGTGAGAGGACACGGGGCGCGACGAACGCGCCGACACCGTGCGCCAACGAGACGACGACCTTTCACTCAGCGCGAGAGGCCGAGGAACTGACCGATCGCGGCCAGCGTGGCCGCGGGCGCGTCCACGTGCGGGAAGTGCGACGCCCGATCGAGCCAGACCATCTTCGCGTCGGGGATCGTCCGCGCGAGCCGGCGGCCCACCTCGGGCGGGACCATGGGGTCGTTCTCCCGGGTGTAGAGCAGGAGCAGCGGCACCGGGAACGGTCGCGTCGCCTCGAGCGTGCGCGCGAACGCCGCGAACGCCCGTGGATCGAGCGTCTCCGAGAGGTAGCGGAAGAAGGCGTCGCACCCGTCGCGCGCCGCGAGCGGCCGACCGTACTCCTCAGCCTCCTCGAGCGACTTCAGCGACTCGTCGAAGTAGTGCACGTTGCGGTGGGCCCAGCGCAGAGGGTCGCGCGCGACGATCGCGTGCAGCAGCGCGCTCGCCCCCGGCAGGCGCGTGGCGAGGCGCAGAGCCTGGAAACGCGGTGACGGGAACATCGGGGCGTGGATGCACACGAGGCGGCGGACCAGCGCAGGGCGCTCCACGGCGAGGCGCATCGTGAGGTAGCCGCCCATCGAGTTGCCCACGACGTCGCTGCCCTCGATGCCGAGGGTGGTCATGAAGTGGCCCAGGAACCGGGCCAGCACGTCGGGCGCGTAGCTGCCCCGCACCATCTCGCTGCGACCGGCGCCGGGGAGGTCGAGCGCGATCACGCGCCGGGTCCGGGCGAGCTCGGCGAGGACGTAGCGGAACGAGTAGCTCGTCGTCATGAGGCCGTGCACGAGGAGCAGCGGTTCGCCGGTGCCGACCTCGCGGTAGTGGATGCGGACGTCGCCGAGCTCCGTGCGCGGGACGACGACCTCCTTCGGCGTCGTCGCGAAGTAGTCGTGGGGGACCCGCGGCCGGGTCGGGAGGTCCTGGAAACGCCCCTGAACGAAGGCCCGTGCCATGCGAGCACTCCAGCACGGCTTCCTTCGTCGCGGCCAGGCCACCGCGATCGTGGCCGAGTCCGGTCACCCGGCCGCGCGTTCCACAGGTGCGACACCACCCCACGCCCGACTCTGCTTCTGACCGGCGCGATCGTGGCGTACGTTCGCGCAGAGCTGCGGCCCATGTTCGTGAACCGTACGCCCTTCCCCGCGCTCGACGTCCCGACGATCGATCCCACCGGCCGCGACGTGGTCGTGGCGATCCTCAAGGTCACGGGCGAGGTGGTCGACGGTCAGGTGCGCTTCGCCGACGAGCCGAGCCCGATCCGCGCCTCCGACGTCACCTGGGACGACGAGCCCGCGGCCAGCATCAAGTTCCCGAGCGACGTCTGCGTGCAGAAGCGCGGCACCGACGTGATCGTCGTGGGCCACGCGCAGGCCCCCACGCCGACCGAGGCCATCGACGTCGCCATCAAGGTCGGCGAGCGCACGGTGTGCCTCTGCGTCCACGGGCCGCGCGTGTTCATGCGCGGCCTCGCCGGCGTCGTCGTGGGCCCCGCGGTGCCGTTCGTGCGCGCGCCGCTCCGCTACGAGCTCGCCTACGGCGGCAGCGCCGACGAGGGTCAGGTCGTCGAGGCGCGCAACCCGGTCGGGTGCGGCATCGCCGTGCGGGCCGCCGATCTCCTCGATCGCCCGGCCCCCCGCATCGAGGACCCGGAGGCGCCGTACACCCGCGCGAGCGCACACCCCACCCCCGCCGGCTGCGGCGCGATCGGCGCACACTGGTCGCCGCGGCGCGAGCACGCCGGCACCCTCGACGAGCACTGGCAGAAGACGCGCCTGCCGATCATGCCGCTCGACTTCGACGCGCGCTTCAACAACGTCGCCCACCGCTCGCTGCTGTTCGACGAGCCCCTCGCGCCGCGCGAGCGCATCGCCATCCTCGGCGTCCGGGAGGACGGCGGCGTCTTCACCTTCGAGCTGCCCGAGCTGCCCGTCTTCCGGTTCCTCGGCCGCTACAGCAGCGGCGCCGCGCGCGAGGAGCGGCCCGCGATCGACACCGTGCTCGTCGACACCGACACCGCGCGCGTCGAGCTCACGATGCGCGCGGCGTTCCCCCTCGGCCGCCGGCGCGAGGTGCTGCGCGAGCTCTTCGTCGGGGCCCATGGCAGCTGAGCCGATCCACGTCGAGCTCTTCGTCCCGCCTCTCGAAGGTGAGGGCGACGTCGTGGCCGCGGTGTCGATGGATCGCTACGCGGCGATCCTCGCCGGCTTCGCGGAGGGGCTCCCCGCTTTCGAGGTGCTGCTGCACGAGGGGGTCGAGCCCCGCGCCTGGCCCGCCATCGAATCCGCCTGGCAGGACCACCTCGACGCCGATTTCGACCGCGGGGGCACACTGCTCGAGGAGCTCGACCGGCGGATGCTGCTCCATCGCGACCGCTACACCCGGCCGATCCCGCCGCTCGACGAGGACCTGCGCGCCTACCTCGATTTCGATCGCGGCTGGTCGGCGCGCGAGGACGGCGAGACGTTGCTCGAGGCCATCGGCCTGCGCATGACCGACCTCGCGCGGCTCGACGCGACCTGGGACGCGCGCCTCGAGAAGAGCGCCGAGCTCCGCGCCACGTGGACCAAGCTCATGGCCGAGGAGCCGGGCCCCTTCCCCGTGGTCCCGCCGCCGCCTCCGCAGTCCCTCCGCGGCCCTGGGCGCGATCCGATCCCAGAGCTGCCCGCGGAGCCGACCGCTGCGCCAGCCGACGCGCCCCCACCGGTGTTCTCGGACCTCGAGCCCGAGCTCGATCTCGAGCAGTACGCGGCGCTCTGCGCGGAGCTCCACGCCGGTGTGCACCCGGAGGAGGAGGTCTTCGCGCGCTACGGGCTCGCCGATCCCGC
>JAEUKC010000381.1:0-9140 GCA_016794445.1 Myxococcales bacterium
CGAAGACCGCCATGACGCAGTCGCCGATGTACTTGTCGACCACCCCGCCGTGCTTCTCGATCACCTCGGTCATGGTCTCGAAGCAGCCGTCGACGATCTCCTTGATCTCCTCGGGCGCGAAGCGCTCCGACAGCGCCGTGAACCCGACCACGTCGGCGAACACGATGGTGCAGACGCGGTTCTCCTCCACGCTCGTCGCGGTCGACGGGTGGACCACGCTCGGAGCCGGGATCGAGGCGACGCGACCGCTCGACGACCGGTCGGGCGTCGCCGCCGCGCCGGAGCTGACGGTGATCACCACCTTGTCGGAGCCACCCGAGAGGCTGAACGCCGGGGGCACGAGCGGGCGCGGGCTCGGCCCATCGAGCGCCATCGTGACCGAGGCGCCGAGCTCCACCGAGCGCAGCTGCTCGAGCACCGCGAGGGCGGAGGCCGGCCGCCGTTCACGGTCCTTGCGCAAGAGGCCCATCACGAGGCCCTCGAGGCGCGGGTCGAGCGTGGCGTAGGCGCCGAGGCGCGCTGGCTCCGCGTAGAGGTGCTGTCCGAGGAACTCGGCCGGGGAGCCACCAGGGTAGGGGCTACGGCCGGCCAGCATCTCGAACAGGATGAGCCCGATGGCGTAGAGATCGCTCCGGCCGTCGATGGGCTCGCCGCGACACTGTTCGGGGGACATGTACTTCGGCGTGCCGAGCTGCCCACCGCTCATCGACGTGAGACCGCTTCCGGGTGGGGCGTCGACCAGCTTGGCGATGCCGAAGTCGAGGACGCGCGCCGTGAGGCGGCCGTCGTGCGCGCGCACGACGAACAGGTTCTCGGGCTTGAGGTCGCGGTGGATGACCCCGGCCGTGTGCGCGGCCGAGAGCGCGTCGAGCACCGGCAGCATGAGCTGCACCGCCTCGGCCACCTCGATCCGCCCGCGGCGGGTGAGCAGCTGCCCCAGCGTCTCGCCCTCGAGGAGCTCCATCAACAGCACCGGACGACCGTCGGGGAGCGCGTCGAACCCGAACACGTCGACGATGGCGGGGTGGCGGATCTGGTTGACCAGCCGCGCCTCCTGCACGAAGCGCTCGATGCCGCTCTTGGACTGCGCGGCGTGGGTCTGGATCACCTTGATGGCGGCGCGCTTGCCGATGACCGGGTGCACCGCCGCGTACACGGCGCCCATGCCACCGAAGCCGAGCAGCCGCTCGATCCGATACCCGGCGACGATCGCGCCAGGCTCGAGCGGAGCGTCCGTGCCGTCCAAGGGGTCCAAGGGGGGCCCATGCTATCGCGGCCCGGGCCCGACGGCGGCTCACTTCGTCGTGAGGGGCTTCGCCAGCTGCAGCTCGGACCCCTTGCTCGCGACCTTCGGCGTGAAGCCCTGCACGATGATGCCGGAGTCGGTGCCGGCCTCGAGGCCCTGCACGATGATGCCCGTGGTCGCGTCGGTGCCCTCGAGCTTGGCGTCGAAGTCTCCGGTGTTCTTGCCCTGCACGATGATCGCCTGCCGGCCGCTGTTGGCGAAGCGGGTGCCCTTGACCGAGACGTTGGAGTTGCCGCGCCAGTTCATCCCGTCGCCCACCTCGGCGACACCACCCGCCTCGGTCGGGACGGTCCGCTTCTTGGTGTCGAGGATCTGGCCGCCCTGCACGATGATGCCCTGGCTGCCGTCGACGAGCAGACCGACGCCCCCGTTCTCGCGGACCACGAAGTTGGCGATGGACCCGCTCTTCATCGCCGAGAGCTGCAGCCCGAAGGACTGGTTGCGCGCGAGGGAGAAGTCCTCGAGCGTGATCGCCGACGCGGAGGCGAGCATGCCGGCCTCCGCCGACCCAGACACCGAGAAGTGCTTGGCGACCAGCGCGGCCTCGGCGGAGACGTCGAGCCCACGGCCCTGGAGGAAGTCCTTGGCCTTGGTGTCGCGGATCTCGACGTACTCCATCTTGGCGTCGACGCCGTGCAACCAGACGCCGACGACCGAGTTGCCGTCGAACAGGGAACGCTGCAGGTCGACCTTGGGGCGATCGGCCTTGCAGCGCGTGCTGCACCCCACCGCGAGGCCGAGCGCGCTCGCGCGGGACACGGACGAGTCGACCATGGTGAGGTCGAGGTCTTCGACGTTGATGCCAGGACCGCTGACGTTCGACGAGCGCACCTGATCGATGCGCAGCGCCCCGCTGCCCGAGCCCTGGATCGGACCGGAGGCCGCGAGCGCGCCGATCACGCTCCCCCCACCACGGACGGTGATGCCCGCGACCGTGGTCGACGACTCGCCCTTGCCGACGACGTGGACCCCCGCGGGCAGATCGATGACCGGAAAGCTCCCCGCGGCGAGCAGGAGACACGTGCCCGGCTTCGCGAGGCTCACGGCGGCGCCGAGCATGGCGGGATCGGCCACGGCGACCGTGGTCGTGCACATGGCCTGGGAGACCGACTGCTTGGAGGTTCCGGGGCAGAGCCCCGCGGACTTGGTGAGATCGTCGCAGCTCGGTGGGGCCTCACTGCTCGAGCTGCTGCACGCGGACAGTCCCGGGACGAGCAAGGTAACGAGGACGAGGAATCGAAGGCCGCCGGTCCGTGGGGAGCCGGTCCGTGGGGAGCGGGTGGGGAGGGGCATGGGTCCTGGGCTCGCTTCTTGGGAGCACGTGGGCGTGCTTCGCGGAGATTGTGTCGCCGCTCGAGGTCGGATGTGACGAACTTTCGAGCGTGTTTCTTCTCCACAGGCTCGTGCGTCGACTTTCCGCCGCGCGTGCAGGTGGTGAGGAGTGGGCTCGAGTAGGTCTCAGTCGGCCGCGTAGAAGCACAGCGTCCCACTGCACTTGTAACCCTTGAGCGCCTTGCAGTCGGCGTTCTTGGTGCACTCCTTGTCGCACCAGCCGTTGTCCTCGGGGTGGCTGGTCCACCCCGGGGGGCAGGTCTTCATGCGCGGGCCCGCGACCGTGGTGATGTAGATCCAGCCCTGCCGACGCTGCTGGGTGACCGGATCGGTGAACCGCACGCGATACCAGTTGAAGATCTCGGCCACGAGGGAGACGTCGCTGCCCTTCGGCAGCGTGGCGATGATCTCACCGTCCTTCGGCGCCTTGCGCACCTTGGCGGCCGAGGCGGTGATGCGGCGGAACCCCTTCATCGGGGTCTCGTCCATGAACGTCTTGGTGCCGAAGAGCGGGGCGTCCTCGTTCGCGTCGGGGCGCACGCGCGCGTCGGCCGCGTCACCGTCCGTGGCGTCGGCGTCACCGGTGGTCGCGTCCTCGAGGAGATCCTCCACGATCGGCGGCGCCGCCTCGGGCGCCGCGACGCTCGCCTCGGGCGCGACGACGGAGATCGACGGCGAAGCCGAGGTGGCGGGCCCTGCGTCCGTGGGGGGCTGCTTCTTCGGGCAACCCACGAGCGCGAGGCCGAGCAGCGCCGGCGCGGAGAGGAAGATCGTGAGCCGAGAGGCCATGGCGGGCGGCGGATGGTAGCGAAAACCCGGGCCGTCCGGGGCGCCCCTTCGTGCTTGGCTTCGCCGTCGGGTCTCGCTAGACCCGAGGGCATGCGTTCGCTCCTCGTCCTCGCGGGTGCTCTCCTCGTCGTCGTCGGCTGCGGTGGAAAGACGCGCGACGCCAACGCGCCGCTGTCGCCCGCCGCGCAGAAGGTCGTCATCTCCAAGGAGGCCTCGCCGACGTGCAAGAAGATCGGCACGGTGAAGGGGTCGGGCAAGGACCTCGACGGCAAGGTCTCCGACGAGCAAGCGTCGAACGCGGTGCGCGAGCAAGCGGCGACGATGGGCGGCGACACCGCCAAGATCGTCACCGAGACCAACAACAGCGAGGCCGGCTCGGGCGGCACCTACTTCGTGATCGACAAGACCGCCGACGTCCTCAAGTGCAACCCGTGAGCGTCAGCCGCCGCCGACCCTGGCCGCCGCCGACCTAGCCGCCGCGCGACCTAGCCGCCGCCCACCCTAGCCGCCGCCCACAAAGTGCACGATCTCGAGCTGGTCGCCTTCGGCCAGCGTGGTGGTCGCGTGCTCCTTGCGCGGCACGACGTCGCGGTTGCGCTCGACCGCCACTGGGCCCGAGAGCCCCATCGCCGCGACCAGCGCCGCCACCGTGGTGCCCTCCGCGATCTCGCGCGGCTCGCCGTTGACCTTGATCTGCACGGCTAGAACTGGGCGAGGAAGCGCATGTCGTTCTCGAACATGAGCCGCAGGTCGGGGATGCCGTACTTGATCATGGCCGGCCGCTCGACGCCGGTGCCGAACGCGAAGCCCGTCCACACCTCGGGGTCGAGGCCGCACGCCTCGAACACCACCGGGTGGATCATGCCGGCGCCGAGGATCTCGACGAAGCCGGTGCCCTTGCACGCGCGACAGCCGACGCCCTCGCAGAACGGGCACCCCATGTCGACCTCACAACCGGGCTCGACGAACGGGAAGTAGCTCGGGCGGAAGCGCACCTTGCGGTCGCCGAACAGCCGCACGACGAGCTCGGTGAGCACGCCCTTGAGGTTGGCGAGCGACACGTTCTTGTCGACGTAGAAGCCCTCCATCTGGTGGAACATGGGCGTGTGGGTCATGTCCTCGTCGGTGCGGTAGCAGGGCCCGATCGAGACCACCGCCATGGGCGGCTTCTGGCTCAGCATCTCGCGCACTTGCACGTTGGAGGTGTGCGTGCGGAGCAGCACCTTGGCGTCGGGCATGTGCGGCAGCGGCTTCACCCAGAAGGTGTCGTGCATGTCCATCGCCGGGTGGTCGGGCGGGAAGCCGAGCTTGCCGAAGTTGTTCTCCTCGAGCTCCACCTGGGGGCCGCTCGCGACCACGAAGCCGAGGTCGCGGAAGATGCCCAACATCTCCTCGCGGACGAGCGACGTCGGGTGCAGGTGCCCGCGCGCGGGGGCGCGACCGGGCAACGTGAGGTCGAACGGGGTCGCCGAGAGGTCGGCGTCGCGCGCGGCCTTGGCCATCGCGGCCAGGCGCTCCTCGAACGCCTTCTCGACCGCCATCTTGAGCGCGTTGACCCGCTGACCGGCCGCCTTGCGGGCGTCGGCGGGGAGCTTTCCCATCTCCTTGAGGGCCGCGGTGAGGGCGCCCTGCCGACCGAGGAGCCGGGCGTGGGCGTGGCGGAGCGCCTGCTCGTCGGCGCAAGCGGCGAAATCCGTGGCGTAGGCGGCCTCGATGGCCGCGAGGGCCGTATCGAGCGACGTGGGAGCGTCCATGCCGCGTTGTTAGCGGGTTTCGCCTGCGGAAACCACGGCACGGGCTGGTTGCAAGCAAACTTGGAACGCCGCTCCCGGCTCTGGTAACGCCCCGGACCCGGATGGTGGAGCGCGCGGACGAAGCCGAGGCGACTGCGCGTTTTTCTCACGTGCGTCGCCATGCCGTGGTCGCTGCCCGCGTCCTGCCCCTCGTCGGCGCCCTCGCCCTCGCCCTCCACGGGCGGTCGGGGGTGCCCTCCGGCACGCCGAATCCGCGGGCCGCGCTGGCCAAGGCGCTGGAGCGCGAGGGGCTCACCGTCGAGCCGGACGACGTCGCGTGGGTCGACGAGCCGCGCGGCCTCGGCGACACCATCAAGGGTGCCTCGCGCGCCGTGGTGCGCGCCAAGGCGGCGGGCGACGTCCACCACGACATCTACCTCGTGCGCGCGCGGCGCTCCCCCGAGGGCGCCGTGGTGTCGGTCGCCTCGGTGCACCCGCTCACCCGGACCTCCACCGCCGACGAGAGCCGCCCGCTCGTGAGCGGCGAGTGGGTCGCGTTCACCACCACCGCCACCGGCGGCGTCACGGGCCTCGATCTCTACTACCTCGCCAACGAGGACCTGCACGCGATGGACGGCTGGAAGGGCCTCCACCGCTTCCAGAACGCGGTCGCCAACTGGCAGCGGTACGGGCACACGCAAGGCGTCGAGCGCCGCCACTACGTCGTCGATCCGCCCGCCCAGCAGGCGACCCTCGCGTGGAACGGCGCCGTGGCCGTGCTCGACGCCGACGGCCACCGCATCGCCATCGATCGCCTGCGCGACAACCCCGTCGAGGGCGAGACCTTCGCGCGCTTCGAGAAGGTCGTGAAGGCCAAGCCGAGCGACATCATCCAGTGGACGGTCGACCGGGTGCGCGCCATCTCCTGGCTCGGGCCCACGTTCATCGAGCACCTCGAGTACCGCGCGTTCAAGCTGCG
Source organism: Myxococcales bacterium (assembly GCA_016794445.1). Classification (GTDB taxonomy): domain Bacteria; phylum Myxococcota_A; class Polyangia; order Polyangiales; family JADJMO01; genus JADJMO01. The sequence continues at coordinate 6,140 of JAEUKC010000381.1, forward strand.
TGACATCCTGAAGAGCAAGTTCCCGAGCATGTTCGCCGGCGACACCGCCAAGGAGGTCGCGGCCGATCTCGGGGGCGCCAAGATCAAGCCGACCTTCACCGATCCGGAGATCGGCTGGCCGCCCGCGCCGATGAAGCCTCTGCTCTCGCCGCCGCTCGAGAACGAGGGCGTGTGGCTCGGCACCGTCGACGACCCCTTCGTCGGCAAGAACGAGGGCGTGCCCGGCGCGTTCGTGCAGTCGTTCGTGCGCACCGACGCCCAGCGCAGCTACGCGCGCGTCTACGTCACGCTGTGGGACCCGCGGCAGGTCGCGCTGCACATGGTCGCGGGCACGGTCGAGCCGCAGAGCGCCACCGGCGAGGTCGGCACCGGCCAGATCCCGCGCGCGCCCGAGGTGCTGCGCAGCCTCGTCGCCGGCTTCAACGGCGGCTTCCAGGCCATCCACTTCGAGGGTGGCATGCAGGCCAACGGCACGCTCTACCTGCCGCCCAAGCCCTACGCGGGCACCGTCGCCGAGCTGCGTGACGGCTCCACGGCGATCGGCGTGTGGCCCGCCGACAAGCCCGACGTGCCCGACGACATCCTCTCGTTCCGGCAGAACCTCGTGCCCATCGTCGTCGACGACGTCATCAACCCCTACAAGCTCCTCAAGTGGGGCGGCACCCCGCCGGGCTCGGCCGACAACATCCACACCACGCGCAGCGGCGTGTGCCTCACCAAGGACGGCTTCGTCGGCTACTTCTTCGGCAACGACATGACCCCCGAGACCCTCGGCAAGGGCATGGTCGCCGCCAACTGCAAGGTGGCCGTCCACCTCGACATGAACGCGGGCCACACCGGCTTCGAGTTCTACCGCGTGGCGCAGACCGGCGATCTCCCCGATCTCATGCGGCCGCTGTCGGGCGACTGGGAGGCCGAGAACGCGGTGCCCATGCTGCCCGGCTGGTCGTTCCGCGCGCGGCGCATGATCAAATCGATGCCGCACATGCTGTTCCCTCGCTACATCGGGCGCGACGGCCGCGACTTCATGTACCTCACGCTCCGCAGCGTGCTCCCGGGTCGCGCGATCCTCCCCAAGATCTCCCCTGCCGAGCCCGAGGAGGGCGCCTGGCGCGTGAAGGGCCTGCCCCAGCACGGGTTCCCCTACGCACTCGCGCTCACCAAGGTGCGCCTGGACGGCAAGCAGCCCACCATCCACGCGCGGGTGATGAAGATCGACGCCCGCACGGTCAAGCCGCTCGCCGGCAAGGACGACAGCAAGTCCGTGGTGTCGTTCGGGGTCGACCCCAAGATCGTCGTGCAGAAGAGCGACCCGCAGGTGTGGCTCGCGGCCGGGTCGTTCGCCCTCGGCCCCACCTCACCCGGACCGACGGCCGTCGCGCTGTTCGGCGCAGAGGCTCCGACCGACGCCGCGCTCGCCGACGCGACCGTCGTGATCGGCGTGGGCGACGACGACGGCACGCTCGTCGTCGCCGTCTCCGACAAGCCCGCCGGCGCCGCGCTGAAGGCGCTCGTCCAGAGCCTCGGCTGCTCGCAGGTGGTGGTCGGGCACAAGGGCCTCGAGCTCCGGCTCGGCACTTCCCTCGACCTCGACGGTGAGCTCGCCGCGAAGCCCATGGCGGGACAGGTCGTGACCCTCGAGCGCGCCGCCGCCCCCGCCGCCCAACAGCTCTTCCCCTCGACGCCGGTGGTCGACCCGACCACCTGGGCGCCACTCCAGGCCAAGCGGGTGCGCTACTTCGGCAAAAAGCCAGGGCCCGCGCCCTCGTCGTCGGGTCCCAACTGACCCTGCGAAGAGTGCGGATCCGCCGAGCGGTCCCGGATACACTCGCCGGCGATGGCCGATCCGGACAACGCTGGCGGAGACGGACACGGAGCAGGCGCAGAGCCGGAGCCTCCGCTGGCGACGGACCTCGCGCCGCCCGACGATCCCGGTGCGGAGCCCGCGCCCGTCGCAGTGGCGCCGCCCGCAGACGCGCCGACGCCACTCGTGTTCGTGCCCCCGGCCCCCGGCGCCCAGGCCAAGCTGAGCCCCGAGGAGGCGCGCGCGCTCGCCGAGAAGGAGGCGCTCTACGCGCGTCGCCGCAACAGCCTGAGCGGTGGTGGGCACAAGGAAGGCGAGGACAAGCCCGCGAAGAAGAAGCCCCGTCCGCAGGGCGTCTCGTCGGGCGTGAAGTGGTTCGCGATCAGCGCCATCGGCCTCGGCGTCCTCGGCGGCGGTGTGTTCTTCGGGCTGCGCTACCGCGCCGAGAGCAGCGTCGAGGGCCAGGTCAAGCGCCACCTCGGTTCGTTCGAGCTCGCCGGTCGCAACCAGGCCGGCCAGGACGCCGCGTTCGCCGAGCTCGACAAGCTCGGCGCGAAGGGCGTGGATCAGGTGGTCGCCTACCTCACCGACGCCAGCAAGATCGAGCAGGACGGCAGCCGCAGCGACCGCACGCTGCAGCAGGTGGCCAACGCGTACCTGCTCCGCCTCGCGCAGACCGCCAAGGCCGATCCGCCCCCGCTCGCCCTCGAGGTGAAGAAGGCGATGTTCGAGGGCCAGCCCCCCGCCGCCAGCAAGTGGGGCGAGCTGCAGGCCGCGTGGCGTGGCTGGGTGGACGCGGCGCGCGGCAGGGGATCGATCCCCAAGGCGTGAGCGCGCAAGGAGCAGACGGGAACGTCGCGGAGGGTCGGATCCTCGCCCTCGTGGCGGCGGTCCAGTTCATCAACATCCTCGACTTCATGATGGTGATGCCGCTCGGGCCCGATTTCGCCCGTCAGCTTGGCATCTCCACCTCGCACATCGGCTACGTGGGCGGTGCCTACACGGCGGCCGCCGCGGTCTCCGGGCTCGTGGGTGCCCTGTTCCTCGATCGCTTCGATCGCCGCTCGGCGCTCGTGCTCTCCATGCTGGGCCTCGCCCTCGGCACGGCGGCCGGCGCGTTCGCGTGCGGGCTGCCGTCGCTCATGCTCGCGCGCGTGCTCGCGGGCGCTTTCGGCGGCCCGGCCACCAGCGTCTCGC
>JAEUKC010000383.1:0-40855 GCA_016794445.1 Myxococcales bacterium
GATCTCGGCCCACTCGAGCGAGTCGGCGCGGAAGCGCAGCTCGATCGCGCGCTCCTTGCCGGCGCGCGTCTGCTTGCCGTTCCACACCGAGTTGCCGAGCGCGGCGAGGAGCTTGGCGGCGGGGGTCGGGGCGTCGGAGGGCGCGTCGGCGACCGCGTCGGTCGTCGTCTCGGGGGTGTCGCTGTCGACGACGGCGGTGTCGCTGGCGTCGTCGCCGGCGTCGGTGGGCCCGGAGTCGTCGGTGGAGGTGGCGCCGTCTCCCGAGCAGGCGACCAGGCCGAGGGACGCGCACGCAGCGAGCGCGTTCGTCACCCGACGCCGGCGCGACAGGACCACGCCGAGGACGAGGAGCCCCGCGAGCCCAGGGCCGCCGCGGGACGGGGTGGTGCGACAGCCACAGCCGCTGGCCTCGTCGCCGGTGGCGCCGAGCGGCCCGCTCCCCGCGTCGTCGACCGGCACACCGGCGTCGTCCACCGGCCCCGCGTCCGGGGGCGCGGGCGGGCTCGGCAGGCCGGGCACCGCGACGTTGGTGCAGGTGGCCTTGGCGGCCGCGTAGGTCGGCGGATAGGCGCGGCTCGGCGAGCCGACCTTGCTCGTCAGCAGCGACTCGAGCCCCACCAGCGTGCAGTTGGCCACGCCGGGGGTGCCGGTGAACGCCGACAGGCTCCCGTCGTGGCACTCGACCGGCGCGTCGCCGACGACGTTGCCGATGATCGCCGGGTTGGTGCCGTCCTTGATCGTGAGCAGCGCGCGCACGTCGAGCCCGAGCGGGAAGATCGCCGCGCGCAGGTACTCGCACACCCCGGCCTGCATCCACGACGGGGTGTACGAGGCGTCGAACGTGGCGGGCCCGACCTCGCCCACCGGCAGCACCACCTCGTGCTTCGCGATGGCCGCCGCCGCGATGTTGAACGAGTGCTGGTAGAGGCCGCTCGTGTACAGGTTGTCGAGCATGGAGCCCTTGAGGCCCGGACCCGCGGCGTCGGCCAGGCGCTTGGTGTACTCCGCCTTGGTGCTCGGCAACAGAGCCTTGTACTCGACGAGAAGCGTGTCCACGTAGGTCTGGGCCTGGTCGATGACGTAGGTCTTCACCGCGTCCTTGACCGGCTGGACGACGGGCTGGAGGAGCGCGGCGATCACGTCGGGCACGCGCACCGAGACCCCGACCGTGTTGAGCAGGTCCTGGATCTCGAGCAGCCAGTCCGGCACGACGGCCTTGGTGACCGTCTCGTAGTCGATCGTGGTGATCCCATCGGCCCACCCGGTCATCGGCGCGAACGCGGTGGCGACGTCGGCCTTGCTGATGTCGAAGCCGTCCTTGCCCGAGACGAGCGGGGTGTTGAGCTTGGCGGAGAGGTTCTCCACCGTCTGCATGTACGAGGGCAGGAACAGCCGCAGGTCGTCGCGCAGCTTGTCGCTGATCTTGTCGAAGGCGCTCGGCAGCGCGGCCCCCGAGGCGTCCTTGCGCGGCGCGAGGAGCCCGACGTAGGTGAAGTACTTGGCGTAGAGCGCGGCGCACGAGGCCGAGCAGGCGGTCTTGTCGTCGTAGGTGCCGAGCTTGCCGTCGGGCCCGGCCGTCACCTTGAGCTTCGCGCCGTCGGCCGTGGTCGGGTCCTGCAGCGCCTTGACCGTGTTCTGCACGTCGACCTTCAGCTGCTTGCGGGAGGCCTCGATCTCCGCGAGGTAGAGCGGCGAGAGCACGAGGTGGTCGGCGGTGGCGAGCCCCGCGCTCCCGATCACCGTGGCCAACGTGGCGGTGGGCTTGGCGGCGCGGGCGGCGTCGAACTTGCCCTTGGCGTGCTTGGCCATGCGCTGCCAGAGGGGGCTCGCCGTGTCGAGATACGCACGCAGCACGAACCCCTTGGGGATCGCGTGGGCGAGGGCACCCGCCGAGAACGCGGTGGGCTGCTTGGCGAACGCCGCGTCCTGGATCATCGACTCGGCGACGATGTGGCGGACCACGTTGGTCCAGCTCGACTTGCGGGCGCTGGTGATCGGCGTGAGGGTGAAGGTCTCGCCGGTGAGGAAGTTCACCCAGTGGTGGGCGATGGCGTCGGTCGAGCCGTGGAGGAAGCAGCCGATCGCGTAGGCGCGCTCCTCGTCGGTGATGGCCTCGGCGTAGAGCAGCTGACACTGCGTGAAGGGATCCTGCTCGAGTGCGTGGGAGGGATCGGTCATGCCCGGGAAGGCCATGTTGTCGGGGCCGATGGCGCCCGCGCGGAACGCGAGGACCTGCTCGGTCAGCGCCTTCTTGTCCTGCTCGGTCAGGGTGACCACGTAGGACCCGAGCTTGAGCGGGATGCCGGTGCCGTTGGCGATCAGCGCCTGGCGCACGTCGTTGGACAGCGCGATGTGGAGCCGGGTGCTGAACGCGCTCGCGTCGGGGGCGAACGCGGTCAGACCGACCAGGGCGCCGAGGGCAGGGAGGAGCTTCCGCATCAGCGGAGCAAACGCTGGAAAGGCCGTGCCTGCAAGGGCCACGCACGCGGCGTCGTCGTGCCGCTCGGGACGTCCGGGACGGCCGTCAGCCGACGACGGGCAGCGAGTGCGCCGGCTTGGTGAACGCCTCGAAGAAATCGTTGCCCTTGTCGTCGACCACGATGAACGCCGGGAAGTCGACGACGTCGATCTTCCAGATCGCCTCCATGCCGAGCTCGGCGTACTCGACGACCTCGACCTTCTTGATGCAGTCCTGCGCGAGGCGCGCCGCGGGGCCGCCGATCGAGCCGAGGTAGAAGCCGCCGTGCTTCTTGCACGCGTCGGTGACCGCCTTGCTGCGGTTGCCCTTGGCGAGCATCACGAGGCTGCCTCCCGCGGCCTGGAAGGCGTCGACGTAGGAGTCCATGCGGCCCGCCGTGGTGGGGCCGAACGAGCCGCTCGCCATGCCGGTCGGGGTCTTGGCGGGGCCCGCGTAGTAGACCGCGTGGTCCTTGAAGTAGGCCGGCAGCCCCTCGCCACGGTCGAGGCGCTCCTTGAGCTTCGCGTGGGCGATGTCGCGGGCGACGATGAGCGAACCGGTCAGCGACACGCGGGTCTTGATCGGCGCCTTGGACAGCGCGGCGCGGATCTCCACCATGGGTCGGTTCAGGTCGATCTGCAGGCAGTCACCCGACAGATCGGTGGCCCTGGGCTCCGGGAGGTACTGGGCGGGGTTGGTCTCGAGCTGCTCGAGGAACACGCCGTCCCTGGTGATCTTGCCGACGGCCTGGCGGTCGGCGCTGCAGGAGACCGCGATGGCGACCGGGCAGCTCGCGCCGTGGCGCGGCAGGCGGATCACGCGCACGTCGTGGCAGAAGTACTTGCCGCCGAACTGCGCGCCGATGCCGGTGTTGCGGGCGATCTCGAGGATCTGCGCCTCGACCTCGAGGTCGCGGAACCCACGCCCGATCCTGCCGCCCTGGATGGGGAGATCGTCGAGGTACTTGGTGGAGGCGAGCTTCGCGACCTTCAGCGCGAATTCTGCCGAGGTGCCGCCGATCACGACGGCGAGGTGGTAGGGCGGGCACGCCGCGGTGCCGAGGGTGCGGATCTTCGCGTCGACGAACGCGAGCAGGCTCTTCGGGTTCAGGAGCGCCTTGGTCTCCTGGTAGAGGTAGCTCTTGTTGGCCGAGCCGCCGCCCTTGGCCATGAACAGGAACTTGTAGGCGTCGCCGTCGCACCCGTAGATCTCGATCTGCGCCGGCAGGTTGGTGCCGGTGTTGACCTCCTCGTACATGTCGATCGGCGACACCTGCGAGTAGCGGAGGTTGCTCGTCGCGTAGGTCTCGTGGACACCGCGCGCGATGGCCTCGTCGTCGCCGCCGTCGGTGATCACGCGCTGGCCACGCTTGCCCATGACGATCGCGGTGCCGGTGTCCTGACACCCGGGCAGCACGTAGCCCGCCGCGATGTTGGCGTTCTTGAGCAGATCGAGCGCGACGAACTTGTCGTTCGGCGAGGCCGCCGGGTCGTCGAGGATGGCGCGGAGCTGCGCGAGGTGCGCGGGGCGCAGGAGGTGAGCGATGTCGCGCATGGCCTCGCGCGTGAGCAGCGTGAGCGCCTCCTTCTGCACCTTCAGGAACGACCCGTGCCCGGGCACCTCGAAGGTCGACACGAAGTCCTTGGTCAGGAGCCGGAAGGGGATCTCCACGTGACGATCGGGGTCGGGCGCCAGCATGTCCGCGAACTGGAAATCGGCCATGCCGAGGGCGTAACGGTGCGTGCGTCCCGCGTCGAGCGGTGCGAACATCGCGCCATGCGCTGGTGGGTCTCCTTCGTCGCCTTCGGGTCGTTGCCGCTGTCGTTCTTCTCGTGCGCTCCCGCCGTGAACGGACCTTCCGTCGTCGGACCGGCGCCTTCCACGTCGACTTCGGCGTCGGCGTCGACGAGCGCGCTCGCCGGGGGCGCGGTCTCGGGCGTGACGGGCGGCGGCAAGGTCCCGATGGTGCTGTTCCCGCTCGGCTTCGATCCGGCCGAGGAGCGCGTGCTCGGCCCGGGCGAGAAGCTCTACGTGGGCGACGGCGGCGAGCGCTGGATCGTCCGCGAGAAGGAGGGCTCGCCGATGCAGCACGAGGCCGCCAAGCAGCTCGCCCCCGAGTCGCTGGTCGCCGCGCGCCAGGTGCCCGAGGGCTGGGTGTTCCTCGGCGTGACCGGCACCGTGTTCACGGCGAAGACGCCCCTCGGCCCGCTCGACTCGCAGCGGCCTGCGCCCAGGGCCTTCCGCGCGGTCAGCGCCGGCAAGGACGCGTTCGTCGGCCTCACGCCGAGCGGCGAGCTCCACCGCTCGGTGGATCGCGGCAAGACCTGGAGCGAGGTGGCGCTGCCGAGCAAGCACGCGACGTCGCTCCTGCTCTCGAGCGTCGGGCAAGGCCTCGTGCTCGCGCCGCCGCTCGTGTTCGCGACCTTGGACGACGGCGCGACGTTCGCGCGGGTGCCGAGCCCGATCGGAGCGATGCGCCTGCGCCTGGGTCAGAACGAGTCGGTCGTGGTCGAGGGGCTCGGCTTTCTCGGACCCGCGAAGCCGGGCGGACCGCCGCGGCTCTCCAACTACGCGACCGGCGCGCTCGAGGCCGGGCCCAAGATCACGGCCGAGACCAAGGGCGGGCGCACGCTGTATTTTCCCTACGACGGGCCGCACCTCGCGCACGCCTCCGCGATCGCCGACGGCAAGGCCACGCTCGCTGCCGGCGTGGTGTACGAGCCCTTCGTCGACTCGAGCGGCGACGTGCCCTGGTGGCGCCTGTCGACCTACGAGCTCGGGCAGTCGCCCTCGATCTCCACGCTCGGTCTGCCGCCGGCCTGCGCCGACGCGTTCGCCTCCTCGGCGGGTGCGCTCGCGCTGGTCGCGTGCGTCGCCGACGCGGACCCGGAGAAGCCGAACAGCAAGCCGCAGCTGATCGTGACGCGCACCGAGGACCGCGGCAAGACGTGGGCGGTCGAGCCGCTGGTCGAGTTCGAGGGCTCGCTCAAGCGCGTGCGCGCGATCGGCAAGACGGCGGTGCTCCTCGAGACCGACTACTCCGCGCCGGCGCCGCACGGCTTGTGGATCCGCACCGGCAAGGCCAAGCCCGTGCGTGTCGACCTCAAGCTGGGCAAGGACGAAGCGGCGCCGAACTTTGCGCAGATCGTCGCCTCCGACGACGGCAGCCGGGTCTTCGCCACCGCGGCGCGCACGACCAAGAACGCCGAGGGCGACGAGGTGACCAAGCAGCACCTCTGGGTGTCGAAGGACGGCGGTCGCACGTTCACGAGCAGGGCGCTGCCCGACCCCGACGACCTGGTCGTCGCGGACCCGGTGTCGCTGCAGGTCGAGGGAAACATCGCGACGCTGATCGTGCCCTACGACCAGCGCATGGTGCGCTACGCGACCAAGGACGACGGCGCCACGTTCGACCGCGCGTTCGTCGACCTCGAGGCCGATCAGATCTCGATGGCGGGAGAGCGCGGCCTCGCCACGACCGCGGGCAAGGCGTTCGAGACGGTCGACGGCGGTCGCACCTGGACCAAGGTGACGATGCCCACGCGGCGCCGCTTCGGGTTCGACGCGATCGCGTGCGCGAAGGCCGGCTGCGTGCTCGGCGACCGCGGCGTCCGGCTCGGCTGGGAGGTGGCCGGGCCGGCCGACGTGAAGCCGTGGAAGCCCGAGGCCCCGACGGCGCCGTCCCCCAAGCCCAAGGCCGGACCGCCGATCGCGTGCACGACCGGGGCCAAGCCTGCCAAGCTCGGTGCCCTCGAGCAGCTGCAGTGGAGCGACCGCCGCGTGTTCGGCGTGCAGCGCGGCGAAGACGGCGCGTTCGACGTGGTGATCGCCGAGGCCAACGCGGCGGGTGAGGCCGCGACGCGCGTCGTGCCCCTGTTCGGCAAGGGAAAGGCGAAGACAAAGTACAGCTCGGCGATCCACGCCACGGTCGACGGCGTGCTCGTCGCGCGGGCGATCCCCTCGGACACCGGCGGCCCGACCGACGTCGAGGTCGCGTTCTTCACGGCCCCCACCGGCAAGGTCACGACGGCCACCCTCCCGAAGGCGGTCACCTTTCCGAAGCCGGTCGGCAAGAAGCCGCCGGCGACGCGCCTCGAGCTGCGTGCGGTCGTGGTCGCGGGCCTCGGCGCGTGGGTCTTCGTCGGCGACAAGCTCCATTCGGTCGGCGTCAACGGCAAGGTGAGCACCCCGCCGCTGCCGGAGAAGCTGCCGATCGGTGAGAACTACCTCGGCGTGCGTGGGGCCGGCGTCAGCCACCTCGTGGCCTTCCACCCCATCGGTGCCGGGCTCACCGCGTTCGTCGGCGTGCTCGACGACGGCGGCAAGACGTTCTCGTCGAACGCGTACGGCCTCGCCGCCGACGCGGTCGGCGCCTACGGCGTGACGACGCTCGCCGGGGCGCCGTACCTCACGGTCTCGATCAAGGCGACCGAGGGCACCGAGGGTCACGCGTACGCGTTGCGGATCGACGCCAAGGGCACCGGTGATCCGCTCCCGCTGATCGCCGCGAGCCCGCTCGCCGCGTGCGCCGGAAGCGATCCGGGGTTGTCGTGGGACCAGCGCTCGGTCTCGGGCGTCACGGTCGACGGCAAGCCGCGCTGGGGCAACTTCGACCTCGTGATGCGCGGGACCGACAAGGCCTGCGTCGCCGGGCTCGTCCAGACGGGCAGCGAGGGTCTGTCCGCGAGCCTCGCGACCGGCGGCGTCGTGCTCAAGCGCGTCGGCAAGGACCTCGAGGCGCGCGGCCTCAAGTGCAAGCTGCCGTGACGCTGGTCCGACCCGTCCAGGACCACGAGGTCGAGCTCGTTGCCGAGCGCATGCGCGCGACGCTGGTGGAGGTGCTCGGCGAGGCGCGTGGGCAGGCGATGTACACGATGGAGTGGCTCCGCGATCGCGTGCGCTTCCACCAGGATCCGAGCCGCTCCACCGGCGCCGTGCTGGTCGCGGAGGAAGCGCGCTTCGTCGTGGGCCACACGATCGTGCGCGTGGAGGCGGACGGTACCGGCTTGTTCTCGACCACCTACGTGGAGCCCACCGCGCGTCGTCGTGGCGTTGCTCGACACCTGCTCCTCGCTGGCGAAGCGTGGCTGTCCGCGCACCCGATCCGCGAGCTCGCGACGTGCACCGCCCGCGACAACGGGCGCCTGATCGGGCTGTTCCGCGCGCACGGCTACGAGGAGACCGATGCGACCGACGAGATGGTGCGCCTCGGCAAGCCCGCGACGCGAGGGGCAGGGGGCGGCACAGATCGGCAGCCGTGACGCCGGGAAACCGCGGGCGGCGGCGCATCGTCGCCCGGCACGGCGCGTGCTCGGTGGAGGGCATGATCTCCCGATTCCTTCCTTTCTGTTTCGTCGCTTCTGTCGCCGCGTGCGGTGGCCAGACCTCCGTCGATCCCGGCACCGACGGCGCGGTCGACGGCGCCACCGACTCCGCGACCGACAGCGCCATCATGGACACGGGCACCGACGTCGCGCCCGACACGAGCCCCGGTGGTTGCCCCGCGACGCAGCCGTTCTCCGGCCCCTGCTCGCCGGTGGGCCTCGAGTGCGGCTACGGCGACGATCCGCGCCCCGGGTGTCGACCGGTCGCGAAGTGCACCAGCAGCGGGTGGTCGTCGGGTGTCGGCGCGTGCCCGCCTCCTCCGACCACCCCCTGCCCGACCACGATCGCCGACGCCGAGGGCAAGGCGTGCACGGTGATCGGCGCGTACTGCACCTATGGCGATCGCACGTGCGGGTGCGGCAACTGCTTCGGCGGCCCGTGCGGCACCGACGCGAAGTGGGTGTGCGACCCGAAGAACGACGACCCGGCGTGCCCGGCCAAGCTGCCCAACCTCGGCGTTGCGTGCACGAAGGCGGGCTCGAAGTGCACCTACGGCAGCTGCGCGGTCGGCAACATCGCGGGCCGCGAGTGCAAGGGCGGCGTGTGGGTCGACGTCCCGATGGCCTGCCCGGTGTAGCGCCTCACCAGCGACCGGACAGCCGGCCGAGGCCGTGGACGAGCAGCGCCCACGTCACCACCACCGCCGCGACCAGCAGGAGCAGCGAGGGCGCGTCGGCGGCCTGCTCCTCTTCACGGCTGCGGTAGGGGTGCACGCGATCCATCGTACTCGCCTGCGCGGTGTACGACGGTGTCATCTCGAGGTGACGACCTCGTGCGTACGGCGCTGCACTTTTTCGTCGTCACCGCTCGCGGGCGGGCGCGCCACCGTTCATGATGGGAGCACCCCCGTGACCACTCCCATCGCTTCGTCGCACCGCTCCCGCGGTGCCCTCCTCGTCCTCACCTCCCTCGCGGTCGCCACCTTCGCCGCGTGCAACTCGGCCGATGGCGGCGTGGACGTCGTCGATCCCGGCGCCGATGGCGGTGGTGATGCATCCCTCGACGGCGGCGGCTTCGACCCCGACGCGCTCGGCGACAAGAAGATCGTCAAGATCGACGTCACGCCCGCCGACCAGAAGCTCACCGTGAAGAACGGCGACACGAGCGCGGCTTCCATCTCCTACGTGGCCACGGCGACCCTCTCCGACGGGTCGACGCTCGCGGTGCCGAGCTGCACCTGGACCATCGATCGCATCGACCTCGGGAGCTTCACCGGCGCCACCTTCAAGGCGAGCGGCGGGGCGGGCGGCACGGGCAAGGTCACCTGCGCGGCGGTCGGCCTCACCGCGAGCACGTCGGTCAGCATCGAGCTGCGCGACGAGGTGGACTCGGGCAGCGGCCTCGACGACGCGAGCAAGAAAGACCTGCTCGCCGCGACCACCAAGGACTCCTCGGTCACCAAGCTGCTCTACCCCTACGACGGCACCGTGTTCCCGCGCGGCCTGCCCTCGCCCGAGCTCATGTGGAACGGCGGCGCTGCGCCCGACGTCTACGCCATCACCCTCACGGTGCCGGGCATGACCTTCACGTCGTTCGTGAAGCCCGGCGCCACGGCGCGCGCGACGATCCCCAAGGACTCGTGGAACAAGCTCCTCGACACCGCCACGCCGAAGGACCCACTCGAGGTCACCGTGCGGCGCCTCGCCGGCGGCGCGGGCGGCACCGCGTTCGTGAGCACCACGCAGAAGTGGACCATCGCCGCGGCGAACCTCAAGGGCAGCATCTACTACTGGCGCATCAACGGCGGGAAGGTCGTGCGCATCAAGCCCGGCGCGAGCGCGCCCGAGGACTTCCTCAAGCTGAGCGGCGGCCGCACCTGCGTCGCGTGCCACAGCGTCTCGCACGACGGCTCCGCGCTCGTCGCCACCTACGACGGCGCGCCGCGCCCCGCGGGCGTGTTCACGCCGACGACCGGCGCCGAGAAGGCGGCGGTGCCCGACACGCTGTTCACCGCGGTCTACCCGGACGGCTCCACCATGGTGGCGACCCACGAGGGCACGGCGCCGACGCTGCACAACGCCAGCGGCGGCTCCCTCGAGCCGAGCGGCCTCGGCGCGTTCGGCGCGACCGTCTCGCACGCGGCGTTCTCGCCCGACGGCAAGTGGATCGCCTACGCGAACCGCAAGGACGGCAACTGGGCCGACTTCAACCAGAGCGATCTCATGATCGCGCCGTTCGACATCGGCTCGAAGAAGTTCGGCGCGCCCAAGGTGCTGCGCGCCAGCGGCGGCCGCACGCTCACGTATCCGTCGTTCTCGCCGGACTCGCAGTACCTGGTCTACATGGACGCGACCCAGTCCACGCGCCCCGGCAAGGGCAACCTGCACTTCATGAAGGCCGACGGCACGGCCGACATCGCGCTCGACACGCTGAACAAGGCGGGCCTCGCGACCGAGGACCTCTCGCTCAACTTCGAGCCCACGTTCGGGCCGGTGCTCGCCGGCGGCTACTACTGGGTCGTGTTCGTCTCGACGCGCCAGTACGGCAACCGCCTCAACAAGACCTACGACGCCTTCCGCGACGTCTGCGGCAAGGACGGGTGGGACAAGACCCCGTGCCGCAACAAGCAGCTGTGGGTCGCCGCCATCGACGCCTCCCCTACCCCTGGCAAGGATCCGAGCCACGCGGCGTTCTGGCTCCCCGGCCAGGACATCGCCGACCAGAACATGCGCGGCTACTGGGCGCTCGACCCCTGCAAGAACCTCGGTGAGGGCTGCGACGCGGGCTTCGAGTGCTGCGACGGCACCTGCAAGGCCGACAGCGCGGGCGCGCCCAAGAAGTGCGTGAAGCCGCCGCCCGGCAAGTGCAAGGACACCGGCGACAAGTGCGAGACGAGCAAGGACTGCTGCGACGAGCCGCTCGGGATCGAGTGCGTCGGCGGCGTCTGCGCGAGCAAGCGGCCTGCCTGATCCACATCGTGTGCATCCCTCCGCAGGCCCTGCTCGCCGGCGTCATGCGCCGCATGCGTGACAAGGGGTACGTCCCGCCCGACGCCGAGCTCCGCGCGCTGCTCGGCGCCGGGGTGCGGCCGACCGACCCGCCCGAAGGCCATCCGCTGCGCGAGCGCCTCGCCGCGCTCACGCCGTTGCCGCGCCGCTGAGCCTCGTCAGCTACTTGCAGGTCGCGGGGACCAGCGTGACGTTCGACAGCCCGAGCGCCGCGTTCAGCGACTTGTAGGCCGCCTTGTCCTTCACGAAGAAGTCGATGTGGTTGCCCTTGATCGCGCCGCCCGTGTCGTCCGCGAGCAGGTACCCGTCGTGCGTCGAGCCGTCCGGCATCGTCTTGCCGGCGAGCTCGGGCGAGTAGAGCCGCGTGCCGAGCGCGATCACCGAGGGGTCGACCGCGATCGAGTGGTAGGGCTGCAGCGCGCGCCCGGCGGCGCCGCGCCCCGTCGAGTACTTGGCGTCGAGCTCGGCGTAGCAGTCGTACTCCGAGTGCACACACGACCCGGCCCAGTTGAGCGCGCGCCCGTCGGTCAGGCGGCCCGTGCCCTCGAGGCGCATCGCCTTGGCGAACTTGGGCGTCACGGTGGCGAGCACCGCGCCGCTGCGCGAGTAGATGGGCACCGTCTTGGCGCCGCTGAAATCCGACTCGACGGCGATGTAGTAGTAGGTCAGCGCGAACGTGCCGAGCGCCGCGCAGTCCGGCTTGCTCGCGGGCGTGGGCTCCGGCTCCTTGCTGTCCTTGGAGCTGCCCGCGCAGGTCGGCGCGCGCAGGTCGGCGAGGTCGCACCAGTAGGGGGCGCACACCTGCTTGCTCGCGATGCACGCGCTCACGTCCGTGTGCGACGCGTCGTGGCCGCTCTCGCAGCCCTCGCCCGGGAACAGGTCGGCGGTGGTGACGTTGGTGAGGTACTCGAGCGGGGCCGCGTTGCCCTTCGCCGGCTGGACGACCTTGGCGGTGGCGCAGCTCTCGGGCGCGCCGATCGGGAAGCCGGCGGCGGGCGCCTTGCGGATGCGCGCCTCGGTGTCGGCGCCGTACTTGCCGTCCTCGCCGATCTTGTCCTCGGGGTGGTTGCGGTTCCACAGCCGCTGGAACGCGAGCACGTCCTGGCCGCGCAGGTCGACCGCGCCCGCGCCGACGTAGTCGAAGTGCACCGGGTCCTTGCTCCCGAGCCAGCGGAAGCCCTCGGCCTCGAGCGCCGCGCGCCAGCTCGACGCGTCCTGCACGTCGAGCGCGATGCCCGTCTCGTGGTTGCTCGCGCCGGGGCGCGCCCACGCCTTGATCCCGCACTCGGGGCGGCTCCCCACGCGCGAGATGAAGTACTGCTGCGCGACGGTGCGGAACATGTGGTTGACGTGCAGCCGGGCGCCCTTGCGCGCCGCCACCGCGCGGACGAGCGCCTCGGCGGCGGGCTTCTCGAGATAGGGGTTCGGCGTGCCGCTCGTGTCGAGCGCGCCACCGCCGGGGACCTTGACCATCATGTCGGGCTTCACGCAGCGCGACAGCTCGTCGAGGATCTGCAGCGAGAGCCCGCGCACCGCTTCGCTCGAGCATCCGCCCTTGGCGATCGCGTCGTCGACGGAGCCCTTGGTCGAGATGGCCGCGGGCGGCGGCTTGCTCTGCCCGCCGGTGATGGCGAACGAGCCCTTCTGCGAGCCCGTGTGCGTGTCGGTCGTGAGGTCCCAGGTGTCCTTCGAGGTCTTGACCAGGCTCGGGAGCTTGTCCCAGTTGCGGTCGCCGATCCGGTAGATCGCGCGGCGCGGGCCGGCCTCGACCGGCAGCGAGTTGACCGTGCCCTGCGAGGTGATCTCGACGAACACGCAGGCGTCCTTGGTGATCACCTTGCTCGCCGGGGCCTTGCCGCGCGGGCCGGGGATCTGGACGATCGCCTTGCTCGCGTCGACCGGCGAGGAGGCGTCGCCCGCGGGTGCGCAGCCGAGCTTGGAGGCGAACGGGATCGTGCCGCTCGGGCAGTCGACGCACGAGACGCCGCCCTTGCCGTCGCTCACGCGGTAGGTGCCGTGTACGCCGTCGGGCGACGACGCGAAGCAGGTCGTCTCCGTCGCCGACGCCGGCCGCGCGGCCCAGGTGTCGTCTTCGGCCGGGGGCAGCACCAGAGCCTTCTCGCACTTCAGGAAGTCGAGCACCGGCTCGAGGCCCGACGTGTCCATCAGCGCCTTCTCGCACGTGCCACACGCCTTGAAGGCGTCGCTCGAGGACGGGTCGTCGATGGCCGCCGACGCGCACGGCAGGCAGCCCATGATCTTCTTGCCGAGCGAGGCGAGCGCCGCCTTGACGGCCTTCTTGCCCTCGCCGTCGCACGTGCCGAGGGACGCGCCGCCGGTGTCCTTCGGCGAGAGACCGGGCCCCGCGAACGCCTTGCCCGTCGGCGACAACCCGGACTCGGCGAGCGTGGTCAGCACCGAGCCCAGCACCTCGAGCCGCTCGTCCTCGTCGAGGCGGCCCGCGTTCGAGTAGCGCGCCTCGCTCCCCTCGAAGACCCGCGCGATGTCGTTCGCGTCGTGCTCCTGTTCCATCCCGAGCCAGCGCGTCAGGTCCACGACGACGCGGCCCTCGACCTTCGGCTTGCCGGTCGCGTCGTGGCCGTAGAAGGCCAGCGCGACGCGCGTCGCATCGCTCGAGGACAGATCGGCGGTGGCCTCGCTACCGAGATCGTCCAGCAGATCGAACTCGATCTCCCACCAGCTCACGCCGTAGGCCTTGGCCACCGCGTCGGTGGGCTTGGCGTCGAGGATCACGAGGTTGACCGTGCCGCTCCCGCTCAGCGAGGGCGCGCGCGGGTCGTCGATCGGCGGCGGGTCGCCCGGGGGCGCTTCGCCGTCGCCGCCGCCTCCACACGCGACGAACGCCGTGCTCACGAGGGTCAAGGGCAGGAGCCAGCGGAGGAAGCCACGCATTGCTTCACCCATAGCAAGCGTTGCGCCCTCGCGCTGGTCCGATGGAAAGGCTCACTCGCGCCCACCTGGACGTCATGCGCGCATGCGGGGGGCATGCAGATGTGACGGCCTGGATCGGCCAGCTCTCAGCTCGCGAGGCGTCGCCGTCGGTCGACCTCGCGCGCCGCAGCGCCGAGGGTGTTGCGCGCCACCAGGCGTTCCAGCAACTTCACGCAAGCCTCCTCGTCGGCGTCGCCGTCGTCCGCGCCAGCCAGGGCGGCGAGCGCGAACTCGAGGATGGCATCTCCCTCGAGCCCGCTCTTCTCGAAGGCCACGGCGAGATCGAGGTGGGCGCGCGCGTCACCCTCGGCGGAGCGGAGACGGGGCGGGCGGCAGCCGAACAGCGCCTCGAGCGTGCCGCCGTCTGCGTTGAGGACGAGCGCAGGGATCCCCGATTGGCAGCGGTCACAAACGACCACCCGACCGGCCTGGACGGCGATCGGTCGGGTGGAGTCTCCGCAGCCTGCGCACATGGGTGCCCAGGATAGCGCCCGTCGAGGGGCGCTGCTCGATCTCAGAGGACGTCGAACTCGAACGCCTTCTTGGAGCCCTTGCTGTTGGGCATCATGAAGGGGACGAAGAAGGTCTTGATGCCGATCTGGGCACCGAACTGGAACGGCACCATCGGCGTGGTGATGCCGCGCGAATCGGCGACCTCGACCCACACCTTGTAGCGGCCCTTGAGCACCGCGCGCGCCGCCGGGAAGTAGACCGACTCGACCTTGCCCTCGGGGCAGTTGTCGACGCCGTTCTTCATGCCGAGGCAGTCCTTGTCGAGGACGAGCGAGCCGCTGTCGCGCATCTTGAAGTTGACCTCCTTGCCGTCCGGTCCGAGGACGTGGAGGTCGAGGTCGACCGCGATCTTCCAGGCGATGACGAAGCCGAGGTGCTTGGGCGCCGACTGGTAGGGGCAGCCCTCGTCGATCTGGCCGTTGCAGTTGTTGTCCACGCCGTCGAAGCAGAGCTCCTTGTTGGACTCCTTGACGCACGAGGTGTTCGGCGTCTCGCCGCTCGACGACGACCAGTTGCCCCAGGAGATGGTCGCCGAACCGGTGGCGCCGCCGACGGGGGTGACGACCGTGCCTCCGACGCCGGCGGTGCCACCGCCGACGGGCGCGGGCAGGGGGGCGGGCGTGGCCGTCGCGACCGGCGTGGGGGCGGGGGCCGGCGCCGGGGTGGGCGCGGGGGCCGGGGCGGGCGCGGGGGCCGGCTGGGCCGGCTGGCGCTCGATGAAGCAGCCCGCGAGGGCGAGGAGGGCGACCGCACCGAACGCCGTGGAGCGCGAACCGAAGCCTTGGACGATGGTCATGGATTACTCCCAGGAAAAGGAGCCCGATCGCAGACGGCGGCGCGGGCTATCAGGGCGTTGACGAGTTCGACGGCCAGCTGGGCACGTCATTCACCGGTATCTGGCCGAGGCCGCCCGAGGAGAGGCGGTGCTCACTTCTTCGGCTTCGAGAAGTACTTGTCCTCGTTCTTGTCCTTCTCCTTGTCGCCCGGCGCGCCGAGGGAGGCCTCGGGGTGACGGATCTCGAAGAAGGCGCGGGTCGCGAGCTGGCCGGTGAGGCCGGCCTCGCTGCGGAGCGACATGATCGAGCCCTGCTCCTTGAGGAACTTGAGGGTCTCGACCGCCGCTGTCTTGTTCTCGTCCGAACCCGACTTGGCGACGCGGAGCAGCTTCACGCGGAGCACGAGGCGGTCCATGCCGCCGGGGACCGTCGCGTTCATGTCGAGGCGCTTGAGGCCGGCGATCAGGTAGACCGAGGCCCACTCGTGGGTGGTCTTGCCCGCCTCGTTCACGTCCGAGCTCGAGCCCATGCGCTTCATGGTGAGCGCGTTGCGCACGAACCGGAAGAAGCGGCCGCTGTCGACGTCGTCGCTCGTGATGCCGCGCGAGTCGAACGTGTCGAGGTAGTAGTTGCGGAGCGAGGCGATCTCGCCCTCGTACTTCTTGTCCTCGCGCGACTTCTGCTCGAACACCACGAGGCCGCGGCGGACGAGGTCTTCGTCGCCGCCGAGCGTGATGGCGAGCGCCGCGAACACGCGCAAATCCTTGTCCTCGACCATCTTGAGGAGCTTGTCCTCGATGCCCTTGGCGCCGCCCCAGCCGACCACGCGGGCCGCCCAGGTGTTGACCGAGAGCGCGGCCGGGTCGGTCGTCGGCTGGATCATGTCGAGCGCGAGCGCGGTCACCTCGGGGGTGGCCTTCTGCTGCGCGGCCATGAGCACGCTGACCTTCGCGTCGGCGTCGGTCCAGCCCTTGGCCTCCTTGAGCGCGGCGACCATGTCCTTCTCGCTGGCCACGCGACCGAGCGCGCGCCCGGCCATCAGGCGCGGGAAGAAGCCGTGGTCCTTGTCCTTGATCAGCTTGAGGAGCTTGTCGGCCGCCTTGCCGGCGTCGGGGCCCCACTCGGCGAGGCCGTCGACCGCGGCCTGCGTCGACTGGACCATCGACTCGCGGTAACCCGGGTTGGTGGCGAGCTCCATCTCGCTGAACGACAGGCGCACCTCGTTGCCCTTCTTGTCCTTCGGGCGCTCGAGGAACTTGGCGAGCGTGTCGACCATCGCGCTGTCCTTCGAAGCGCCGATGTAGCGGGTGGCGGTGGTGAAGTCGTTCAGCTTGAACAGCGTGCACATCTTGTTGGTCGGCGGGCAGCTCGGGTCGTCACCGAGGTTGACCAGCTTCTCGTCGGGCAGCTTGAAGTCCTTGAGGACCTTCTGCGCCCACTCGATCGACTCCTTGTCGCCCATGTAGACGAGCGCGCGGTAGGCCACGAGCCAGGGCATCGGGAACCAGGCGTTGAACGTCTTGATGTGCGAGCCGCTCGCCGCGAGGAAGTCGGCCTTCTTGTCCGGGTAGAGCACGGCGAGGTCGCCGATGTACTGCGACGAGAAGGTCTGCTCGCGGAAGGTGACCGGGTCGGCGTCGACCGGGGCCATCTTCTTCCAGCCGAGGTTGTTGGAGAGGCACTTGAGCGAGGTGTCCGAGCCGCAGTTGAACCCGATGCCCTTCTGGTCCATGCGCTTGCCCAGGTAGGGCACCGCGTCGGCGTCGCCGATGTCGGCGAGGGCGAGGGCGATCTGCGACCGGTAGTGCGCCGGGTTGCTCTCGTCCTTCAGGTACTCCTTGTAGGCGTCGGCCGCGCTCGGGTCGGCGAGCTCGCGGATCTGCTCCATGATGTAGCGACCGCGCGCCTCGAGCTCGTCCGAGGTGGGCACCACCTTGAGGGCGTAGACCAGGCCGGCGCCGCCGATGCCGTTCTTGAGGGCCTCGATGTAGCGCTTGCGGGCGTTCTCGTTGTCGGTCTTCTCGGCCTCGGCGAGCTTGGCGATGAGCTCCTTGGAGGCGGAGGCGTCGTTGAGCTTCGCGATGCCGACGCTCGCCGCCGAGGACACCTCGATGTCCTTGTCCTTGAGCAGCTCGATGAGCGTGCCGAGGTCGTCCTTGGCGGGCTCCTTGCTGAGCACGGTCGCGACGAGCTGGCGGACGCCGTTCTTCTCGTCCTTCGAGAAGCCGCGGAACGTCGACCGGTCGGTCATGAAGATCAGCTCTTCGGGGTCGAACGACGTGCCGCCGTCGACGCGCTTGGCCGACTCGGTCTTGCCGCTGCGATAGACCTCGAAGACCTTCTTGAAATAGTCCTTGTCGCGGATGTAGGTGAGCGCCGCCGCGAGCTGGGGGACGTCCTCGTTGTTCGAGGCGTCGAACTTCTTCTCGAGCGCGCTCTTGGCCTTGGCGGCCTCCTCGCGCGGGAACTCGAGGATCGCCATCGAGACGATGCGGGCGGTGGCGTGGTTGCTCGAGCCGTCGAGCAGCTTGAGGAACCGGCCGAGGCTCTCCTTGTCGCGCAGCCGGGCGAGCTGGAACACCGCCTCCTGCTTCATGCGCTCGTCGGACTTGTCCTCGTCGAGCACCTTGCGCCACTCGGTGATCTGCTCCTTGACCGGGCGCACGAGCACCTTGCGGACGGCCTCCTGGACCTCCTCGGGGCGCAGGGTGGTCTCCGCGGTCTTCTTGCCGATGATCACGAACGCCACGATGAGGCCCGCCACCGCGAGCCCACCCACTGCGTACGCCGGCTTGAAGCCACCCTTCTTGAAGTCCCCGTCGTCGCTCATCGTCGTTCCTCTTTCCGGTCGGTTCGGCGCGCGATGCTACGTGCGGCTTCGCGCGTGCGACAAGCACAGAGCCGCACGATCGACACGGGTTCCGCCCGGACCGACGGCGTCGGTCGTCGACGGTCGCGCAGGCGGTAGTTCTGTCCACACTGCATCGAAAGCAATTATCATGCCGTCGGTGGCGCGAGCCCGATTCAAGGGTCGTGCCGAAACCGTCGAGGGCATGA
The DNA here is from genome assembly GCA_016794445.1 of Myxococcales bacterium. Classification (GTDB taxonomy): domain Bacteria; phylum Myxococcota_A; class Polyangia; order Polyangiales; family JADJMO01; genus JADJMO01. The sequence goes on from JAEUKC010000383.1 coordinate 18,090, forward strand.
GTTTTGGGTCGTGGCAGGGGTCCCCCCTGCCGCCTAAGGTGACCCGAGAGATGGCCCCCCGGACGATCGTCGTCGGCGACGTGCACGGCTGCTCCGCGGAGCTGCGGACGCTGCTCGACCGCCTCGCGTTCGTGCGCGGGACCGACACGCTGGTGTTCGTCGGCGACCTCGTCGCCCGCGGCCCCGATTCGCGCGGAGTGCTCGACATCGTTCGGGAAACCGGCGCCATCGCGGTGCGGGGCAACCACGAGGATCGCCTCCTCCAGTGGCAGCGCGCGAGCCGGGCCCAGGAGCGTGGTGAGTTCGCCCTCGTCCCCGATCTCGGACGCCTCCACGGCGACGTCGCGGAGTCGCTCGGGCCCGAGGACTGGGCCTTGCTTGCGACGATGCCCGTGACCCATCTCCTGCCCGCGCACCGGCTCCTCGTGGTGCACGCCGGGCTCGTCCCCGGGGTGCCCTTCGAGCAGCAGGACCCGGCCACGATGATGCGCATCCGTTCGGTGGGCGACCACGGCGAGGCCCGCGACCACGGCGGCGCCACCCCCTGGGGCCTCCGCTACGTCGGCCCTCCGCACGTGGCCTTCGGTCACGCGGCCTCGCTCGACGCGCAGATCCACCCCTGGGCCACCGGCGTCGACACCGGGTGTGTCTACGGCGGGTACCTGACGGCGATGGTGCTCGCCGAGGGGCAGGAGCCCCCGCCCGCGGCCGATCGTCAGGCCGTGCTCGTCTCGGTCCCGGCCCGTCGTCGCTACTTCGGTGGCATGAGCGTCGGTGGGCGCGCGATGGTCGGCGACCAGGTCCGCATCCCCCACCATGGCCCCGGTCCGCACGCGGCCCGTCGGGACGCGCGGGGCGCGCGCGTCGGTTCGGAGCGCCCGCAAGAGCAGCGACGGATCGCGGGTCGGTCGCGCGGCTAGTGAGCGGACCGGAGAAGCGTCGGGTTCACTGTGGCCCCTCGTGGATGCTCCGCGAGGGGATGGTCGTCCGCGTGCCCATCCTGCCGACCCCCTGGTTCGAGGACCCGGAGATTGGCCGAGTGAAGGTGCACGGCGGGCTCATCGTCGCCCGCAAGGGTGGGCGCGCGATCGCCTACCTGAACCTGTGTCGGCACGTGCCCCTCTCGCTCGATCTGGGCGACGGCGAGCTGCTCAGCGCGGACAAGACACGCCTCTTGTGTCACCACCACGGGGCGCGCTACCGGATCGAGGACGGGGTCTGCGAGTACGGACCCTGCGAGGGCGAGCGGCTCATCCCGGCCGCCGTCGACGAGCGGGACGGGGAGCTCTGGGTGGAGGTTCCGTGAGCGAAGAGGAGCAGATCTCGCTGGCGAAGGCGCTGTTCAACGAGGTCTGGTCCCTGCTGGATCAGGAGACCCGGAGCCCGGCGGAGGTCGCCCGCATGATCCACGCGGCCCACGCCTCGCGGTACCTGTGGCAGGACGTGGGCACCGAGGTGCAGCACGCCCGCGGCGAGTGGCAGGTGTCGCGGGTCTATTCGGTGCTCCGGCGCAGCGAGCCGGCGCTGTTCCACGCGCGGCTGTGCCTCGAGGTCGCGGAGAGCGGGGGGCTCTCGGCGTTCGATCGTGCATTCGCGCACGAGGCACTGGCCCGCGGGTGGGCGGTGGCGGGGGAGCTCGAGAAGGCCCGCGCGGAGGTCGCGATGGCGAAGGCGCTCGCACCGGAGATCGAGGACGAGGAGGACCGGCAGGTGCTGGAGGCCGACCTCGCGACGGTGCCCCTCGGGTGAAGGGGCTCGGCGCGCTGGATCCCCGCGCGGCCCCGCTGCCGCACGGGACCGAGGTGATCACCGGGGTGGACCGGGTCGCCGGCGAGCGCACGGTGCCCCAGGGCACGATCGGTCGCGTGGTCGGATTGCCCGAAGAGGGGCAGCTCGACGTGCACGTGGTCGGGGTCGGGACGCTCCGCTACCGGCGCGAAGACCTCACCCTGCGCAAGGCCGGCCAGGCGCGGTACGCGACCCGCCGCGCGGACACCTACGAGGCGCTGATGCCGTGTCGGGTGCTCGAGACGGTGGTCGGGTCCCAGGCCTGGGGCCTCGCCGACGAGCGCTCGGACACGGATCTGCGCGGGGCGTTCGCGCTGCCGTTCTCGTGGACGACGGGGCTCGCCGACCCGCCGCAGGATCTCGTGCGGGAGGATGGCAGCGCCACCTACTGGGAGGTCGGCAAGGCGATCAAGCAGGCGCTGCGGGCCGACCCGAACACCCTCGAGATGCTGTTCGTGCCCGGCGTGAAGGCCCTCGACCCCATCGGCGCCTGGATCCTCGAGGCGCGCGAGGCGTTCGTCTCCAAGGAGATCCACGGCACGTTCGCGCGCTACGCCGTCGCGCAGCTGCGGCGGCTCGAGCAGTCCCAGCGCCTCGCTCGGCACCGCGCCGACGTGCTCGAGTGGCTGCGCGACGGTGAGCCCACGCTCGACGAGGTGGCGGCGCGGCTCGCCGACCGGTCGCCACGCGCCGCGCCCACGAGGGCGGACGGGATCCTCGCGGCCAAGGAGTACATCAAGCAGCTCTACCGCTCGCTGCACGACCAGGGGCTGGTCGAGGCCAAGTCGTTCGAGGCGCTCGGCCGCTTCGCGCGGGGGCCGGCCGCGACCCTCGAGCTGCCGCGCGAGCTGCGGCCGAAGAACGCCTACAACCTGCTGCGCCTCGTGTGGACGGCGTCGGAGTGGCTGCGGACCGGGACGCCCACGTTCGCGCCGGGGCCGCCGCTCCGCGACCGGCTGCTCGCGATCAAGCGGGGCGAGGTCGCGCTCGAGGAGGTGCTCACCGAGGCGGAGTCCATGACGGTCACGCTCGCGGAGGCCTTGCAAGAGAGCGCGCTGCCCGCGCATCCCGACGTCGCGCGCGCCGACGCGCTGCTGCGACGGATCCGGGGCGAGCTCGCCCGGCGGGGGCTCGACGCGGTCGAAGGGCCGTTCGGCCGAGACGCGCCGGCGGCTCCCGTGGCAGCCTGGGAGTGATGCTCGACGCGCGACAGACCGCGGCCGCGGACCAGGTGCTGGACGAAGAGGGCAGCCGGCGCCGGCACGTGGTGGTCGCGCTCAGCGGGGCCCACGCCTACGGCTTCCCTTCGCCGGACAGCGATCTCGATCTGAAGGCCGTGCACGTCGCGCCGATCCGCGATCTCGTGGGGCTCTCCCCGACGATCGCGCCGGCCGAGCGCATGGAGATCGTGGACGGGGTGGAGGTGGACTACTCGTCGAACGAGATCGGCGCGGTGCTGCTCGGGGTGCTGCAGGGCAACGGCAACTACCTCGAGCGATTGCTGCCATTGCTGCCAATGCGTCGCTCGACGGAGCTGGACGAGCTCGCGCCGCGGGTGAAGCGCGCGATGAGCCGGCGGCTGTTCCGCCACTACCGGGGGTTCAGCGAGGGGCAGCGGCGTGAGCTCGAGAAGGCGGAGAAGCCCACGGTGAAGAAGGTGCTCTACGTGCTCCGCACGGCGCTCACGGGCACCCACGCCCTCCTCACCGGCGAGGTCGTGCCCGACCTGCGCTTGCTCGCCGAGGCGCACGGGTTCCCCGAGGTGCGGGCGCTGATCGCGCGCAAGCAGGAGGGCGAGCGGGTGGCGCTCGAGGAGGCGGAGCTCGAACCGGCGCGCGCGCTGATGGACCGCGCGTTCGCGGTGATCGAGGCGGCGCGCGGACGCTCGGTGCTACCGGAGGAGCCGGACGCGGCGGAGCTCGACGCGTTCCTGATCGAGCTGCGGCGCCGGTGTTTCTAGCGCAAGGCGACGGAGGCTCGGCGCGAGCGCGTTCGTCGTTGACGTCGGGTTCGACCCCTCGCATAGGAATGCGGTGCTGTCCCCCTCCGCGAGCAGCCTTCCGCGCGCGCCGAGGTGGGCTGCGCTCGCGGTGTTCCTCTTGGCCTCCTCCGTCGCCTCATCGGCCGTTGCCGACGACGAGAACGAGCCTCCGCCGCTCGTCGTCGGCCGCATCCCGCGCTTCTCGGTGGGGGTCACCGGCACCTGGTGGAGGCAGGCGCACCGCTACGAGGTCGGGGCTCCTGCGTTCCGTCGAGAGGAGCGGTCCACCGAGCGGTACTTCCGGTTGGGCCCCTCCGTGTCCGGGATGCTCGACCTGGGCCACGTCGGTGTGTTCGCCACCGGCAGCTTCGGGTTCGGGTCTCCATGGTTGGCGGAGGGATCGATCGGCGGCGTGGTGGGGTTCCGCTTCTTGCGTCCCTACACCGAGTTCCTCGGATCCACGAGGTCAGGCTCCACCGAGACGCGCTTCTACCGCGTCCATCGGCGCCTGAAGATCCCTCGCATCGTCGGACTCTACGCCGGCCTGGGGAGCTTCCTGTCGGGCGCCTTCGAGTCGACCGCCTCCTTGGACGGTAAACCCGTCACCATCCCGATGCAGTCGTCGACGACCCTCGAGTTCGGGCTCGGTGGTCTCGGGCGATTCAGCGGGATCGTCGCCCTCGCGTGGGCGCCGGTACACAAGACGTGGGGAGGCCGCCTGCGTCAGCGATTCGCCTTGGGCGGACTCTCGGTCGCGCTCCACGTCTCGGGTGATCTGTTCGCGCTCCGCAACCCAGAAGGTGGCTGGGCCATCTTCGCCGCGACCGTCGGCGTCGGGATCGGCGATGGGGTCGCTGTGTTCGACGAGGAACCGCGCTGAGTCTGAAGCCCTCTAGCGCGCTGCGATGATGACGTCCGGGAACAGGGTGCCCTTCTCGTCGCCGCGGAGGGCGTCCATCGCGCGCACCACCTCCTCGAACGGGACGTTGGGGCTCGCGGTGAGGATGACCTGCTTCTCGAGGTCCGCGCCCGGCACCTGATCCTTCAGGCGACGTGCGCACCGCTTGAGGGCGAGGGCGTCGAACTTCAGGCCGTCGGTCGACTCGGAGGCGCCCGCGGCGACGCGCGGCACGGTCACCCCTCCGCCGACGCCGCTGCACCCGGGGCCCACGCCGGCGGCGGAGCCCTTCACGTAGTAGCCGTCGACGCCGACGATGACCGTGAGGGTGAGCGGCTCGGTCTTGCCGGGGCCGATCCCGGGTCTGTGCGGTGCCTCGACGACGATCGACACCGTGAACGCCGCGGCGAGGCTCGCGAGCACGAACACCATGACGTTGGTGAGGATGTCGAGGAAGGGGACGACGTTGAGCTCGCCAGCGTCCTCGCCGGGCTGGGGCTCCTTCGGGGCGGCGAGGCGGCGGATCTTGCCGCGGAAGAATCGCATGGTGCACCTCCGTGATGGCAGCAACGACCCCGTCCGGGCCGGAAGGTTCCCGTGACGTCGTCCGGATCTGCTGCCACCACGTTGTCAGGGGGGCTCGTCTACGGTGGGGCGATGTCGATCCGCACCGTCACCCCCATCCTCATCGTCGACGCCATCGAGCCGCTCCTCCCCACCTACGCAGCGATCGGCTTCACCGAGGCGGTCCGCGTGCCGCACGGCGCGCACGTCGGCTTCGTCATCCTGGTCGCGGGCGATCGCCAGCTCATGCTGCAGACGCAGGCGAGCCTCGTCGACGACCTGCCGCCCATCGCGGCGCGCAAGCCGAAGCACCTGCTCTACCTCGACGTGGACGACGCCGACGTGGAGGCGAAGAAGGCCGACCGCGCGCCGCTGGTCGGCCCGCGCGACACGCCGTACGGCAAGCGCGAGGCCTGGTTCGAGGACGCGGCGGGCAACGTGTACGGGCTGGCCTCGCCGAAGAAGTGAGGGGTCAGACCCAGCACCTCACGGCTGCGCGGCGCGCCACTCGCGGTCGAGGAGGCCGAAGATCGCCGAGTCGGTCCACTCGCCCTTGAGGAAGGCGTTCTCCACGAAGTGCGCCTCGCGGCGCATGCCGAGCTTCTCCGCCACGCGCGCCGAGGCCAGGTTGCGCGGATCGACGTCGACGAAGACGCGATGCAGGCCGAGCTCGTCGAAGCCGAACGCCAGCAACGCCCGCGCCGCCTCGACCGTGAAGCCCTGCCCCCAGCGGCGGCGATCCAGCACGTACCAGAGGGTCGCCTCGCGCTGCCCGACGTCGGTCACCCTCAGGCCACACCGACCGATGAGGCAGCCCTCTTCCCGGTGCACCACCGCGAGGTCGAACAGGGTGCGCGGCGTCCGCGCCGACTCGGCCAGCACGTCGGCGATGTAGGCGTGGCTCTCTGCGAGGGTGCGCGGGCCGTGCGTCTGGTAGCGCACCACCTCGAGGTCGCGCTCGTAGACGTTCGTCTCCTCGGCGTCCTCGAGGAGCTGCTCGCGCAGGACGAGTCGCGGGGTCTCGAGGCGCATGGGCGCGTCTAGCGGCGTCACGCGCGCACGTCGAACCACCCGAGCGAGAGCGGCGCGCCGTTCACCAGCACCTCGACGTGGTGCCGCCCTGGCCTCGGCGTGCGCGTCGTGTGCACCGCGAGCGAGATCGACTTGGCCAGCTCGGCGCGCCCACCCGGCGGCAGCTCCACGCGCTCGAGCTTGAACACCTTCGGCGAAGCAGTGCCGTTCGCCTTGACGAAGAAGACGCGCAGGTCGACGAGCAGGCTCTGGGTCGATCGCGCCGTGCTGCGGAGCGCGAACGCCAAGGCGACGCGCCCGCCGATCGCGACGCGGCGCGGCTCGAAGCGGACGTCTTCGATCGAGATCGACGGCGTCTTCCCGTACCCGAGGAGCCGGAGGGCGCCGGGCTCACCGCGCTTGATCGCGCTGCGGAGCGCGTGCTCGACCAGCGCGCGCCGCTCCGGCGACGCCCCCTCGAGCCACGCGCCGCACGTGGCGAAGAGCCGCGCCGGGTGGACCTTGCCGAGGTCGTTGAGGCTGTTGGCCACGCTGCGTCGCACGAGCGACGTCGGGTCGTCCTTGAGGAGCTCGAGGAGCTCGAGCACGCGCTCGGGGTGTCGATCGAGCCACGGGACACGCATCGCCCACGGCAGGCGGAGCCGCGTGCCCTCCGAGACGAGACGCCGCACGTGCGCGTCCTCGTCGTGCGCCCATTCCCGGAGCACGCCTACGGTGCGCTCGGGATCGCGGGCGAGGAACGGGCGGATGCTGAACTCCGCGGTGAACCGCCGGGTGAGCTCGCGCTGCGCGTGCATCGACACCTCGAAGTGGTCGAGCCCGCGCTCGGCGACGAACACCGTGTGCGGCAGGTAGAAGAACGGCCCCATGCCCGCGCCGATCAGCTCGTCGGTCGCGTGCGCCGGTCCGAGCGAGCGGAGCAAGACCGCGATGGCGTCGGGGTAGGCGGGGGGCAGATGACGGGCGAGGGCCGCCGCGATGTGCTTGCCGCGATCGAGCAGCTCGAGGCGCGTGAGCCCGGCGGTCGCGTCCTCGACGAAGGCGTCCGCGGGGAACGGCGGGTGCGCACGCGAGATCTCGGCCGCGAGTCGCCGGACGAGGTCCGGGGAGAAGAAGGATTTGAGCGGCTCGCCCACGTGTCCCTCACTCGTATGCCGCCACGACGTCGAACGCGAGCAGACCCCCGTCCGGCCGCGAAGGGTCGGGCGGCGCGGCCAGCGCGAGCAGCGCGTGGAAGTGCTCCGAGGTCGCCTCCGCGGCCATCACGCGCCCGGCGGCCTCCTTGCTCTCGAAGAACACGAGGTCGGCATAGCCTCCCTGCTCGGCCTTGACGAGGACGCGCCGCACGATGCTCGGCTGGCTGCGGACGAAGTGCTCCTGGAACGCCGCCGATCGCTCGAGCAGCTGGGCCTCGGTTGCGCCCTCGGCCAGATGGAACGGCGCGAGCAGGACGTAGTGCGCTTGCTTCATTGCTGTGAACCTCCTGGTCTTGACGTACCCCGAGACAGTGACAGAAAGTGTCACCGATGCCGCGCGCCGAGCGCCTCATGGATCTCGCGGACCTCCTGCGCGCGAGGGAGGCCGCCACGGTCGAGGCGCTCGCCGGCGAGCTCGGGGTGAGCCGACGCACCCTGTTGCGTGACCTCTCGGCGCTCCGCGAACGCGGCCTCGTCATCCACGGCGAGGGCGGGCCAGGGGGCGGCGTGCGGCTCGACGCCGATCGAGGGCTCGCGGCGGTCCACCTGTCCCTGCCCGAGATCGTCGCCCTCTGGCTCGGCGCGCGGCTCTCGCAGGCCGCGAGCGATCTGCCCTGGGGCGGCGCGGCCACCTCGGCGATGACCAAGCTCCTCGCGAGCCTCCCCGCCAAGAAGGCGCGCGCGTTGCGGGCGCTCTGCCGGCGGGTCATCGCTGGCCCACCGGCGAGCGCCGCCGTGCGGGCCGGGGCCGCCGCGACGCCGCCCGAGCTCCTCCGGCGCTTCGAGGAGGCGTTCACGCACGGCCTCGGCCTCGGCTTCCAGTACACCGACTGCGAGGGGCGGTGCACGCAGCGCGCGGTCGAGCCCCACGGCCTCTGCGTGGAGACACCCGTCTGGTACGTGCTCGCGCGCGACGTCGAGAAGGGCGCCCCCCGCACGTTCCGCATGGACCGCATCGCGCGTCCCCGCGTGCTCCGCGAGATCTCCTTCCGCCCCGATCTCGCCATCGTCCGCGCGCTCCTCCCCGACGTCGAGCGCTGGCAGCCGCTCGCCGGTCACCTCGGGTCGTGAGCCCCTCCAGAAACCCGGCGCGCTCGCCCCATCGGCTCTCTTGTCACCGAAACAACATATGCTACAATCAAGACGTGGCGCAGGCGATCCTTCCCTCACGCACCCTCGGCGGGGCCCATGGCGGGGTCCGCAAGGGCGCCGGCCGCCCGGTCAAGCCAGGGAGCGTCTCGCACCGCGCTCGGCCGCCCGTCTCGCCCCACCACCCGCTGCACGTCACGCTGCGCTTCGCCCAGCACGTCTGGAACCTCCGCGCCCAGCGCTGCCTGCGCCCGATCGACCGAGCCCTGCGCGCGCTCCTCACGGGCGAACGCGCCCGCGTGACCCACTTCTCGGTGCAAGGAAACCACGTGCACCTCTTGGTCGAGGCGCAAGACCGCGGCGCCCTCTCGAGCGCCATGCGCTCCCTCACCATCCGAATCGCCCGCGGTCTCAACCGGGTGATGGGACGCCGCGGTCGCGTGCTCTCGCAGCGCTACCACGCCCGCGCTCTCTGCTCCCCGACCGAGGCCCGCAACGTCCTCCGCTACGTGCTCGCGAACCACGCCCGCCACGTGCCTGGCGCGGCGGTCGCCGATCCGTGGTCGAGCGCGCCCGCCTTCGTCGACTGGGAGTTCGTCGGGCTACCAGCGGCGCTGGTCCGCTACGCATTGCCCGACCGTGGTCCGCCCGTCGCGGCGCCCCACAGCTGGCTGCTCACCGAGGGCTATCGGCGGCCCACCCGCCGGCCCGTCGCGCCGTGAAGCGCGCCGGACCAGAGCAAGCTCTCCAGATGTAGGCTTCTTCCCTGAGGATCCGCATCGTGAACGAGTCGTCGCCGGTTCCGCCCTTTGTCGTCTTCTCGGATGTCCTCGACATCTACGACGACGTCGAGGGCTTCCGCGCCTTCGAGGGGTTCGAAGGCGTAGAGGCGTTCGATGGCGAAGGACGCCGCGTGTTCCCCAGCTACGACTTCCCCGACGTGCCCTTCTGGCAGCTCTTTCGCTGCATCCCCCGCCCCGCCATCCTGCTCCGCCTGGGTGAGCCTGCACTGAACCGCATGCGAAGCCGACTGGTCGAGTACCTGGAGGACGACTCCATGAACGATGCTTCGCTCGAGGAGCTCATCGCCGCCGCGAGACGCGCGAGCTGAAGCGTGGCGCGCATTTCTACGCCCGGGCCGAGCCCGTGCGGGCGAAGCGGGCGAAGTGTTCGTCGAGGAACCGCCACACGGCGTCCACCCGCGGCACGCGCCGCAGCGCGCGGTGGGTCACGAGCCACAGCTCGTCGGGCGGCAACGTGGCCAGCGCCCCCGCGAGCGCGCGCGACACCGGCGCCTCGACCAGCTGGTAGACGTCGAGGTACGGCTTCGGCAGCAGCACGAGCCCGAGCCCCTTCTCCGCGGCCAGCACCTGCGTGGGCAGGCTGCTCGCCACCAGCACGATCTCCGCGCCGCGCGCGTGCTCGCGGATCCACCGCGCCTGTGGGAGGTGGGCGAGGTCGTCGCCCCACTGCAGCACCTTCGCGCCGTCCAGCGTGCGGAGGCGACCGAGCTTCCTCACGAGGCCCGGCGCCCCGGCGAGGATCGACCGCGTCACCACCACCCGCTTCTGCACCAGCTCCGCGCCCTCGGGGCGCAGCGTGCGCAGGGCGAGGTCCGCCTCGCGGCGCGAGAGGTCGACGACGGCCACGCGCGCGTCGAGCTCGAGCACCACCCCGGGGTGCCGCGCCTGCAGCGCGGGCAGGATGGGCACCACGAACGCGTCGGCGAGCCCGGGCGGCACGCTGAGGCGCACCCGGCCCTCGACCTTGCGCTCGAACGCCTCGGCGCCGGAGACGAAGCTGGCCGCCGAGGCCTCCATCGCCTCGGCGTCGGCCAGCAGGCGCTCGGCGTAGAGCGTCGGGCGCAGGCCCTCGCGGCTCCGGTCGAACAGGTGGAGCTCGAGCTGGGTCTCGAGGGCCGCGAGGCGGCGGCTCGCGGTCGAGGTGTCCACGCCGAGGGTGGCCGCCGCGCGGGCCAGGGAACCGCCGCGCGAGAGCGCTAGGAACAGTCGGACGTCATCCCAGCGGAGCATCGGGGAGCCTTGCATGGTTGCAAGGATCCCTTGCGCGCGAGGCCACCGCAATGCATCCGTGCGACACCCATTTCCATGATGCAGACCGAGACCAGCGAGGCGAAGCAGCGGCAACGACACGTGGTGCTCGGCAGCGGCCAGATCGGTACTGGTCTCGCGCGGCTGCTCCACGCCCGCGGGCACGAGGTGGTCTCGGTGCGGCGCTCCGCGAAGGGCGGGGCCGACGGTGTGCAGGTCGTGGTGGGCGACGTCGCCGATCCCGCCTTCGCCGAGCACGTCGCCGCCGGCGCGGACGTCCTCTACCACGTGATGAACCCCGCCTATCACCGCTGGGCGGCCGAGCTGCCGAAGCTCACCGACGGCGTCTTGCACGCGGCGGAGACGTCGGGCGCGCGGCTCGTCGTGCTCGACAACCTCTACGCCTTCGGGCGCATGGGCGGCGTCGCGATGCGCGAGGACAGCGTCGAGGCGCCGTGCTCGAAGAAGGGCGAGCTGCGCCAGGCGATGGCCGCGCGGTTCTTCGCGGCGCACCACGCGGGCAAGGCGCGCGTCGCCATCGGTCGAGCCAGCGACTTCGTCGGACCCGAGATCGTGCAGGCGCACATCGGCGAGCGGTTCTTCCAGCGCGTGCTCGCCGGCAAGGCGGGCGAGTGCATGGGTGACCCGGCGCTGCCGCACGCCTTCAGCTACGGGCCCGACGTCGTCGCGGGGCTCGCGAAGCTGGGCGAGGACGACGCCGCGCTCGGGCACGCCTGGCACCTGCCGACGCTGCCCGCGCGCTCGATGAACGACTGGGCCGTGGCGCTGGGCAAGGAGCTCGGCCGGTCGATCCGGGTGACGTCGGTGCCCGGGTTCGTCGTGCGGCTGCTCGGCGTGTTCGTGCCCGAGATGCGGGAGCTCGTGGAGATGCGCTACCAGTGGGCTGAGCCGTACCTGCTCGACGACGCGCGGGCCCGGGCCGCATTCGGCCTCGAGCCGACGGCGTTCGAGGACCAGGTCCGCGCGACGGCCGCGTGGGCCAAGAAGGCCTACAGCTGAGAGTTGCACAGGACGAAACGATCGATTGCTCCGGGTTGCATCGACGGCCGCCCCCGGAGTGGCGATCCTGGGGGCCATGAACATCGCCATCATCGGTCACGGGAACATCGGCGGCGGGCTCGCGAAGGCGTGGGCCGCGAAGGGACACGCCCTCGTCTTCGGCGCGCGCGACCCAGCGAAGAGCGACCTCGCCGCCCTCGCAGCGAGCCTCGGGGCCAAGACCGCCCCGATCCGGGCCGCCGTGGAGGGCGCCGAGGTCGTCGTCTTCGCGATGCCGTGGGGCGCGGTCGACGACGTGATCGCCGGCGCGGGCGACCTCACCGGCAAGGTCGTGATCGACTGCACCAACGCGGTCGTGCGTGGCAAGAGCGGGATGACCCTCGCCTACGGGCACACCAACTCGAGCAGCGAGGAGCTGCAGCGCAAGATCCCGGGCGCGAAGGTCTTCAAGTCGTTCAACGCGCAGGGCGCCGAGAACCTGGCGAACCCGACCTACGGCGGCGTCGCGGCCTCCAACTTCTTCTGCGGCGACGACCCCGAGGCGCGCGCGGTCGTGCGTAGGCTGGTCGAGGACGTGGGCTTCCAGGCGGTGGACGTGGGCCCGCTCGAGAACGCTCGCCTCCTCGAGCCGCTCATGTTGCTCTGGATCGCGTCGTCGCGCGCGCTCGGCAAGCGCGACCTCGCCTTCAAGCTGCTCGAGAGGTGACCGTGGAGACGACCGTCCGGCTGAACACAGGCGCGCAGATCCCCCGCATCGGGCTCGGGGTGTTCCAGGCGCCGCGGGGCGAGGAGACGCGGGCCGCCGTGCGCGCCGCCCTCGAGCTCGGGTACCGCCACGTGGACACCGCGCGGATCTACGGCAACGAGACCGACGTCGGGGCCGCGATCCGCGAGAGCGGCGTGCCGCGCGCAGAGGTGTTCGTGACCACCAAGCTGTGGAACGCCGACCAGGGTTACGACTCGGCGCGGCGCGCGTTCGACGCCTCGCTGGCCCGCCTCGGCCTCGAGTGGATCGACCTCTACCTCGTGCACTGGCCGGTGCCGCGGCTGCGGCTCGAGTCGTGGCGGGCGCTCGAGGAGATCCACGCCGAGGGGCGGGCGCGGGCCATCGGCGTGAGCAACTTCATGCCGAAGCACCTGCGCGAGCTGCTCGCCGTCGCCAAGACGGTGCCGGCGGCGAACCAGGTGGAGACGAGCCCGTTCCTGCAACAGCGCGACACGCGGGCGCTGTGCGCCGAGCACGGGATCGTGGTGGAGGCCTACAGCCCGCTGACCAAGGGGACCCGGCTCGACCACCCCGTCGTGCAGCGGATCGCCCAGGCGCTCGGGCGCACGCCGGCCCAGGTCCTCGTGCGCTGGTGCCTCGAGAGCGACCTCGTCGTGCTCCCGAAGTCCACCCGGCCCGCGCGCATCGCCGAGAACGCGGCGGTGTTCGACTTCGAGCTCGGCGCCCACAAGGCCGCGCTCGACGAGCTCGAAGAAGGCCTCGTCACCGGGTGGGATCCGCGCGACCAGCCCTGACCGTGCTACGCGCCGCCCGTGCACGAGGTGGAGTGGCTGTTCGGGTACGGCTCGGTCATCTACCGGCCGAGCTTTCCGTTCGTGGAGCGGAGGCCCGCGACGCTGCGGGGCTTCTCGCGGCGATTCTCGCAGTGTTCCGACGACCACCGCGGCACCGCGGAGCTGCCGGGACGGGTCGTCACGCTGCGTGAGGATCCGCGGAACCTCGTGCGCGGCGTGGCGTTCCGCTTCGCGCCCCACGAGGCCGAGGCGGTGTTCGCCGACCTCGACGTGCGCGAGCAGGCCGGATACCGGCCCGAGCGGGTGACGCTCGAGCTCGCGGACCGGACGGTGGCGGCCATCGCGTACATCGCGCCACCCGGCAACGCATGGGACGCCGGCGAGGAGTCGATCGAGGCCATCGTCGAGCGCATCCTCGTCGCCGTCGGCCCGAGCGGCACCAACGTCGACTACCTGTTGCGGCTCGCCGCGGCGCTGCGCGAACTCGGCGACCACGACGCGCACGTGGAGGACCTCGAGCGGCGCGTGCTTGCTCGGACCTCCGCCCCGTGCTGAACAAGGGGGATGGTGCAGCTCGACGATCGCAGGCGGGCGGACGTGTTCCTGCTGGCTTCCGTCGCGGTCACCGTCGTCTTGTGGGTGGTCCCGTACGGGCGGCTGATCGGATGGCCCTTGATGCTGATCTCGACGCTGGTGCACGAGCTCGGGCACGGCGTCGCGGGGGTCCTCGTCGGGGGCACGTTCGACTCGTTCGAGATGTGGTCCAACGGCTCGGGCGTGGCCCACGTGCTCGGCTACGACGGTCGGTTCGCGCGCGCGTTCGTGTCGGCGGGAGGGCTCTGCGGGCCGGCGTGCGCGGCGGCGATCGGGTTCGCGATGGCGCGCGGCGAGAAGCGCTCGCGGGTGACTCTGCTCGTCGCGGGTGCCGTGCTCGCGCTGTTCGAGCTCCTGTTCGTGCGATCGCTGTTCGGCCTCGTCTTCGTGGCGCTGCTCGCGACGGCGCTGGTCTGGCTCGGTTCGCGCGCCAAGGCGTGGGTCTCGCAGCTCGCGCTGCTGTTCCTCTCGGTGCAGCTCGCCCTCAGCGTGTTCTCGCGCGGCGACTACCTGTTCACCGACACCGCGCACACGACGGCGGGGGTGTTCCCCTCGGACGTCGCCAACATGGCGAAGGCGCTGTTCCTGCCCTACTGGTTCTGGGGCGCGCTGTGCGGTGGGTTCTCGGTGCTCGTGCTCGTCGTCGGGGTGTGGAGCTTCCTGCGCGAGGGGCGCAAGCCGAAGGCGCTCCCCGCCGCGAAGAAGCGCGCGGCGCTCGCGCAGTGATCTAGAGCGCCAGGGTCACGCGCTCGCCCCATTTCACCGTCGCGCGCGTGACCGACTCCGCGTGCACCGGACGGTTCTTCTTGGTGAAGAAGCCGCCAGAGGCGAACTCGATCTTCAGCGTGGCGACGGCGTCGACGGGGAGCCGCGCGAGCGCCTCGACCACCCTCTCGATCTGGTGCGCGGTGACGCCGATCGAGAGGTCGGGGCGGGCGCGATCGCCGGAGAGCTGGGTGTACTGGCCGTAGAACTCGTTGATGGCGAAGGTGTCGATCGCGGGGGGCAGACTCGTGAAGGCGGGGAGCGCGTCCTCGAAGGCCACGTGCGTCGCGACGCCCCGCAGCTCGAGGTGCGAGAGGCGCTCGACGAAGGTGCTCGGCGCGACCGCCGCCATCACGCGGGGGACCGCGGCGCGCATGTCGACGACGAGGCGCCGCAACGAAGGCCACCCGCTCACCACCGGGAGGTCGCGGTCCTCGCGGACCCAGAGCTCGAGGTTCGTCACGGGCAGCGGCGCGCCGGCGAGGCGGTCGAGCAGCTGCGCGTTCATCCCGTCGATCTCGCGCAGCGACCGGAAGTCGGAGTCGCGCAGCAGGGCCGCGAGCGGCTCGGTGGTGATCTCGTAGGGAAGGTAGAGAGACTCGACGGTGCTCCACCCAGGGTTGCCCTTCGTCTCGGCGAGCGCCGCGCTCTGCTCGCGGAGCGGCCCTTCGGACACCGGCCAGCCCACGCGGAAGCGCGCGGGGAAGCCGCGGTCGGTGTCCTCCCAGCTCGGCGCGCCGAACCGCACGCACGGGTGGTCCTTCCAGAACCGCGCGCCCTCGGCGACGAGGATCGCGCGCTCCTTGGCCATGGTGCGCTTTCCCTTGGTCTTGCGGGCGATCTGCAGCGCGATGAACTCGCCGAGGCGGTCGCCGCGCTCCATCAGCCAGTCGGCGTAGACGAGGCGAGGACCGTCGGCGCCGGGGTCTCCGTAGATCGCCTCGAGGAACTGGGCGGCGTCCATGGCGCGACCTTCGCCCGCCGCGCGCGCGATCGCAAGGACGCAGACCGAGGCCCTCGTTCGGCGTACCCTGCGCCCATGGTTCGACGCCAAAGCTTCGTCGCGCTGTCGCTCCTCGCGAGCGTCGGCGCCTGCAACAAGGACGCTCCGACCGACAAGGGGACCAAGCCCATGACCAGCGCCTCCACCAGCGCGAGTGCTTCCAGCGCGGGCGGCCCGCTCACGGACGACGCCGCGAAGCAAAAGGCGCTCGCGTTCGTCGCCAGCTACACCACCAGCAAGTTCGACGACGTGGTGGCCACGTTCGACGAGGCGATGGCGAAGGCGCTCCCCAAGGAGAAGGTCGTCGAGACCTGGAAGGGCCTCGAGCAGCAGCTCGGGGCGTACAAGTCGGCGGCCGTCGCGACCGTGGAGCGCAAGGACCCTCTCGTGCGCGTCACGGTCACGACCGAGTTCGAGAAGGCCAAGGTGAACCTCGTCATCGTCTACGACGGACAGGGGCGCGTGACCGGGTTCTTCGTGAAGCCGCACAGCGCCGACGCGCCCTGGACGGCGCCGGCGTACGCGAAGCCCGAGACCTTCACCGAGGAGCCGATCACGGTCGGCGATGGCGCGCTCGCGCTGCCCGGCACGCTCACGTTGCCGAAGGGCGACGGCAAGGTGCCGGTGGTGATCCTCGTGCACGGCTCCGGTCCGAACGACCGTGACGAGACGGTCGGCGGGACCAAGCCGTTCAAGGATCTCGCGTGGGGGCTCGCCTCGCGCGGGATCGCGGTGCTCCGCTACGAGAAGATCACCAAGGCTCACGGGGCCAAGCTCGACGCCAAGTGGCTGGACGAGGTCACCCTCGCGAGCGAGACCCTCGACGACGCTGTGAAGGCGGTGGCCGCGGCCCGCAAGCACCCGCGCGTCGACCCCAAGAAGGTCGTGTTCCTCGGGCACAGCCAGGGCGCGATGGCGGCGCCGCGCGCGGGCAAGCTCGACCCCGCGCTCGCCGGCATCGTCGTGATGGCGGGGCCGGCGCGGCCGTTCGAGGACGTCGCGCTCACGCAGCTCGAGTACATCGCCACGCTGCCCGGCGCCAACGGCGAGGGCACGAAGGCGATGCTGCCGGCGATCCGCGAGGCGGTGAAGCTCGTGAAGAGCAAGGAGCTCGACAAGGCGACGCCGAAGGCCAAGCTGCCGCTCGGGATCCCGCCCTCGTTCTGGCTCGACCTGCGCGGTTACGACCCGGCCAGGATCGCGGCGGGACTGAAGATGCCCGTGCTCGTGCTGCAGGGCGAGTCCGACTACCAGGTCGACATGACCGACTTCGCTGGCTGGAAGAAGGGCCTCGCCGGCAAGGCCAACGCCAAGCTCGTGAGCTACCCAGGCCTCATGCACACGTTCACCGACTGCGGGTGCAAGCTCGCCAAGCCCGACGACTACGCGAAGCCCGGCAACGTGGCGGTCGCGGTGCTCGACGATCTCGAGAAGTGGGTGAAGTCGCTCTAGAACGCGTCGTCGTACGCACCCTCGTCGAAGCCGACGAGCACCTGCTCGCCGACGACCACGACGGGACGCTTCACGAGCTTGCCGTCCTTGGCGAGGGCGTCGACGATCTGGGCGTCGGTCATCGCGTCGATGGCCTCCTTGCCGATCGCGCGGTAACTCTGGCCGCTCGTGTTCAACCACTTGCGCACGGGCTTGCCGCTGGCCTTGATCCAGCCCGCGAGCTCCTTCTTGGTCGGGGGCTCGTCGACGATCGGCCGCAACGTGTAGGTGACGCCACGGGCGTCGAGCCACTTCAGGGCCTTCTTGCACGTACCGCACTGGGCGTAGGAGAGGACGAGGATCGTCGCGGGCATGGCCGGGGGCGTATCAGAGGCCGTCGGGAGGATCGAGCGCGGGCGGCCTGGCTCGTCGCCGGTCAGCGGCCGCCGGCGCGCCGGATCGTGCCCCCGCCGAACTTGTCCTCGATCGCGTCGAGCACCGCGCCGAGCTTCTCCGGGCGCTGCCCGAACAGCTCGAGCTGGGTGCGACCGGCCGGCTCGAGGTCGGTCGCCGATACGCCGACCAGGCGGGTGCGCACGCGCTCGAGCGGGATCTTCGCGAGCAGTTCGAGGGCGAGGGCGTGGAGCTCCTTGGTCTCCACCAGGGGCGTGTCGGCGACCGCGCGGCGCGTGACGATGGAGTGATCGGCGTACTTCACCTTCACGACGAGGGCGTTGGCCGCGAGGCCGTCCGCGCGCAGGCGGCGGGCCACCTCCTCGCAGTGCCGGAGGATGGGCTCGTGGAGCGCGCGCGGGCCGACCCTGTCGCGGTCGAACGTCGACTCGCTGCCGATCGACTTCGCCGCGCGCCCGGGCTCGACGGCGCGCCCGTCGTCGCCGTGGGCGAGGCGGACGACGTGGTTCGCGCCGCGCGGGCCGAGCACGCGCGAGAGCTTGGCGAGCGGGGCCTCCTGCAGATCGGAGATGGTGAAGTAGCCGTGGCGGCGGAGGAGCTCTGCGGTCTTGGGGCCCACGCCGAAGATGCGCTCGATGGGCAGTGGCGCGAGGAAGAAGCGCTCGTCGCCCGGGAAGCACACGACGAGGCCGTCGGGCTTGCGCAGATCGCTCGCGACCTTCGCCACGAACTTGCACGAGGCGACCCCGACGCTGGAGCCGAGGCCGCCGGTCTGCTCGCGGATGCGGGCCTTGAGCAGGCGTGCGATGGCCTCGCCGCTGCCGCCGAACAGGCCGAGGCTCGCGGTGACGTCGAGGAACGCCTCGTCGAGCGAGAGCCCCTCGACGAGCGGCGTGATGCGGCGCATCTCGGCGAACACCTGCGCCGACGCCTCGGCGTACGCCTTCATGCGCGGCGGCACGACGAGGGCGTGCGGCGCGCGGCGCACGGCCTCGACCAGCGGCATCGCGGAGCGCACCCCGAACGCGCGCGCCTCGTAGGTGCAGGTGAGGACCACGCCGCGGGTCGGGTGGCCGCCGACGATGACCGCCTGGCCGCGCAGCTCGGGTTGATCGCGCACCTCGACGGACGCGTAGAAGGCGTCCATGTCGAGGTGGAGGATCGTCCGGGCCACGCTCGCAGGGTAGCGCTTGCCGGAGACCGACTCACGCTCTAGAATTCGACTATGAATCAGAAATTGGATCTCGAACGGGTCGCAAGCGGGCTCTGGACGGTGAAGGTGCCGTTCCGCATGTTCGGGCTCGCGCTCCAGGGGCGCACGCACGTGATCCAGCTCCCCGACGGGGGCGTCGTCGTGCACACGCCGTCGAGGCTGCCTGACGCGACCTGGGACGAGATCACCCGCCTCGGGCCGGTGCGCGCCCTCCTGGCGCCGAACAAGATGCACCACCTGGCGTTCGGCGACGCGGCCGCCCGGTTCCCCGAGGCGCGCAAGCTCGCGGCGCCGGGGCTCGCCGACAAGCGCCGGGATCTGTCCTTCGACGGCGTGCTGGGGGATCAGGCCGACCCGGTCTTCGCGGGCACGCTCGTGCCGCTGCACGTGCCGGGCATGCCGATGCTCGAGGAGGTGGCGTTCCTGCACCCCGCGACCCGCACGCTCCTGCTGGTCGATCTCCTGTTCCACTTCCCCACTGCGGCGGGGCTCACGCGGCTCTACCTGAAGATGAGCGGCGCCCTCGGCAAGCCGGCGCAGACCGCGATCCTCCGCCGCGCGGTGAAGGAGCGGGCCCGCACGCGCGCTGCGCTCGATCGCCTGCTCGATCTCGACTTCGACCGCGTGCTGCTCGCGCACGACACGACCGTGGAGACCGGCGGGAAGGAGGCCCTCCGCGATGCGTCCGCGTGGCTCACGGTCTGAGGCGGTCGAGGCGCGCACGGCGCTGCGCCTCGCGCGCAAGGAGAAGCGCCAGGAGGGCCGCCGCGAGGGCATCCTCGACGCCGCACGGCGGGTGCTCGCCGCCAACGGTCTCGAGGGGCTCACGCTCGGCGCGGTGGCGAGCGAGGCGGATCTGAGCAAGCCCGCGCTCCACTACTACTTCCCCACGCGCGAGGACCTCGTCGGCGCGCTCACCGCGGACTACCTGTCGCGCGAGGCGGACGCGGTGATCGCCGCGGTGCACGCCGCCAAGACCGACCGCGGCGCCGCCGAAGCCGCGCTCCGGGCCAAGGTGGCCTTCGCAGCGGCCGACCTCCAGGGCTTCCGGGTGGCCTACGTGCTCCCGCTGGTGGTCACGCTGCCGCGCGAACTCACGGTCTCGCGGGTGTACCCGCCGGGCATCCGCACGATGGACGCCCTGAGCGAGCGGCTCGCCCGCGTGGAGCTCGCCAAGGGGCTCTCGCCGCGCAAGCTCGCGAACCTGTGCTTCTGCCTCGCGCAAGGCGTGCTGTCGCTGGTGTCCGGCCTCGCCGCGATCGGCGGCGCCACGAAGTTCCCCCTCGACGAGCTCACCGACGAGGCGTGCGCGCTGCTGGCGAGCGCGATGAAGGCGCCCCGCAAGCTGCGGGGATGAGCCGCGGGAACTTCGGCGTTCTCTCGACTCGATGGCGCAGTGGCGGTCGGCTCGATGTCCGCGCTGTGCCGAGCGCGTGGTCGGCCAGGTCTGGCCTGTCCAGGTCCACTACACGGATGGTCCGCCGGAGCCCCGGCTCGTCCTCTGTCCCTCGTGCGACGTCCCGGTCTTGCTCCACGAGCCTGCTGTGCCGCCGGCTGCGGACGAGCGCGTCGCTCGCAAGCTGGTCGGCGCGGC
Source organism: Myxococcales bacterium (assembly GCA_016794445.1). Lineage (GTDB taxonomy): Bacteria > Myxococcota_A > Polyangia > Polyangiales > JADJMO01 > JADJMO01. The sequence continues at coordinate 38,244 of JAEUKC010000383.1, forward strand.
GCGCTGGCTCACGGTCCCCACGGTCCCCGCGGACCTCGCGGTCGAGCGAGCCCTTCGTCGACAGGCGGTGCGCGAGTGGAATGCCCCATTGACGACCGAGAGAGCCCTCCCCTTGCTGCCCGTCCTCGCTTCGATCGCGACCGGGCTCGGTGCAGTCGCGTTCGGGGTGCTCCTCTCGAGCGGACCCGGCGGGAGCAGCGAGGTCGGCGCGGCCATCGGGTTCGCTGCGCTGGTCGCGCTGCTGATCGCCGAGTGCTTGCGGACGGGCCGCGAGGCGCGGCAGCAGCGGGCCCGGTATACGACACCCGATCCGAGCGCACTCGACACCTATCGCGCGCTCGCTCCACCGAGCGACTTCCGAGGCAACCTTCAGCGGCTCCTCGCCTTGCTCGACCGCGAGGATCCCGACGAGCGCGTGCTGTCGGCCGAGGTGCTGCGGGAGCTCGGCCGCTTCGACGAGGCCCTCGCGTTGCTCGCCGGGGTGGAGGATTCTCCGTGGAGCGCGACGGTCGCGCGGGAGGCTCGTCGAGGGCACCGGTTCGTCGCGCGCGTCTCGGTGCGTGGCTAGCGCCCGCGTGGCCAGCGGATCAAGCGTCGAACGCGAAGCCGATCTGGAGCTGGAAAGTGACCATGGTGCCGCGCACGCGGCGCTGCTCGGTGGTCGACGTGGGCGCGCCGAAGAAGCTCGTGCAGCCGAGGAGCCCGCAGTCGCGCGGGACCTCGACGCCGATCGGCGCGCGCGTGTCGTGCTCGACGAGGGCTGCGCCCCCGAGGATGAACGCGCCGAACCGGACGGCCGCGCCTACACGGGGATCCCGAGCACGTCGAGGTAGGCGCGGCGTCCGCGCCCACCGCGAGCTGCTGCACGCCGGCGCCATCCTCGGGCCCGAGCGTCGCGCGGACGCGGAGATCGGTCTCGGCGCGGTCCTCGAGTCCGCTGGAAGCACCGTCGCCACCCGAGTTTGCCGGGCCCTTCGCCACCACGTGCTCGGCGCTACGTGCAACGCGCTGCACGGCTGGGCAACGGCCTAGCCGGGCTTCGGGCGCTCGTGGATCGAGACGAGCCCATGCCTGCGCCACCCGACGCGGACGAGCCAGGTGCGCGGTGGGTGGACCGGCGCATCGCTCACCGCGCCGACCCCGACCACCTCGCGGAAGCCGTCGAACCAGGGCGCCGAGGAGCACGGATCGAGCCGCGTAGCGGCGAGCCCCTGGTGCTTCTTGAAGTTGTGCAGCACATAGGCGAGCGCAAACCGCACCTCCCGCGGCGTGCGCAGCGGCCGGGTGTGGAACCGGTCGTCGAACACGCGCCCCCGCCGCCCGAGCGCCCGGTTGATCGCGCGCGCCAGCCGCACGCCGAGCCCCTGCGCCCCCGAACGCAGGGCCGCCGCGTCGTGGGCCTCGACGATCAGGTGCAGGTGGTTGTCCTGCACGGAGAAGTGGACGACGCGAAACGCAGCGACCGCCGCGCGCTGGGCCGCGAGCGCGGCCACGATCGCCGGGAACACCTCGGCGCCGCGGAGAGAGCCGAGGCCGGCCATGCACCGCCACGTGAGGTGCTCGGGGTACGAGGCCTGGTGCGCGGGGCGATGGCGGTGGGGCACGAGCGGCCGCGACGCCACGCGCTTGCGGCCGGCGCCCGCGCGCTTGCCTCCCCACCCTCGGGTGCGGGCCAGCTCCAGCTGGACGGGTCGACGCGCCATCTTGATTGAGCACTATATATCTATGTGTGAGCCGTGTCAAGCATGCTTCCCGGTTGCGCAGCTGCAGATGGGTCCGATGGTCGGCCAGGAATCGCGAGCCAGTCTGTGGCGCGCCGTGCCGAGCCTCACCAGCGCGTGGCGCTCGCCCAGGTACGCATGCGGTGCCACCACACGCCGAGGCCGACGAGGTAGCCGGCGGCGAGAGCGAGCCACCCGACGGTCCACATCCAGCGAACCACGAACAGCGGCCACAGCTTCAGCGCCCCGTCGCGCACCTGGTAGACGAGCTCGGTCTCTGCAGCTTTGTTCAAGCTCGGCGTGACGAGCATCGAGAGTATCAGCGTCGGACAGGCCACTCCGAGGAGGGGTGTCGCGCCCCGTCGTGCCGCGCGGAGGAGGTCGCCGCCGCGCTCGAGTGTACGCAGGGTCGAGATCAGGAGGCGCGTGGTCATGATCGCTGGCAAGAGCGCGCCCAGACACGCGAGGGTCACCTCGAACGCTCTCTCGCCGAGTCCCCAATTCTCGAACATGCGACTGGAGGCCTGCAGGGCGGGCGCGACACGCGTGACGAACACGGGGACGAACAGCGCCCAGAGCAATGCCGCGCCGTGGACGGCGAACCGCGCGCCTCGATCGCGCGGCTCGCCCGGACGAAAGGCCGCGCTGGCACTGCGCCACGCGAGGACGAGGGGCCCCAGCACGAGCAGGGCCACAGCGAGACCGAGGGGGCCGCGCGCCCGCGGAAACCGGCCGGAGGTTCCGGTTCGCACGATTGTGGGTCCACCCTGTCGCTCGCGCTCCGGGCTCGTCCCCGAGATACCTTCGCGATCGCAGCCTGCCGAGGGCAGCGAGGCGCCGCTGCCGAGCGCGCCACCTGCATCGTAGCCCCAGCACCGCACCGTGCCATCG
>JAEUKC010000387.1:0-17690 GCA_016794445.1 Myxococcales bacterium
CGCTGGCCGAGATGCTGGGCCTCGCCGGGTCGATCGCGTTCGGCGTCGGCCTCGTGCTCGCGATGGTGCTGTGGGTCGCGCTCGGATACCGCAAGATCGTGCACGCGCGAGGGGTGCTGGTCACGTCTGCTGGTAGGTGACGCCGACGATCGCGCAGTCGTCGCAGTGCTGCGCGTAGAAGGCGGGCGATCACCTCTCCGCTGGTCGGTCCCCGGAACGCCAGGGCGGGGTGAGGGTGGGCGAGGCAGCCGAAGCCTTGACGGCGAAAGATAAACGCCATAATCAATCGGTGAACCAGCTCGTCCTCCCGCTGCGGCCGACACCTCGTCGTGGTCGCGGGGGTGCGCGCAAGGGGGCTGGGCGGCCCGCCATCGTCGGCAGCGAGTCGCACCGGCGGCGTACGCGCGTCTCGCCCGAGGTTCCCCAACACGTCACCCTGCGTGTGGCCGAGGGCGTCTGGAACCTGCGCGCCGAGCGGTGCTTCGCGCCGATCCGTCGTGCCTTCGTGGGTGCCCAGCGGGCCGCCGCGTTCCGCGTCGTCCACTACTCCGTCCAGGGGAACCACCTGCACCTGGTCGTCGAGGCCGACGACCACGCGAGCTTCGTCTTCGGGCTGCGCTCGCTCACCGTGCGCCTCGCGCGCTCCCTCAACCGGGTCATGGGTCGCCAGGGACGCGTGCTCGCCGGACGCACCCATGCGCGCGCGCTGCGGACGCCCACGGAGGTGCGCAACGTCCTGCGCTACGTCCTCCTGAACCGGGCACGCCACTTCGGCGGCGAGCCCATCGTGGACGAGTGCTCCACGGGGCCCTGGTTCGCCGACTGGCACAGTCTGAAAGGGCCGGTGCCGCGGGCTGGGCCTCCTGCGCCCGAGCGGGTCGATGGTGTGCCGAAAACTTGGTTATTGAGGGTTGGCTACCGCAGGGCGCGCTGAGCCGCTGTGGCACGGGGCGTGCTCGATCGTGGGTAACCCCCAAGAGGTTGTGCCATGTCGAGCCACATTCGCCCCCTCCTCCTCTCCTTCGTCGTCGGCCTGTCGACCGTTGCAGGGTTCGTCGCCTGCAAGGGCGGCAGCACCGGCATCGACCCAGACCCGATCCCCGGACAGACCGAGTTCGAATCCGACGACCCGTCTGCCGACGCGGGTACGCCCGGCACGACCGGCGGCGCCGACGCGGGGAGCGCTGCCGACACCGGGGCCGCCCCCACGTCGCCGGGCGACAAGTCGGGCGACGAGGCCGCCCGCGCGATCGAGGAGGCCGACATCGTCAAGGTCGCGGGTACGCGGCTCTACGCGCTCTCCAAGGTCGGGGGCCTCTCGATCATCGACGTCGGCACGCGCGACAAGCTCACGTTTCTCGGTCGGTGGCGCTCGAGCGGGCAGCCGTTCGAGATGTACGTGCGCGACGACGTCGTGCTCGCGATGGTCAACGGCTGGGAGGAGTGGAGCTACGACGGCTACAAGTCGACGTCGAAGCAGACCAGCAAGGTCGTCGCGCTCGACGTCCGCGACGCGACCAAGATCGCGCCCATCGGCGAGTTCTCTGTGCCGGGCGAGGTGTCCGACTCGCGCATCGTGGGCGACGTGATGTACGTCGTCTCGCACCAGAACGGGTACTGCTGGGGGTGCGACGCCAAGCCGGGCACGTTCGTGCTCTCGCTCGGCGTGAAGGACCCGCGCAAGATCGCGAAGGTCGACCAGGTCGGCTTCACCTCCACGACCACGGGCTACTCGTGGTGGAAGCGCAGCGTCAGCGCGACCGACAAGCGCTTCTGGATCGGCGGCCCGGACTGGGCCTGGAGCGCGGGCAGCAAGCCGCGCTCGACCATCCAGGCGCTCGACGTCTCCGACCCGACCGGCAAGCTCACGCTGGGCGCCGCGGTCACCCTCGATGGTCAGATCCAGAGCCGCTGGCAGATGGACGAGCTGGACGGCGTCCTGCGCGTCATCACCCAGCCGGGTGGCTGGTCCGGGGCCGAGCCGGTGGTCGAGACCTTCACCGTGAAGTCGTCGTCCGAGGTGCTCCCGCTCGGCCGCATGACCCTGAAGCTGCCGAAGCCGGAGACGCTGATGAGCGTCCGCTTCGACGGCAAGCGCGGGTACGCGATCACCACCGAGCGCAAGGACCCGCTGTTCACCATCGACCTCTCCGATCCGAGCAAGCCCGTGCAGATGGGTGAGCTCGAGATGCCCGGGTGGATCATGTACATGGAGCCGCGCGGCAACCGGCTCCTCGGCCTCGGGTTCGACAACGGCAACCCCGACGGCGCGATGACCGTCTCGCTGTTCGACGTCTCGGACCTCAAGACGCCGAAGATGCTGAAGCGGGTGAACTTCGGCAAGGGCTGGGCGAGCGCTCCCGAGGACGCCGACCGCATCCACAAGGCGTTCCGCGCGCTCGACGCCGAGCAGCTCATCATGGTGCCGTTCTCGAGCACCGACTGGCGCATGAGCGACGGCTCGTGTCGCCGCGCCGAGAGCGGCATCCAGCTCATCGACTGGAAGGACGACACCCTCGCCCTGCGCGGCGTCGCGCCGGTGTGGGGCCAGCCGCGCCGCGCGCTGCTGCACGAGGGGCGCCTGTTCGCCGTCTCCGACGCGCAGGTCGCCACCTACGACATCACCGACCGCGGCGCGCCCGTCGGCAAGGCGAGCCTCCCGCTCGCCAACCCCTCGCACCGCGCCGTCGTGATCGGTGACCACGTCGTGCAGATGTCGCACGACTGGTTCACCCAGCACGCGCAGCTCGTCGTGATGCCGCGGGCCAACGTCGAGCAGGCCATCCCGGTCTCGTCGATCGACCTCGGCACGATGCTGGGTGACGCCTCGTGCGGCTACTACGGCTGGTCGAGCTGGTGGAACGCCCGGATGTTCGTGAAGGGCACCAAGGTCATCGTCGTCGTGCCGAGCTACGGGTACGGGTACGGCAAGGACGGAGGCAAGGACTCGACGCTCGTCGGCGTGATCGACTTCGCCGATCCGAAGAAGCCGGTGCTGGTCGGAAAGGCCGCGATCCCGCTCGGTTCGTCGGGCTACTACTACTCCGACTACTACTATTACGGCGCCTCTGGCAACGGCGTCCTCGCCGCCGGCGACGCCATGGTGCTGGCGGGGGACACCGTGGTCGCGCTCTCCTCGGAGACGCGGTGGAACAGCGCGACGATGACCTACGACGCGCCCGTCAGCCGCATCTCGACGATCGACCTGCGCGACCCGACGAAGCCCGCCGCCGGCACCACGTGGACGCTGCCCGCCGCGAGCGGCTACACCGCCCTGCAGGTGGCCGGCGGCAAGGTGCTGACCTCGCGCTGGATGCCTAGCGGCGAGGGCAAGGTCCGGTTCTACGTCGACGAGCTCGACGTCAGCGACCCGGCCGCGCCCAAGATCGGGCGCTCGATCAACGTGCCCGGCTCGCTGCTCGCGTTCGACGCCGCCTCGTCGCGCGTGCTCACGGTGGACTACAAGCGCATCGTCACGGTCGCCTCCGACTACAGCGATTGCTACGCCAAGGGCACCGCTGGCGACATCCCGCTGTTCGACTGGGACGCGAAGACCTGCGTCATCCTGCACCGCACGCTGCGCAAGCTGTCGGTGTCGGGCTCGATCGCCACCATGATCGAGAGCCTCGAGCTCCCGAAGCAGCGGGTCTCCCTGGCCGTCGTCGCGGGGCCGCGCGTGCTGCTGCGCAGCGGGTACGACTACTACGGCTACGACGGCTACAAGACCGGACCGGTCGATCGCGCCTGGGTGGTCGACGGCCTGCGCGACGGCGCGCTGCGGTCGAGCGAGATCGCGCTCGGCAGCGGCTACGGCGGCGGGATGTGGGCGGCCGGGGACCGCGCGGTCCTCTCCTCGGATCGGCGCCTCTTCGCGGTCGACCTCGCGGCGGCCAAGGTGCTCCGCACGGTGCAGCTCGACGGCTACTCCTACCCCTCGCACGTCGCCGTGGCGCCCGACACGGCCTACGCCTCGCTCGGCGACCAGGGGGTCCTGGCGGTCTCGCTGCAGCCGTAGCGATCTGTCATCCTCCCGCGTCCATGGACGCCTCGCTCGTCGCCTTCGTCACCTCCGCCACGGGGGCCACGGAGGTGGAGCGGGGCGTCCGCGTGCAGTCCTTGTGGGGTGGCTACGGAGAGCTCGTCCGCCTGCACCTCGTCGGAGGCTCGGCGCCGACGGCGATCCTCAAGGACGTCCGCCCGCCGCGCGGCGAAGGGGGCCTCTCGCACACGCGCAAGTGCCGCTCGTACGACGTGGAGGTGGCGTTCTACCGGGACCATGCGGACGGGACGAGCGAGGCGTGTCGTGTCGCGCGGCCGCTCGCGACGAGGGTCGAGGGGCAGCGCTGGTCGTTGCTCCTCGAGGACCTCGACGCCGCGGGGTTCCCCGCGCGCCGCGGTCGCAGCGCGCGCGATCTCGGGCCCTGCCTCGACTGGCTCGCCGCGTTCCACGCGCGATTCCTGGGCACGACGCCCGTCGGCCTCTGGCCCGTCGGCACCTACTGGCACCTCGCGACGCGCCCCGACGAGCTCGCGCGGATCGCGGACCCCGCGCTGCGCGCGGCCGCGCCGGAGCTCGATCGCACCCTGAATGCCGCGCGCTTCCAGACGCTGGTCCACGGCGACGCCAAGCCAGCCAACTTCTGCTTCTCGGCCGACGGCGCCCGCGTGGCGGCCGTCGACTTCCAGTACGTCGGCGGAGGTGTCGGGGTGAAGGACGTCGCCTACCTGTTGCACGGCGCGGTGTCCTCGGGCGAGGAGCGCGCGTTCCTCGACGCGTACTTCGCCGAGCTGCGCGCCGCGCTGCCGACCCGCGTCGACGCCGACGCGCTCGAGGCCGAGTGGCGGGGGCTCTATCCGATCGCGGCCCGAGACTTCGAGCGCTTCCTCGCGGGCTGGTAGTCACTCGCGCCGGGCGTAGAACACCGTGACGTGCTCGGCGTCGCTCGAGATCGTCTTCCAGCGGTCGGGCGCCTCGACGACGTAGGTCGCCTGCTCCTCGGCGCCGTCGAGCTGGAACGAGATCGTGTGCGCCTTCGGATCGAGGGCGTAGCGCGCGACGAACGACGACCCGGAGGGGCCCGCCGACGGCGCGGCGACGAACTTCCCGCCCGTCCACGCGCCGTGCTCGATCACGCCGTCCTCGGCGAACCGCGTCGCGTCGGCGCTCTTCGCCGCGTCGGCCCACGACGTGGTGCTCGTGGTCCACGTGCCGACCACCCACGCGCGGCCCGCGACCCCAGCCGTAGGAGCCGCGGCGGGCTGCTTCGAGCCGCACGCGCCGAGCCACAGGACCAACGAGACGAGGTGGGAGCGCACGGCCCCAGTATCGCGCGATTCCCAGCGGCCGTACCATCCCCGGATGTCGCGACGTCGGGCGCTGCTCCTCACGACCTCCCTCCTCGCCGTCGCTCCCGTCGCGCGCGCCGACGGCCCTGGGCTCCCGAACCTCACCTACCCGTCGACCGACCTGTTCAAGGTGATCGGTCGCATCGACGGCACCACCGGCGCGCCCCGTGGGCACGGCACCATGCACATGCACCGCGGGCACCTCGCGATCGTGTACGCGCCGGACTCGGGCAAGGGCCTCGGCGGCTTCGCCTTCTTCGACGTCTCGGACCCGCGGGCGCCGAAGCTCGTGGGCAAGCGCGACGACGCGGAGACGAAGCCGATCCGCGAGGGCCACGGGTACGGCCTGCACGACGACCTCGTGTTCCTGCAGACCATCCACGGGTTTTCGGTGTGGGACTGGTCGGACCCCAAGGCCGCCAAGAAGGTCGGCGAGGCGGTGCTGCCGGGGATCGAGGAGAGCGACTACGGCACGGGCGCGTGGTGGCTCTCGGTGCAGTACCCGTGGGTCTACCTCGGTGGGTCGTCGAACGGGCTCTACGTCGTCGACGTCTCCGACCCGAAGGCCCCCAAGCTCGCCGACCGCGGCGGCAAGCCGAACCCGATCCCGACGACGCAGCTCGGCGGGTTCCGCGTCGGTCCGACGTTCGCCATCGGCAACCTGCTCGTCGTGACCTCGATGGACGAACCCGGGTACGCGACCCTCGACATCGGCGACCCGGTGCAGCCGCGCGTGCTGCGAACGCGCCGGGTCGGCATCCCCGTCTCGTACTCGTCGATCGTCAACGGCAACCGGATCTACGGCGCCGGCAACGACAACAAGATCCACGTCCACGACATCGCGAACCCGGCGTCGTGGGTCGACCTCGGCGCCTCGCCCGTGGGCGGCGCCGACAAGGGCGGGTACCTGCAGCTGCAGGACGGGTTCGCGCACGCGGGCATGGGGACCAACTACGCCAAGTTCGACCTGCGCGATCCCACCGCGTTCAGCCTCGTCGGCAAGGCCACTGCTGGCATCCCGGGTACCGACGAGGACTTCGCCAACGTGATGGGCAACCTCGTGTTCGTCGCCGACGACCACGGGCACGGCACGTCCATCGTCGTCCACCAGGCCGCGCCCGACACGACGCCGCCCGAGGTCAACATGGTGGTGCCGCGCAACGGGGCCAAGAGCCAGCCCGTGACGTCGCGCGTGGGCCTCACGTTCACCGACGCCATCGACGTGCGCACCGTGGTGGTCGGCAAGACTTTCTTCGTGCGCGAGGCCGGTACGACGACCTCCGTGCCCGGGAAGCTGAGCTACCAGACCGGCATCCTCAACTTCGCGCCCGACGCGCCGCTCGGACTCGACAAGACCTACGAGGTGGTGGTCCCCGAGGGCGGCGTCACCGACCTCGCCGGCAACAAGACCAGCAAGGCCTTCGTCGCCGCGTTCTCGACGGGGGTCGGCGGCCCTGCCGGCTGCACCCTCGACTCGGCGAGCGCCTTCGAGGTCGGCAAGCCGGCCACGTTCACGGTCAGCGCGCCCACCGGCGCCGGTCTGCTCCAGTCGTGGGACTTCGGTGACGGCTCACCACCGACCAAGCCCGACGGCTCGCCGACCGCGAGCCACACCTTCTCGGCGCCCGGCCACTGGATCGTCTCGGCGACGGTGTCCGGCAAGGACGCCGCGGGCAAGGACGTGGACACGAGCTGCACCAAGCTCGTCACGGTGACCCACCCGCTCACCGCCCTCGCCCCGACCCGGTCGAGCGCGCTCGCCGTCGATCCGAAGGGGAGGCTCCTCTACGCGTGCAACCCGGACGCAGGCACGCTCGCCGCGGTCGCGACCGACACGCGCACCAGGGTGTTCGAGGCCGCGGCGGGCCGGCGACCGCGCACGGTGGCGGTCGCACCCGACGGGACGTTGTGGGTGGCCGACGAGGGCGACGATCAGATCGTGGTGCTCGACGGGGCGACGGGCGCGACGCTCGCCAAGGTGCCGCTCGGTTGGGGCGCGGCGCCGTGGGGCGTCGCGTTCGCGCCGGACGGCTCGGCGGCGTTCGCCTCGCTCGGTGGGCCCGGCGGAGTCGCGCGCCTCGATCCGAAGACGCGCGTCGTCACCGCCACCAAGCCGGCCGTCTCCACGGCACGGGGTCTCGCCGTCACCGCGGACTCGTCGCGCGTGCTCGTCACCCGGTTCCTGTCGAGCCGCGACGGCGCCGAGGTCGTCGAGCTCGACGCGCAGACGCTGGCCGTGCTGCGGAGCTACGACCTCGGCTTCGACAAGAGCCCGGACACCGAGGCGAGCGGGCGCGGGATCCTCGGCTACCTCTCCACGATCACGGTCTCGCCCGACGGCCTCCGGGCCTTCGTGCCGGCCAAGAAGGACAACACGCAGCGCGGCCTCGCCAAGGACGGCCTCCCGCTCACCTTCGAGAGCACCGTCCGCACCGTGCTCGCGCAGCTCGACCTCGGCAAGGGCACCGAAGATCCGCTCTTGCGACTCGACTTCAACGACCGCTCGATGGCATTCGAGGCGGTGTTCAGCAAGCTCGGCGACATCGCCTTCGTCACCACGGCCGGCAGCAACACGGTCGAGATCGTCGACGCCTACAGCGGCGAGATCCAGACCTCTATCGCGAGCGCAGCGACGACCCCCGAGAGCCTCCTCCTCGACGGCGACGTGCTGTGGGTGCAGGGGTTCCTCTCGCGGGACGTCACCGCGTACGACGTGAAGGGCATCGTCGACCACACGGATGGCCGCTTCGTGAAGCTCGCGTCGGTCAAGACCGTGGAGAAGGAGCCGCTGCCGGCCAACGTGCTGCTCGGCAAGAAGATCTTCTGGGACGCCGCCGACCCGCGGATGAGCAAGGACAAGTATCTCTCCTGCGCGACTTGCCACTTCGACGGGCACCACGACGGCCGCACGTTCGACTTCACCGATCGCGGCGAGGGGCTCCGCAACACGATCTCGCTGCTCGGCCACAAGGGCAAGGGGCAGGCGCCGCTCCACTGGAGCGCGAACTTCGACGAGGTGCAGGACTTCGAGGGCGACATCCGCAAGGCCTTCGGCGGCACCGGTTTCCTGCCCGAAGCGGCCTGGGCGAGCCACGCGGACTCGCTCGGTCCCAGCAAGGCGGGGCTCTCGCCGGAGCTCGACGCGCTCGCCGCCTACGTGGACTCGCTCGACGAGGTGCCGCGGAGCCCGTACCGCAACCCCGACGGCACGCTGACGGACGCGGGCCTCGACGGCCTCGCGGTCTTCCGGAGCAAGAAGTGCGACTCGTGCCACGCCGGCGCCGATCTGCGCGACGGCAAGCAGCACGATATCGGCACCATCCTCCCGACCTCGGGCAAGCGGCTCGGCGGACCGCTGACGACGATCGACACGCCCGGGCTGCAGGGCGTGTTCGCGACGGCGCCCTACCTGCACGACGGTCGCGCCGAGACCCTCGACGAGGTGTTCTCGCGCTACGACCCCGAGCACCGCCACGGACCTGCGCTCACCGATGACGAGCGCCAGAAGCTCGTCGCGTACCTGCTCCAGATCGACGGCCACGACGACCGCGGCGTCGATCCCGACGCGCGCTTCCGCGACGCGGGGTGTGGCTGCTCGGTGCCGCGTCGCCGCGCGATCCCCGCGTTGCTGCTGGCGCCGCTCGCGCTCGCCCTCCGACGCCGTCGCCGCCGGGTGTAGCATCGGCGCCATGCGCACCCTCGTCCCGCTCTCGCTCGCCGCTGCGACCTCGCTCCTCGTCCGCGCCGCGACGGCGGGGTGCGGGTTCTACGCGCCACCGGCCACCGCGACGGGCGCAGCGATCGTCAACGACGCCGACCAGGTCTCGTACCTGCGCGAGGGCAACCGCGTCGCGCTGACGATGTCGACCAACTACAAGGGCCCGACCGAGGACTTCGCGATGATCGTGCCAGTGCCGGTCGTCCTGAAGAAGGAGGCGGTCAAGACCCTCTCGCCGGCGATCTTCACCCACCTCGAGAAGCTCACCGCGCCCCGCGTGGTGGAGATGGACGAGGACGATCCGTGCCGGGTCCCGACCGAGGGCGCGGTCGCCGCGAGCGGCGGCGCGCCGGGCGGCGCCATCGGGGGCGGCTTCGGCAAGGGCGGTGGCGGCGGCTACGGCGTCACCGTCGAGGCCACCTTCGTGACCGGCGAGTACGAGATCGTCGTGCTCTCGGCGACCGAGTCCGACGGCCTCGAGCGCTGGCTCGTCGACCACAAGTACAAGATCCCCGAGGGCGCCGCGACCGCGCTCGCCCCCTACGTGACCGCGCAGCAGAAGTTCGTGGTGGCCAAGGTCGACAAGACCAAGGTCGTGCGCGACGCGGCGGGCGTCGTGGTGCTCTCGCCGCTGCGGTTCGTGTACGAGACCAACGACCTGCGTCTGCCGGTGCGACTCGGCCTGCTCAACGCGCCCAAGGGCGGCAAGCAGGACCTCATCGTGTACCTGCTCGCCAAGGGCAAGCGGCTCGAGGCGGCCAACTACCCGAACGCGTTCGTGCCGACCAACCTCGACGTGGTCGAGGGCACCGAGCAGAAGCTCGGGCCGTTCTACGCGAGCCTGTTCGACGCCACCCTCGCCAAGGCCGGCGGGCGCGCGGTGGTCACCGAGTACGCCTGGAACGCTGGCGGTTGCGGCATGCCGTGCACGTCGACCCCGCTCGTCGCCGACGAGATCAAGAAGCTCGGCGCGGACGATCTCGTGACCGGCGAGGTCGCCCCGTACGACTTCACCCTCACGCGCGTGCACACCCGCTACGACGCGGCGACGCTCACCGAGGACATCGTGTTCCGCACGGGCGAGCCGGTCAGCGGCGGGCGCGACGGCGATCCGGGCGCGGAGGGCGAGTCCGCCAGCAAGGGCACGGGCGCGGACGCGTTCCAGGCGCGCTACGTCGTCCGGCACCTGTGGAAGGGCCCCATCGCCTGCGACAAGCCGGTGCGCGGCGTCTTCCGACCCCACCACGGCGCGGACGCGCCCGCGCTGTCCGTCGCCGCCGCGCCCCGAGACGTGGTGCTCGCGTCGGCGGTGGTGAGCCCCGTCAAGCAGCTCGGCCTGACCGGCACGAGCCCCGCCTTCGGCGCGATGCCCACGCTGCCGACCCCATCAGGGAAGAAGAAGGCGGACAAGGTCGAGGCCCCGAGCCCGGCCCCGGAGCCCAGCCGGCTGCCGTGGATCTTCGGGGCGGGTGGCGCGCTGCTCTCTCTCGGGCTCGTGTTCTTCGTGCTGCGCCGTCGCGCGTAGCCGCTACTTGCCCTTGACCGTCTCCACGTAGACGTACTCGTGCTGCGCGTCGCGGACGGTGAGCGTGCGCTTGCCGTCGCGCTCGCCGACGACGAAGGCGACCCCCGCTCCGCCGGCGGCGTAGGTGATGAACGAGACCGTCTTGTCGTCGTTGGCGCGGGTCGCGACCACGCTCTTCCAGCCGCCGAAGTCGAACGTGGTACCTTGCTTGTCGGTCTTGACGACGAGCTCGCCCAGGGCCGTGCTCGAGTACCGCGGGGCGAGCTTGGCGACGAGCGCCGGATCGGCCGGGATCGTGAGGCGCTTGCGCTCGTGCGCGAGGTCTTGCTTGTGCTCGTTGATGGCGTTCTCGACGTCCTCGTCGGCCTCGGGGCTGCCGTCGTAGATCACCTCGAGGACCTTGCGGATGAACGCCTTGCGCACGAGGTAGGCGTCGCCGTTGCCGAGGAGCACCCCGCCGACGTTCACCGCCGGGATCCAGAACATGTCGCTGTGGTAACCGAACAGGTCGCCGCCGTGGTGCACGACGTCGACGCCGAACTCGTTCTCCACGAAGAGGCCCATGCCGTACTTCACGAACTCGCCGATGGCGACCTGCGGCTTGCGGCGGGCGAGCAGCGCGTCCTCGCCGATGTAGCGCTTGCCGTCGTGCATGCCGTTGGCGAGCTCCATGAGGACGTACCGCGCCAGGTCGTGCGGCGTGGACCACGCGCCGCCGGCGGGGCGGTGCGGCGCGACCGCGCGGTTGAGCTCCATGAGCGCGGTCGCCGGGTGGCCGTCGACGTCGAGCGCGTGCCCGGTGGCGTGGTTGGCCTTCATCGCCCGCGCCCAGTCGAAGGTGGTCTCCTTCATGCCGAGCGGGTCGAAGACGCGGGTCTGCATCGCCTCGTCGTACGCCGCGCCGAGCTCCTTCTTGGGGTAGAGCACGTAGCCGCCCACGTAGCCCGCGGCGGCGGCCATGAGGTTCGAGTACTGGAACGTCTCGCCGAACTTGGTCGTGGGCTGCATGGTGCCGAGCAGCTCGACGCCGGCCTTGGGGGTCTGCTTCTGGAACTGGAACAGCCACTCGAGGTCCTGGCGCGGCATGCCCGTGCAGGCGCAGATGAGGTGCGAGACGAGCACCTTCTTGGTCGTGTCCGCGTCGCCCAGCTTGAACGCCGGGTAGAGGCTCGTGACGGGCGTGTCGAAGGCGAACTTCTTCTCGTCGACGAGCTTGGCGAGCAGGAGCGTGGTGAGCGCCTTGGTGTTGGACGCGATCATGAACGCGGTGTGCGCGTCGACCTTCTCGGGCTTGCCGAGCACGCGCACGCCGAGGCCACCCTCGAACACGATCTTGCCGTCTTGCACGAGCGCGATGCCTTCGCCGGGGATCCCGGCCGACATGCGCGCCTGGTCGGCGGAGGCGAGGATCGCCTTGATCCGCGCGTCGTCGAGCGGGTGGGCCTTCTTCGCGGCGAACGACTCGCGGGTGAAGCCGGGGGGCTGCAGCGTGTCAGCGATCTTGCGCAGCTGGGCGCCGCGCTTCTCGATCGAGGCGTGGCCGCTCTCGAGGGCGAGCGCGACCCAGCGGTTGCCCTTGCGCAGGGCGCGCGCGAACACGAAGACCTTCTCGTTGGGCGAGGTCTCGTAGGTGTAGACGCGCTGCTCGTCCCAGCCGCGGCGGCCGGGCCTCGTCTGCGCGAGCTTCAGCGGGCGCGCGAAGCCGGGGTGCGCGACCTCCCACGCGAGCTTCACGGCCTCGTCGGCCGAGGCGGCGCCCGTGTCGAAGATGCCGAGCCTGAGATCCGGCTCGGGCCCGGTGACCAGGGCCGCGTCGCTCCGCACCGAGATCGTCCAGCCGGCGGGGGCGACGAAGGTCGTGCCCGCGCCGATCGTCTGCTTCGCTTCGGCGGTGAGCGCGACGGGCGCCGACCAGGCGTTCTTCGGCGCGGCGCTCGCGCTGGCTGCCGGTGCGCTCGCGGTCGCCGACGCCGAGGCGACGGGGGGCGGCGTGACGGTGGTCGTCGTCGGGCCACCGCAGCCGAGCACCAGGAGCGGGAGGAGGGAGAGCGATCGCATGGCGGGAGCGGTAGCACTCTGCCGACGGGAACGGATGGGCCCCCTCGCGAGGTGAGCTAGAGTGCCCCAATGTCCGCACGCGTGCCCCTCCGCTTCGACACGCGGACCGTCGACCAGCTCGCGATCGAGGACGAGCGCTCGTTCCGCGCCATCGGGTTGTACGCCGACCTCAAGGAGGTGCTGCGCAAGGCCCGGTATCCGTTCCGCATGTTGCCCCGATCGCTCGCCGGCCGCTGGGATCGCGCGCTCCTCTTGAACCTCACCTACTGGGGCGCCGACGCTGGCGGGGACGTGATCGTCGACGCGCTCGACGCCGACGTGTTGCTGCACGCGGCCTGGCACCACCTCGCGAACAAGGCCCTGCCCTCGATCGACGGCGTGCAGACGGTGGAGGCCCTGTTCCTCGGCGAGGCGATCGCGAGCGCGTTCGACGTCTACCTCGTGGGTCGTCTGCTCGGCTCGGCGCCGGACGCGGCGTTCCTCGCCACGCAGGTGCCGGCGATGGCCGACGCCGCGATGGGCGCGGGCACGTCCGAGGCGGAGTTCGAGAAGCTGCTCGCGGTGATGGCGGAGTCGCCGGAGCTGGCCTTCGAGGAGCTGCGTCACCTGCTCTACCACGCGACCCTCGCGCTCCACGCGAGCAAGGACGCCGAGGCCGCGATGTCGGCGCTCGCGGCCTTCGACGGTCAACGCTTCGCGCCGCTCCTCCACCACTACGAGCTCTCCAACTGGGTGCTGTACGCGCGCGCCTACGGCAGCTCGGCGGTCGACGAGCGCGCGCGCAAGATCGACCACGCGCTCTCGGAGGCCCAGGCCGGGGCGCTCGACTTCCTCACCAAGCACTGGGTCGACGCGGCCTGAGCGCTTGGGTGTTTTCTTGGGTCGAGCGGGCCTCTTCAGGCACGCTGCTCGCCATGCAGACGGACCGCCGCACGAATCGCAGCCACATCCCCGGCGAGGCCCTCGCGCTCGCGCTCGCTTCGGCCACCCACCGCGAAGGCGCGCACGCCGCCGTGCTCGCGGACGAGGACGGCTTCCTCCTGGCCGGGGTGGGCCCCGGCATCGACCACGAGTGGATCGCGGCGCTCGCGCCGGCCGCCGCGGAGCTGTCGCCGGTCCACCGCGAGCGTCTGCTCGAGCGCAGCCACGGCAAGCCGCTGCACGTCGCGCCGATCACGGTGCAGGGCTCGCGCATGTTCCTCGCCTCGCTCGGCGCCTGCCTGACCGACGTCGCGCGCGTCGAGGCCGCCGCCGACCGCATCCTCGCGGCCTGACCCGAGTTGCTCGGTCGCTCCCCGCTCCGGGCTCATTTCCCGGGGTCGTACTTTCGATCCTTCATGGCCTCGAGATAGGCCACGAGGGCGTCGAGCTGCGCCTCGGTCAGGTCGGGATGCGGGGGCATGTTCCCGTACCGGAACGAGAGCGGGTCCTTCACGTACGCGCGCACCTGCGCCACCGGTCGGTACTCGAGCACGTTCTTGGGCACCGCGAGGTCGGGGCCGACGCGCCCACCCTCGCGGTTGATCGCGTGGCACTTGAAGCAGCGATCGCGGAACAGCGCGTAGCCGGCGAGCGCGGTGGCGGACGCCGCGCTCCCCGGGCTCGTGTGGGGGTAGGCCACGTCGAAGCGGACCATCTCGATCTTCACGAGCTGCCAGGGGCGTGGAAACGCCTCGAGCTCCGCCTGCTCGGGCTTGCTCCACACCACGTAGAACGGGGAAGGGTCCGCGCGCTGCGGGCCGATGGGCTCCCACGAGGGGACGTCGAGGTCCTCGAACGCCACGTAGCCGCCCTCGGTCACCGCGAGCTCGCCGCGGAAGTAGACCGCGTAGCCGTCCTTGGCGCGCAGCACGAACTCCTTGTCGGCGAGCGATTCTCCGGGAAAGCCTGCCTCGAGCACGCGCTTGAGGGGCAGCGCGCGGAAGCGCTTGGGCTTGCGGTGGTAGGGGTCGAAGCCCGAGACGGTCTCGGGGGGAATCGCCTTCGCGAGCTCGGAGAGCGGCAGCGCGCGGACCGTCGCGCCGTCCTTGGTGAAGGTCAGCGTCGCGTCCGGGCCGAGCGGGCGCGCACGCTTGCACGAGGCGAGCGCCATGCACGCGAGCAAGAGGCCGAGCTCACGCCTCATCGCGGGCCTCCACCGAAGCGAGGGCGAACGGCACGAACGCCACGTAGTAGAGGACGTTCGGCACCACGCGGACGACGTGCAGGACGGGCTGCTTGGTCGCGAGCAGGAGCGCGTCCACCGAGGCCCACGCGCCGTACTGCGCGAGCTCGAAGCCGAGGAGCCGCCGCTCGAACCGGGTGCTCGCGCGGCCGAGGAGCGCGCCGTACGCGAGGAGCAGCGCGACGAAGGCGACCTCGTAGACCAGGTAGACGACCCGCAGATCGCGCGCAGCCCAGGGGCTCATGCGCAGCGCCTGCGACGCCAGCGGGACGACGAAGGCGAGACCGAGCGCGATCGCGAAGGCGCGGCCGGGACGCCGCCTCCGCGCTTCGACGACCAGGAAATAGCGAAAATCGCCCACGATGACGAACACGACACCGGTCAACATCGCCCACCGACTGGTCGAGGGGAACGGCGCGAAGGCGCCCGCGCACCAGGCGTCGACCGCGATGAGGATCGCGAACAGGATCCCCCAGGCGCGCAGGAATCCCTGCCGGCGCAGGGCCGCGAGGAGTACGATCGGCGTCGCGAGCCACGGGAGCAGCGGCAGCACCCACGGCCCCTCGGCGAAGCTCTGGAACGACATGGATCAGAGCGAGAGCACGGATCGGCACCGAGAGATACAAGAGAGCGTCGCGATCCTGCGCGATCGCGCCGCTCGCCTCCCGGCTGAGCTCGCCGTCGTCCTCGCGGCGGAGGTGCCCGCGTTGCCGCTCCCGCGCGGGGATCGCACCCGCTTCGTGGTCACGGGCCTCGGCGCCAGCGAAGGGCCCGCGCGGCTGCTCGTGGCGCTCCTCGCCGAGCTCGGGCTGCCCGCGGTGTTCGCGCCGGTCAGCGCGTTCTTCGGCCCGGCGCCCCGCGGGGACGTCCTCGTGGTCGTCTCGCAGCAGCTCTCTCCGAACGCGCGCCTCCCCTTGCGTCGGAGCGCGGCGTACCGCGCGGTCGCGCTCGTGACGGCGGTCGAGGCCGGCGAGGAGGTCACCCTCGTGCTCTCGCACCCGCCTGCGCGGGAAGACCGCATTCTCCTGCGGGTGATCGGGCCGGCGGCCGCCGCCCTCGTGGTGACCAGGGCCGCGATCGCGACCGCCGCGGCGCTCGGCGTGGAGCCCACGTGGGCGAGTGCGCTGCCCCTCGTCCCCGGCGCCGCCACGGCAGCCACGGCGGTCGGCGAGCGTGCGCCTCCGGATCTGTTCGAGCGCTTCACCGCGCTCGTCGGGAGCAGCGGCACGAGCGAGCTCTTGCACCTCGCGCGGTTGAAGCTCGTCGAGGGCCTCGGCCTCGTCGATCCGCCGCTCTGGGACGCCTGCGCGGTCGTCCATGGCCCGTTCCAGGCGTTCTACGAGCGCCCAACCACGCTCCTCTGCTTCGCGGCGCGCGGCGACGAGTCCGCGGCGCGTCTCCTCCGCGGCCTCGAGCTGTCGGTGGTGCCGGAGCGCCATCGCCTCTGGCTCCACGAGAGCACGTTGCCAGGGCCCCTCGCGGTGTTCGAGCACGACGCCGCGGTGCTCGGGCTCGTGCTCGGGCAGCTGTCTCGTGAGCCCCGGAACCTGATCGCGTGGCCCGGCAAGGGCGCGGACGCGGCGATCTACGCGCTCGGCGCCGACTGACACCGAGGTGCCTGTCGTCGCGGGTGCGACCCGCG
The DNA here is from genome assembly GCA_016794445.1 of Myxococcales bacterium. GTDB lineage: Bacteria > Myxococcota_A > Polyangia > Polyangiales > JADJMO01 > JADJMO01. The sequence goes on from JAEUKC010000387.1 coordinate 16,454, forward strand.
AGAAGCCTGTCTGTTCCGGGGCATGGAGCGTTAGGATCCGACGAATGAAGCGCCGCGCCCTGCTCCTCGCCGCCCTCGTCGCCGGGTGTTCGTCGTCGGAGGAGCCGCCGCTCGGGAGCCAGGAGCAGGGCGTCGCGATCCCGGGCCCCTGGAGCATGCCCGCGGACGTGCACGCCTTCGGCCAGACCGAGTACGTCAAGTACGACGGCGCGCTCCCGTGGTCGGGCGGCGCGTGCAGCGGCTGCTGCACCGCGAGCTCCTGCGGGAGCGGCGAGCTGCCAGGCACCAAGGCCTTCAAGGCGTTCCTGCTGAAGACGTTCCCCGGGGAAATCTCTGGGATCGGTGGCTACTGCTGCCGCCCGAACACGGGCGCGACCTCGATGACCTCGATCCACGGCACGGGGCGCGCGCTCGACGTGATGATCCCCAAGGTCGGCGGCGACGCGGACAACACCAAGGGCGACAAGGTCGCCCACTGGCTCGTGATGCACGCGCAGGAGATCGGCGTGCAGCTGATCATCTGGGACCGCATGGCGTGGAACCCGAGCCGCAAGGGCGAGAAGCTCAACCCCTACACGGGCCCGATCCCGCACATCGACCACCTGCACGTGGAGCTGAACCTCGACGGAGCCCAGATGAAGACGCCATTCTTCACCTCGGGCGCCATCTCGGGCACGACGTGCGCGCCCAAGTGCGACGGCGACGTGATCGTGGGCGGCGACTGTGGCCGCGGGGACTGCGCCGCCTACGGCGCGCGGTGCGTCGCCGACCCGACGCCGCGCTGCGTGTTCGGCGCGTGCCCGGCCAAGGGCGTGGGCGCCACGTGCGTCGACGAGAAGACGATCGCCAACTGCACCGACGGCAAGATCACCGGCACCGGCGACTGCAGCGCCTACGCCGCCGCGTGCTCGGCGGCGGGCGTCCCCGCGGGCCAGGCGCGCTGCCTCAGCGTGTTCTGCATGGACCCGAAGACGAAGCTGCCCGTGGCCACCGAGTCGTGCTGGTTCGACAAGGGTCAGCGCTCGAGCTGCGACGCGGCCGGCAAGCTCACGATCACGCCGTGCCCCGCGGGTCAGGCGTGCTCGATCATCGGCGGCGCGCACTGCGAGGCGCCGAAGTGCCCGGCGACCGGCGACCTGCTCACGTGCATCGACGGTCAGTGGCTGTCGCGGTGCCTCGGTGGCTCGGTGGTGTCGGCCTCGGACTGCGGCGCCGGCGGCTGCTCGGCGGAGGGCGG
>JAEUKC010000422.1:0-29790 GCA_016794445.1 Myxococcales bacterium
CTCGCCGCTCGGCACCGTCGCGGCCTCGGCGCCGTTCATCGGCCTGTTCGGGACCGTCTACGGGATCATGGACGCGTTCCTGCGCATCGGCGTCGAGAAGAGCGCGTCGCTGCCGACGGTGGCGCCCGCCATCGGCGAGGCCCTGATCACCACCGCGCTCGGCATCTTCGTCGCCATCCCCGCGGTCGTGTTCTTCAACGCGATCGACAGGCTCGCCGCAGATCTCATCGCGACGGTCGAGGCGTCGGCCCTCGAGTGGACCGCGCTGATCGCGGAGCACCCGCGGACGGCCCCGCTCCCCGCGATCCTCCCGACCGTGTCGCTCGCCCCGGCGCGCGCGCGGTCGACCCTGCCGCTGCAGAGCGCGTAGTCGCGTGCGCCCGGCGACGCGCTCGCGCGGGCTCCACGAGCTCAACCTGACGCCGCTCGTCGACGTCATGCTCGTGCTGCTCGTCGTGTTCATGGTCGCGGCGCCGCTGCTGACGACGGGCCTCCAGGTCCGCCTGCCCGAGGTGAAGGTCACCAACACCCCGGTGAAAGACGGGCGGCTCGTCGTGTCGGTCGCGAGCGACGGTCGCATCTTCTTCGGCGATCGCGACTCGACCGCCGACGTCGAGGCGATCCTGCGCGCGAACGCCCGCTTGCAGGTCGAGCACGAGCTCTACATCCGCGCCGACAAGGACGCGCGTTACCGGGCTGTCGCACGGGCGATCGCGGCCGCGCGCTCCGCCGGCGTGACCTCGGTGAACCTGCTCGTGGAGCCCGAGCCGTGAGCGACATCCCGCGCGTCGAGTGGGCGATCGGGCTGTCGGCGGCGCTCGCCCTGCAGATGGCCTTCGTCGTCGCGGTCGCCCGGAGGGACCCGCCCATCGCCACGCCCAGCGAGCCGGCGGCGGTCGCCGTCGCGATCGTCCCCGTCCTCGACGAGGAGCGGCTGCCCGCCCTGAAGTACGGCAGCAAGAAGCCGTCCGCGCTGCCCGACATGTGGCGCAAGCCGCGGCCGGTCGCGCAGAAGCAGGTCGTGAAGACCGCGAGCCCGGAGGAGTCGCCGACGACCGCACCGAGCGCCTCCGTCGACCCGACCGAGAAGACCGCCGATCTCGAGTCCGACGCGGGACCGCCCCCAGCGACCACGAGCAGCGGCGCGCCCGAGGGCGTGTCCTCCGGCACCGAGACCGACCCGCTCAAGGCGCAGCACGTGAGCCTCTACCGCGCGCAGCTGCGGGCCTGGTTCCAGGGCCGCTTCGCGATCCGCGGCAAGGTGCCCTTCGAGCGGCTGAAGACGCTCCTCGCCACCGCGACCGTCCAGATCGACGGCGCGCGCCGCGTCGGCGGCTACACGATCACGGGCAGCGGCGACCCGGTCTTCGACGGTGAGGTCGACCACACCCTCACGACCGCGCGGGCGAGCGGCGCCGAGCTCCCGCCGCCGCCCGATCAGTACCCGGACGTCCTCGGCTCGAGCCTCGTCGTCACCTTCCAGTGCACCGTCGCGAGTCTCTGTGAGTGAGGGAACCATCATGAAGAAGAGCCTCGCCGTCGTCTGCCTCTCCGCGCTCGCCACGTACGCGCACGCCGACCCCGCCAAGGTCGCGGACGACACGATGCTCGGCACCGTCGACGTCGACGGCGGCGGGACTGCCGCGGCGCTGCAGAAGCTCGCGCTCGTGCCGTTCGCCGAGAAGAGCCTCGCCGAGGCGCTCGCCCAGCCGATCGTGCGCCGCGATCTCGAGCTCTCCGGGCTGTTCGAGCTCGCCGAGGCGCCGGTCGGCCCGTTCCAGCGCGACAGCCCCATCGACCCGAAGCCGTGGCGCGCCAAGGGCATCGACGTGCTCGCGCGCGTCACCGTCGACGAGCTCCCCGCGTCGCTGAAGCTCCGCGTCGACGTGTGGCTGCTCGCGACCGGCAAGGCGGAGCCGGCCTACACCCGCACCGTCGAGGTGAAGACCGCGCGCGCGCGCCTCGGCGCCCACCGCATCGCCGACGCCGTGCTCGACGCCGTCACCGGTCGACCTGGTGGGTTCGCGAGCCAGCTCGCCTTCACGGCGCGCTCGGCAAGGGCCAGCAGGTGTTCCTCGCCGACGCCGACGGGTTCGACCTCCGCGGCCACGGGCCCGCGGGCGACGTCGCCCTCTGTCCCGCGTTCGGCCCCGGCGACGAGGTGTTCTACGCGGCGAGCCTCGACTTCGGCCCGTTCGGCCTCGTGCGCGGCCCGCTGGCCGTGAAGGTGCCCCTGCCGGTCGCGGGCTCGGTGCTCGGCCTCGCGTTCGACGCGCCGCGCGCCCGCCTCGCCCTCGCGGTCATGAGCGACGGCGCGAGCCAGATCTGGGTCGGGGACGCGGCGGGGAAGAAGTTCGAGTCGAAGACCAAGGCCGCGTTCGCGAACCACCCCGTCTTCGGCCCGCTCGGCCGCATGGCGTGGGTCGCCGGCTCCCCGCCACGCGTGTTCGTCGACGGCAAGGCCGTCTCCCCCGCGGGCTTCGCCGCCAACGCGCCGGTGTTCTGCGACTCCCCGCGGGGGGTCCTCGTCGTGTTCACCGTCGGCGTCGGCAAGGACACCGATCTGGTCGCCACCGACACCGCCGGCGGCGGCCTCCTGCGGCTGACCCAGGGGCAGGGGGCCAACACCTACCCCGCCTGCAGCCCGGACGGTCGCCTCGTGGCGTTCTTCTCGACGCGGACCGCGGGCAAGGGGGCGGGCCTCTACTCGATGCCGCTCAGCGCCCCCGCCCGGGCGCAACGCCTCACCCCCTCGCAGGGCGAGTCGCTGCGCTGGGCGGCGATCACGGCAGAGTGAACGCCACTATCGATCCTCGACCTGCGGCGGTATCTCCGACCGACAGTGAGGGCAACGCACCATCTGCCGCGGGCGCGGCGGCAGAATGACGGCGATCCGCCCGCACTTCGGGCATTTGCGTCCGTGCAGCATCATCAAGTGAGCCTGGATCATCTGGAACATCAGAAGCCTCCTTGTTCGATCATCTCCTGGCGGACGCGCGCGACCTCGCGCACCACGCCGCTCCGGGGCACCGCCGCGGTCTCGAGCACGCGCCGGACCACGTCGAGCGCGCCCTCCGTCTCCTCCACGACCACCCGCTCGACGCCGAGCGCCGCGAGGGCCGGGCGGTCCGCCTGGTAGCGGGTACGCACCAGGAGCGGCACGCCGGGAGCCACCCGCCGCACGCAGTCGATCACCCGGAAGCTCGCCGCCGGGTCGTTCATGAGCAGGACGACCTCGCGGGCGTGCTCCACGTCGGCGTGGCGCAGCGCCTCCTCGCTCGTCGCGTCCGCGTAGAACACCGGCAACCCGAGCTCGCGCCCCGTGCGGACGTTCGCCGCGTTCAGCTCGAGCACCACGATCGGCACGCCCGCGTCGACGAGCGCCCGCGCCGCGAGTCGCCCCGCGACGCCGAAGCCCACCAGGACGACGTGTCCGCGGAGCCCCTCCGGGCGCGCCGCGTCGTCGATCCCACGCACGCCGAGCAGGCGTTCGAGCGGCGCGAGGATGCGCTCTCCCGCGGTGAAGTGAGGCGCCCAGCGGGTGAGCAGCGGCGTCACGAACATCGAGAGGATGCCGGCCGCGAGGAGCGGGCCCGCCGCCGCGTCGTCGATGACCCCGTGGTGCTGCGCGAGCCGCGTGGTCACGAAGCCGAACTCGCCGAACTGGGCGAGCCCGACCCCGGACAGCCAGGCGACGCGTGCCGGGAACCGCATCGCGAGCGCGGCGATCGTCGCGAGAACCCCCTTGCCCACCACGAAGCCGAAGAGCAACAACGCGACGAGCAGCGGTGAGCGCAGCACGACCCTCGCGTCGAACAGCATCCCGAGCGAGACGAAGAACACGCAGAGGAACGCGTCGCGCAGCGGCAGGATCTCGCCGAGCGCGCGGTGACGGTGCTCGGTGCCGGCGACGATCATGCCGCCGAGGAACGCCCCGAGCGCGAGCGACAGGCCTGCGAGCGACGTGAGCCACGCCGTGCCGATGCACAGGCCGAGGACGGTGAGCAGGAACGCCTCGCGGCTCCGGCTCGCGTCCACCCACGCGAAGATCTTCGGGACGACGAGGCCGGCGACGACGATCGTGCCGACGACGACCAGCGCCGCCTTGCCGAGCGCGAACGCGACGCCGACCAGCGCCTGCGAGGCGGGGGCCGAGCTCGCGAGCAGGGGGATGACGAGCACCATCGGGACCACGCACAGGTCCTGGAACACGAGGGTCCCCACGATGAACCGCCCGTGCGGCGCGTCGAGCTCACGGCGCTCGGTGAGCGCGCGGAGCACGATCGCCGTGCTCGAGAGCGCGAACACGAACCCGTAGAACACGCCGCGCCGCGGGCCCTGTCCGAGCGCCACGGCGACGCCCGCGACCACCAGCGTCGTGAGGCCGACCTGCAGGGCTCCCCCGAGCGCGACCTTGCGGAACACGTCCCGCAGCCGCGCGAGCGAGAACTCGAGGCCGATGGTGAACAGGAGGAGCACGACGCCGACCTCGGCGAGCACCTCGATGGCGTGCACCGAGCGCACGAGGCCGAGGCCGAACGGACCGACGAGCGCGCCCACCGCGAGCAACCCCGCGACGGCGGGGAGCTCGAAGCGCGCGAGCAGCAGCGTCACGGCGACGCCGAGCACCGCGACGAGGGTGAGCTCGTCGAGGAGGGGAATGTGTCCCATCACTCCTCCTGCGGCGGCGGCGACTCCGAAGGGTCACGCAGGCAACGGAACGCCCCGAAGAGCGATCCCGTGCAGGTCGCGAGGGCGACCACGGCGGGCACCACGGCCGCCCCGTGGGGCTGCCCCACCGCGGCGAGTCCGAACACCAACGACACCGCGCCGACGACGGTCAGCGCGATTCCAGCAAGGTTTCGCGTATCCATGACGAGCCTCGTCTCGGGCGCAGGTCGCGCCCGGATCACTGGGAAATGCGGCTGCGCGCACTCCTTCGGAGGGAAGGAGCGCGCGGGTTCACCAGGACTTCAGACGAGCGGTGGGGCGCGCGCGGGAGGACCGACGCGGAGATCCCGGGAGCACGTGCGGACGGCTGCCGTGGCGATCGGCGCGAGCTCGACGAGCGGCGCGGCGAGCACCCGCGCGGCCGACGCCGGGGGCAGCGCTGGCCCGAGGAGCACGCAGTCCTGCGCGACGTGGGCGCGGAGCGCGTGGTCCTTCGAGAGGTGCGTGGCCTTGCCGAGCGCCACCTCGCGCCGCGCGACCACCACCTCGGCGTGCGCCGACGTGGCGACGAAAGCCGCCGCGTGCGACCGCTGCTCGGTGCGCAGCGCCCACGGCACCGCCACGAGCCACGCGAAGCCCGCCAGGATCGCGCAGGCGATCACGGTGCGGAGCAGGCGTTGCCGGGGCATCCCCCGACTGTAAGGGACGATCGGTGTCCGCGCCACCCGCGCGTCCATGACATCCGTCAGTCCGCATGGCGTGCAGCGGTCGCGAGACGTGCGTCGTGCCCGAGCGGCCTGCCCCGCGCATTCTCCGGCACTACGGCAGAGGAACGAGCTGTGCAGCACGCGCGGGCCATGACGCGCACCCGAAGCACCCTGTCCGTATTCGTCACCGCCGCTCTCGTTGGCTGCAGTGGCGACGACCCCGCGGCCCCGGTCGCGGACTCCACCCTCGACGCGCCGATGGAGGCCGACACGTCGATCGACGACGGCGCCACCGACGTCGCGACGGAGACGACCGACGCGTCGACCGACGGCGCGACCAAGCAGCTGTGCGCCACCTGCCACGCGACCTACATGGCCAAGCTCGACGCGGGCAAGCACAAGGACCTCAAGTCGCGCTGCCTCGACTGCCACAAGGACGCCCTCGCGCACCAGGTCGATCCCGGGACGGTGAAGGCCAGCGTCGACTTCTCACTCGACGTCTGCGCCACCTGTCACGCCGACCACAAGACCCAGTTCCTGTACGACGACAAGACGAAGCCCGGCAAGTACGGCGGCTCCATCAAGACCTCCAAGTACCTCGACTTCCCGGCCTACCAGCACCTGATGGGCGGGCACGGGTTCACCCTCGAGTACAACGAGGACACGGCGCACGCGAACGCGCTCAAGGACCACATCGAGATCAAGCGCAAGCAGAACGCGGTGTGCTTGCAGTGCAAGAGCACGGCCGTCGCCTACTACTGGGGCGAGCTGCGGCGCGGCCAGCCCACGTTCGGCAAGGACATCTCCTGGGCGGACAGCATCACCAAGATCAAGACCAACTGGCCCTCGACGATCGACCACGGGACCTCGTGCAACCATTGCCACGATCCGCACACCACGCGGTACCGGCTGGTGCGCAAGCAGATGATCAACGCGATCCTCGAGCGCGGCACCGACCCGTACGACGCGGCGTTCAACTTCGTCCCCAAGACCGTCACGGAGCTCGAGGACAAGCTCAACGAGAAGGGCACCGACGGAAAGCTCACCCCGCAGGCCAAGCGCCTGGTGGGCACGCTCACGTGCGCGCAGTGCCACGTGGAGTACACGTGCGGGCCGGGCGTGGACAAGACCGTCATCCGCGATGACTTCCCCTGGCGGAAGCTCAAGGACATCGAGGCGTACTACAAGGTGAAGTACGACACCGTGCAGGACTGGACCCACAGCGGCACCGGGCTCAAGGGCATCAAGGCTCAGCACCCGGAGACCGAGTTCTACTGGGAGAGCATGCACTACCGCGCGGGCGCCACCTGCGTGGACTGCCACCTCGGCCTCGGCGAGCCCGGCAAGCCGCGGAGCCACTGGTTCACCTCGCCGTTCAAGCAGCCGGAGAAGACCTGCGGCAACGCGACGTGCCACGGCTCGCTCGCGGGAGAGCGCGCGAAGAAGGCCCAGGAGATCCAGGACACGGTCATGGCACAGGCCAAGACCGTCGAGCTCGGCCTCGACGCCGTGTTGACCAAGATCGAGGCCCTCACCGCCGCGGGAGGCTTCGACGCGGCCAAGCTGCTGCAGGCCAAGGAGCACTTCATGAAGGGGCTCCTCTGGTGGGAGTTCACCGTGGTCTCGGAGAACTCGGCCGGCTTCCACAACCCGACCGAGGCCAAGACCAACCTCGACACCGCGCAGGCCTCGGTCGACGCGGCCAAGGCGCTCTTGGGGCTCTGACCGTCAGCGCGGCGGAGCGTGCCTGGACGGGGAGCGTGCCTGGACGACAGCCCGGGACCACGCCCCCGTGATAGGCCTCGCTCACCGTGAGGCCGCTCTCCCCCCTGGCTCGCGGCGCGCTGCTCGCGCTGCTGGCGGCCGTCCTGTTCGGCGCCACGACCCCGCTGGTGCAGGCATTCGGCGTCCATTCGTCGCCCTTCGTGACCGCGGCGCTCCTCTACGCCGGCGCGGCGCTCGCCTCGGTTCCCCGCTCGTCCACGGGGCGAGAGGCCTCGCTGCGCCGCGCCGACGCGCCGCGACTCCTCCTGGTCGCCGGGCTCGGCGCGGTGCTCGCGCCGGTGGCGCGCGCGGCAGGCCTGCAACGCACCGACGGAGGGACCGCCTCTCTCCTCCTCAACTTCGAGGCGATCTTCACGGTGGCCTGCGCCCGCCTGTTCTACGCGGAGCCTGTCGGCCGCCGGGTCGTGGCCGCCGCCAGCCTGATGGTGCTGGGCGGTGGTGTGCTCTCCCTCCGCGGCGGGCGTGCGCTCGGCGCCGACGCCCTCGGCATGGCGGCGGTCACGCTCGCCGCCCTCGGGTGGGCCCTCGACAACACGCTCACCCGCCCGCTGGCCGACCGGGATCCCCGGAGCGTCGTCTTCGCCAAGGCCTCGATCGGCGCCCTCTCGTCGCTCGTCCTCGCGCGGGTCTTCGGGGGCCCGCTCCCGAGCCCCCGCGCCGCGCTCGGCCTGCTCGCGTGCGGTGCCACCGGCTACGGCTTGAGCCTCCGCCTCTACCTGCTCGCCCAGCGCCGGCTCGGGGCGGCGCGCACCGGATCGGTGTTCGCCTTCGCGCCGTTCGTCGGGGCCGCGATCGCGTTCGCCATGGGCGCTCGCGAAGCGCCGCTCCTGCAGCTGGTCGCGGCGCTCCTGTTCGCCGCGGCGGTCGTGCTGCACGTGACCGAGGACCACGCGCACCGCCACCGGCACGCGCCGGTGCGCCACGAGCACGCCCACCGGCACGACGACGGCCACCACGACCACGCCCACGATCCGCCCTTCGTGGGCGCCCACTCGCACGAGCACTTGCACGACGCGCTCGAGCACGAGCACCCGCACGGGCCGGACCTCCACCACGCCCACGACCACGAGTGAGAGGCCCAGATTGTCTTTCGGCCGCCCATGGAGGCGGCCGATGCTTCGCTCCACTTCGTTTCGCTCAGCGCGAGGTGACCGCGCGCCCCACCTTGGCGAGCGCGACGTCGAGCCCCGCGGCGAGGTGGCTCTTGGTCTCCATCGACGACAGATCGACGCCGAGGTGGACCATCGCCTTGGCCGCGGCCGGTGAGACCCCGGTCAGGACCGTGCTCGCCCCGAGCAGCTGGATCATGGCGGTCGCCTGGATCAAGTGGTTGGCCACCGCCGAGTCGAGCTCGGGCACCCCCGCCACGTCGAAGATGACCACCCGCGCCGCTTCCGCGGTCACGCGCTCGAGCACCGTCTCGATCATCTGGCCGGCGCGCGTCGCGTCGAGGGCGCCGATGAGGGGCACGAGCAGGACCGCGGGGTGCACGCGGATGACCGGCGTGACGAGGTCGCGCAGCGCCTGGCGGTAGGTCTCCTGCAGCTTGCGCTCGTCGTCCTTGCGGGTCGTGATGTCGATGGACACCACGGCGAGCCCCCGCGTGCACGGGCGGGCGCGGAGCTCGAACCAGGCGCGCTCGCCGTCCTCGTGCTCGAACTCGTTCTCTCGCGTGTCCGCGATGCGCTCGCTCATGCAGCGCCGCAGCCACGCGAACATCGGCGTCCGTTCGATGCCCGGGTAGGCGTCGACCATGGTCTCGCCGAGCAGCTCCGCGCGGGACTTGCGACCCTGCCGCGCGGCCGCCGCGTTGACGTAGAGGTAGCGGAAGTCCGGAGACAGCACCTGCAGGCCCTCGGAGAGGGCGTCGAGGGCTTCGGGGAGCGCGACGTCGAGATCGAGTGGCTGCATGCGCGCCAGCATCCTCACTCGCGCCGAGGCCGCACGGCAAGCGCGCTCAGGGTTCGGTGCGACAGAGGGACGACGGCGTCCCCCTTCCGTCGGTATCGACCGAACAATGTTCGTGTCGACCCCGAACATTGTTCGTCGTCACGGCAAGCCGCTCGAGGCCGCCGCCCGGAGGCGCTCGAAGACGCAAAGGAGCGAACGGAAGAGCTGCTCGGCCTCGGCCTCGTCGAGGTCCGCGAAGAGGGTGAGCAAGCGGGCGTGATCGTCCGGGTCCCGGCGCGCCCAGTAGCGCCGGTTCTTCGGCGTGGTCTCGAGCCTCCGGACCCGCCGGTCGTCCGGGTCGACGACCATCCGCAGCAGGCCCTTGCGCTCCAGGACCGCGACCAGCTGCTTCACGTTCTGGTGGCTCGTGCCGAGGACCTCGGCCGCCGCGCCCAGCGAGGGCCGGCCGAGCTCGCGCACGACGCCGAGCAGCGCCGCCTGCTGGGTCGTGACGCCGTCGCTCGCGTAGAGGCGATCGAGCAGGTTGCGCAGGTGGGGGGCGAGCACGACGAGGAGCCGCAAGGTGCGGATGCGGTTCGCGCGGTCGAGGCCGAGCGCGTGCAGCTCCTCGTCGTCGAGGCCGAACCGGGGGCCGGGATCCACCGGACTGGACATGATAGGTAATATATTACATGATCTGGCGGAGGAGACCGTCGCGATGATCGTCCTGTTGCCGCACGTCGGGTTCCTCTCCGAGACCACCCGCATGCTCGCCATCCACGACGCCCTGCAGACGCGCGGGGTCGAGGCCTGCCTCGCCACCCACGGCGGCACCTACGAGCACGTGCTGCGGGACGCGGGGGTCTCGTTCGACGTGCTCGAGCCGCGCCTCGACGCCGCGCGCTGCGCCGAGTTCATCCGGCAGCTGCCGGGCATCGCGCCCCGTCCGGGGCCCTCGTTCAGCGTGGACGAGCTGCGCGCCCTCGCGCGCGCCGAGGCGGCGTACCTGCGCGCCCAGAAGGCGAGGGCCGTCGTCACGGGGTTCACGCTGAGCGCGCTCCTGTCCTCCCGCCTCGCGGGCGTGCCCCTGATCGCCGAGCACGGCGGCTCGTTCATGCCGCCGATGGCCGAGCGCGGCCTCTTCCCCGTCCCGACCCGCTCGCCGATCCCGCTCGCCGGGTTCCTGCCGAAGGCGCTCCAGCGCTGGCTCGCGAACCAGGGACCGGTCCGCGTGCGCGGGTTCACCGACGCCCTCGACCAGGTGGCGCGCGAGCTCGGCGTGGAGGGCGTGCCCACCCTCGCCGCGCTGCTGATGGGGGACCTCACCCTGGTGACCGACGTGCCCGAGATGACCGGCGTCCCCCGCGAGGAGCTCGAGCGCTGGACCCCGAAGGAGCCGCGGCACTACCGCAAGGATCCGGTGCTGCGCTACGTCGGGCCGCTCTACGCCGAGCTCGATCTGCCGATCCCCGACGAGGTCGAGCGCTTCCTCGCCGCCGAGGGCCCCGTCGTCTACGTGGCCATCACGTCGGCGCCGCGCGACCTCGTGGCCGACGTCGTGCGCGCGGTCGAGGCGGCGGGGGTCCGGGTCCTCGTCGCGGCCACGGTGCACGCGCTCGAGCACCTGCGCTCGCCGCGGGTGTGCGTCGCCGGCGTGCTGCCGAGCCACCGCATCTTCCCGCGGGTCGCGCTCGGCGTGATCGCGGGGGGCCAGGGCAGCGTGCAGACGGCGCTCGCCGCCGGGTGCCCGTTCGTGGGCCTCCCGCTCCAGCCCGAGCAGGAGTGGAACGTGGCGACCGCCGAGCGCCGCGGCGCCGCGGTGCGGCTGTCCGAGAAGCAGGGCCGAGGGCCGGCCCTGACCGCGGCGGTCCGCGACCTCCTCGATCGCCCGGCGGCGCGCGCGGCGGCCGCCGAGATCGCGGCGATCTTCGCCGGCATCGACGGGCCGGCCCGCTGCGCCGAGGCCATCGTCGAGTACCTCGACGCGCGGGCGCCGCTCAGAGGCCGCGCCGCAGCGGATGGAGCAGCGTCGTCAGCGTGACGCGCAGCGCGCTGGCGATCTTCCACGCGATCTCCAGCGGCGGCAGGCTCCGGCCCTCGAGGTGACGCGCGAGCTCGGCGCTCTCGAGGCCGGCCCTCCGCGCGAGCTCCGCCTCCGACCAGCCGCGGTGTGCGGCGAGCGGCCGATCCGCTCAGCTCATTCCTGGGCCAGCCCCGGGTAGCTCATGGCCAGCACCATGAAGCACTCCTCGCTCGCCGGGTTGACGTAGGAGTGGGCGACGTCGGCGGTGAACTCCACGGCGTCACCTTTGCCGAGCTCGTGGCGCTCCTTGCCGATCTCGAGCACCAGGCGGCCGCTCGTCACGACGAGGTTCTCGCGCGTGCCGGCGGCGTGGGCTTCGGCGTCCTCGCGGCCGTAGCCCGCGAGCCACAGCTCGTAGAGCTCGAAGGTGGGCCGTCCGTCCGAGGAGAACAGCGCGCGCGAAGCGAAGCGGCCCTCGGCGCCCGTGATCGGCTTCTGCGCGGCGTGACGGAACACGCGGGTGGCGAGCGGCTTGCCCGGTCGTGGCTGGGCGAGCAGCGCGGAGAAGGGGACCTCCAGCGCGCCGGCGATGCGCCACAGCGTGCCGAGGCTAGGCGCGCGCTGACCGAGCTCGATCTGCCCGAGCGTCTGGCGGGCGACGCCGCTCGCGCCAGCGAGCACGTCGAGCGACCACCCGCGACGGCCGCGCAGCTCCTTGACGTTGCGCGCGACGATGGCGTCGAGCTCCGGCGAGAGCGCCTCTTCTTGCGGCTCCGCGGAGCCGCCCGCGCCGGGAGCGGCGCCCGGCACCGTGATCGGCAGACCGGCCGCGCGCCAGCCGGCCGTGCCACCGTCGAGGCTGTAGAGCTCGGCGACCCGGTCCTGCACTGCCTCGGCGGCCGCGAGGCTACGTCCGCCCCGCTCGCAGACGAAGAGCACGCGCCTCCCGAGCCGCGCGCCGTCGAGGTCGGCCCGGAGCTGCCCGAGCGGGACGAGCCGCGCCGTGGGGAGATGCCCCGTCGACCATTCATGGGGCTCCCGGACGTCGACCACGTCGAGGTCACCCTGGGTGAGGAGGTGCTGCGCCGCCTCGGGGCCGATGCGTTGGATCATGCGCCGTCGAGCTTAGACCGCGCCGCTCGGTTTGCCGACCTGGATGCGCCGGAGGGCGTCGACCAGAGCGTCGATGTCCTCGCCGGTGTTGTACGGCGCGAGCGAGGCGCGCACCGTGGCCTCGAGCCCGAACCGCCGCAGGATGGGCTGGGCGCAGTGGTGCCCGGACCGCACGGCGATGCCTTCTTGATCGAGCATCCCGCCCACCTCCTCGGTCTTCTGCCCGGCGAGGACGAACGAGAGCACGCCGGCCTTCTCCCGGGCCGTGCCGATCATGCGCAGGCCGGGGACCGTGGCGAGGCGCGCCGTGCCGTACTCGAGCAGTTCGTGCTCGTGCCGACCAACGCGCTCCACGCCGACGCGGGTGAGCCACTCGAGGGCTGCGCCGAGCCCGGCGGCGTCGGCGATGTTGCCGGTGCCCGCCTCGAAGCGGTTCGGGGCCGCCTGGTAGACGGTGCGCTCGAAGGTGACGTCCTGGATCATGTTCCCGCCGCCCTGCCAGGGGGGCATCGTGTCGAGCAGCTCGGCGCGGCCGAAGAGCGCCCCGATGCCCGTGGGCGCGAACACCTTGTGCCCGGAGAACACGAAGAAGTCGCAGCCGAGCGCCTGCACGTCGACCGGCATGTGGGAGACCGACTGCGCGCCGTCGAGCAGCACCTTGGCCCCGTGGCGGTGGGCCATCTCGATCATCTGCCGCGCCGGGGTGACCGTGCCCAGGGCGTTGGAGACCTGGGTGAACGACACGAGCCGCGTGCGCGGACCGAGGAGCTTCTCGTACTCGTCGAGCAGGAGCTCGCCGCTGTCGTCGACCGGAGCGACACGGAGGCGCGCGCCCTTCTCGGCGCACAGCTGCTGCCACGGGACGATGTTGGCGTGGTGCTCGAGCCAGCTCACCACGATCTCGTCGCCGGGGCCGACGTTGCGGCGGCCCCAGCTCTGCGCGACGAGGTTGATGCCCTCGGTCGTGCCGCGCACGAAGACGATCTCGCGCGTCGACGGGGCGTTGAGGAAGCGCCGCGTGGTCTCGCGGGCGGCCTCGTAGGCGTCGGTGGCGCGCGCCGCGAGGGTGTGCGCGGCCCGGTGCACGTTGGAGTTCTCGTGCTCGTAGAAGCGCGTGAGGCGGTCGATGACCGCGCGCGGCTTCTGGGTGGTGGCGGCGTTGTCGAGCCACACGAGCCGCTTGCCGCGGATCGGCTCTGCGAGGATGGGGAACTCGCGCTTGAGCGCGTGCGCGTCGAAGGGCTCGCGGGCTTCGGCGCGGACGGGCGTCGCCAGAAGAGTCGCTGGGGGGGCGGAGAGATCGACGAAGTCCACGTGCGCGCGCTCGGCGGCCCGCGGCTCGGCGCGGTGCTCGAGGTGGGGCGCCGCGGCGTCCGCAGGAGGGAGCGGAGGGGCAGCGGCGGGCGCCGCAGGCGGGACCGCCGGCGGGACTGCGGCTGCGGTCGCCTCGTCGGTGGGCACCAGCTGGAGCGCAGCTGCGTCGAGCCCGAAGCGCTCGTCGAGCGACGACGGCGAGACGAGGAGCGCGTCGTCGAAGCGGAGCGGCGCGTCGAACGGCGACCGCGGAGACTCCGTGGCAGGAACTGGCAGCAACGCGATCGCAGGGGGCGGTGCGCCCCCGGGCGCCCGTGGCTCGACCGCGGTCGGGGCGTCGGGCCGCGCGCCCGGCGGGGTCGGCGGCGCGCGGAACAGCTCGTTGGCGAGCGCGCCGACGAGCCGGGTGAGCCCGAGCGGATCGGCGGGGTCGGGCAGCGTGGGCCCGCCCGGCCACCGGGCGCCCGCGAACGACGCGCCGGGCGTGGTCGCGCCGACGCCCATGGGGAGCGACGGCGTCTCCGCTTGGCGCGGCGCTTGTTGATCGGCGAGCCGCGCCTCTCCGACCGCCGGTGTGGATTCGCCCACGCCACGCGGGTCGCGGGGATCAGGGGTACTCATGGTAGTGGTCGACGACCACGCCCTCGAGCGCGCCGAGCGCGTCGTGGGTCAGCACCGCGATCGAGCAGTACAGAGAGAGGAGGTACTGCGCGGCCCCGCGCTGGTTGATGCCCATCATGCGCACCGAGAGGCTCGGGCTGACCTCGCCCGGGAGGCCCGGCTGGAAGAGGCCCACGACCCCGCGCTTGCGCTCGCCGACGCGCATCAGGAGGATCTCGCTCTTGCCGTCCTTGAGTGGGAGCTTGTCGGACGGGACGAGCGGCACCCCGCGCCAGGTGAGGAACGGCGAGCCGAACAGCGTCGTGGTGGGCGGCGGCACCCCCCGGCGGGTGCACTCGCGCCCGAACGCCGCGATGGCCTTCGGGTGCGCGAGGAAGAACGCGGGCTCCTTCCAGACGAGGGACAGCAGCTCGTCGAGATCGTCGGGCGTGGGTGGCCCCTTGCGGGTCTTGATCCGCATGTCAGGGTCGACGTTCTTGAGGAGGCCGTAGTTCTTGTTGTGCAGGACCTCGTTCTCCTGCCGCTCCTTGAGCTTCTCGACCGCGAGGGTCAGCTGCTCCTTCACCTGGTCCATCGGGCTCCGGAACAGGTCGGAGACGCGCGTGTCGACTTCGATGGTCGTGGTGACCGAGGTGAGGACGTACTCGCGCGGGTTGGGCTCGTAGTCGCTGAAGCCGACGGGCAGCTCCTCGCCCTGCTCGGGGGAGCACGTCACCGCGAACTTCTCGTCGAGCGCCTGGTTGACCCGGTAGACGCCGGCCTCCACGGGCGCCCACGGGATCAGCTGGACGAGCCAGCGCGGGGTCACGCCGCGCCACTGGGGCGGGGTCTTCGTGGTGTTGGAGAGTTGCCTCGCGGCGCGTTCGCCGAGCGTGCGGTTCGGGGCCATTTGTGCGGGCATTAGAGGGGATCCTCCACTAGGTGGCAAGCGACGAAGAAGTGCCGATGATGGACTGCGAGCGTGTCGCCTCAGCGCGTGTCGACAGGCCCGGCACCTCCGTGGGCAGCCCCGCCGCGGCCCACGCCTGGATGCCGCCGCGCACGCTGCGCACCTGCCGGTAGCCGAGCGCCTTCAGGATCAGCATGGCCTGGAGCGAGCGCTCGCCCACCTTGCACAGGGTGACGATCTGCGCGTCGCGATCTTCGGGCAGCGCGGCCTCGGCGATGCCGTCGGCGAGGTAGGGCAGGGGTACGTTGCGCGCGCCCGGCGCGGTGCCGGCGGCGAACTCCTCCGCGCTGCGCACGTCGAGCAGCTTGCCCTTCGTGGCCTCGAGCAGCGCCACCGCTTCCGCCGGGTCGACCACGTCGCCCGAGGCGCGCGCGAACTCGACCACGTTCTTGAGGTTGGTGGGCAGGTTCCCCACCGGCGCCTCGCCCGCGAACAGCTGCGGCAGGTGCTTGCGGATCGACGACATGTACTTGTAGACGTTGTCCGCGAACATCACGACGGCGACCACGCCGGGCTCGTCCGGGATCCGGGTCAGCGCGCCGGCGAGCGTGAGGCCCGAGCTCGGTCCGCCGACGATGCTCTCCTCCTGGTTGAGGCGGCGGGTGAGCTCGTAGGCGTCGACGTCCGCCACCTCGACGAGGCCATCGTATTCGTGCGGGAAGAACAGCGCGGTCTGCTTCAGCTGCTCGAGGCTGCGCACGCCGGGGATGTCGTGCCCCTTGGTGGGGTGCACGCCGACCACCTGGATGTCCTTGCGCTTCTCCTTCAAGAAGCGGCCGGTGCCGGTGATGGTGCCGCAGGTGCCGAGGCTCGCGAAGAAGTGGGTGACCTTGCCCTCGGTCTGCCGCCAGATCTCGGGGCCGGTCGTCCGGTAGTGGGCCTCCGGGTTCGCGGGGTTCTTGTACTGGTTCAGGTGGAAGTTGCCGGGGCGGTCGCCGAGCTCGGCCGCGAGGGCGATGGCTCCCTCGGGCGCGCCCGGCGCGGGACAGAGGTCGTCGTCCAGCTCGCGCAGGTCGGTGCCGAAGAGCCGCAGCGACGCGCGCTTCTCGGCGGGCACCTTGTTCGACATCGTCGCGGTGAACGCGTAGCCCTTGGCGTTGGCGAGCATCGCGAGGCCGACGCCCGTGTTGCCGGAGGTGGGCTCCACGAGGCGCGTCCCCTTGGAGAGCCGCCCGTGCTCCTCGGCGTCCCGGATCAGGTTGGCCGCGACCCGGTCCTTGACCGCGCCGAACGGGTTGTACCACTCGAGCTTGGCGTACACCTTGGCGTGCCGGAACGGCACGACGCGGTGGAGCCGCACGAGCGGCGTCGGGTTCTCGACGTTGGAGAGCAGCTCGACGATGGAATCGTACACGCGGGTGTGGTGGTTCATGCGCCGGTTTCCTGGATGAGTGTCTATGATAGCAGACGCAGGCCGGTCGAGGTAGATCCCCGCACCCGTCGACCGCGAGCTAGTCGCCGTCGAGCCGCGCCGCGCGGGCCGCGACGTCGTCCGGGATCTCGGAGGAGTCGACGACCCGCTCCCGGGTGAGCGGGTGCCGATCCTGGTCGCACTGGTGCCGGAGCCACTCGAAGTGGAAGTCGGCGTGGCCGCTCGCGAGGGGCACTCGCAGCCACCGATCGTGGAGCTCCACGCGATCCTGTTTCGTAGACGTGTGTTCATGACAACAGAATCGTCCCGTATCCTGAAGATGATCCGGCGCAACGTCGGGCACTCTTCGACGCACGCCGCGGCTCCGTGTAGCCCGTGGCCCATGCGCGCCCTCCTCGCTGCCTTCGCCGTCGTCGCCGCCGTCGCCTGTAGCCCCGCCAAGCCCGCCAAGAGCTCTGCGCCCCCGCCCACCGGCGCGCTCAACGTCGTCTCCGAGAAGGCCGATGGCCTCGGGGAGCCCGAGGTCGTCTACGAGAACCCCACCGACAAGGCCATGGCCGTCGACTTCGTCGGACCGGCCAAGGCGCACCTCGACGTGGCGCCGGGCGAGACCAAGTCGATCAAGCTCGCAGCCGGCACCTACCAGGCCACCATCGGCGGCGAAGACCTGCTCCCGACGACCGACACGGTGACCTTCGCCAACGACTACCGCTACCGCATGTCGCTCAAGATCGTGCTCGAGGTGGACGACCCGAACTTCGCGGGCAAGGGGCTCGACTGCTTCGAGATCCAGGTGACGCCCAAGTTCCAGAACTGCGCGCGCACCACCGCCAACTGCGAGTCGCTCCGCAAGCGCGCGCCCGCCGATCTCACGACCAGCGAGTGCGCGCACCACGCGGAGATGTTCCACTTCCGCGCGACGCCCGAGGGCGGCAAGGTCCGCATCCTGTTCTTCCCGACCCAGGCCGCGTGCGACGCGGTGCTCGTGGAGTGGGGCAAGCAGTTCCCCAAGGACACGACCACGGCCTGCAGCAAGATCCAGTAGGAGGCGCCGTCAGCGACCGAGCGTCGTCGTCGTCAGCGAGACCACCAGGAATACGTAGTAGCCGGCCGCTCCCACCGCCGAAAGCGCGCCGGCAACGGAGACGGGCAGGGGCCAGGGCGCGCCACGATGGCGGAACAGGGCCAGGGCCACGACGCTGACCGCGGCCAGCAGGACGGTGATGGCGGTGGGCCAGGCGATCCACAGCAACACGTCGAAGGACTCGACGTAGGTGCCCGTCAACGATCGAGCGCTCGTGAACGCCTGCGTGCAGGACGACCCGACCGCCGCCGCGACGCCCGCGGTCGGCACGCTGGCGAGCGCGGCACCCCACAGCCTTCCGCGCGAGGCGAACACGGCGATCGCGAGGGCCGCTGCCACGACCGCGGTGCCCACCGCGAGCGCGCCGAACGCGCGGAACAGCAGGAGACCTAGCTTCGAGCCGAGGACGCAGCCATCGAGGACCGAAGCGCAGAACAGCGCGAAGGCGGCGGTCGAGAGTCGATCGCGGCAACGGCCCGTGAAGGAGGGAGCGGAGCACGGCTCCGTCACGCGCATTCACCTCACCGAGAACGGCGGCGACGAAGGCGGCCCGCTGCTCGTCACCGTGCGCACGAAGCGCAGCACCTCGTCGAGGTGACGCACCACCTGGAACTCGTGGTTGAACACGCCGAGCACCGTGCTGTCGGGGCCGATCACGTAGGTGACCCGGTGGCTGATGGGGAACAGGCGGAAGAACACCCGGTAGTCGCGCGAGATCACCCGATCGGTGTCCGCGATCATCGGGAAGGTCACGCCTTCGCTCTTGGTGAACGAGCACTGCGTGCCCCAGTCGTCCGTGGAGACCCCGACCACCTCGGCGCCCTGCGCGCGGAGATCGTCGTAGTTGTCGCGGAAGCCGCGCGTCTCGACCGTGCAGTTGCGGGTGAACGCCTTGCGGAAGAAGTAGAGCACCAGCGTCTGACCGCGGAAGTCCTCGAGCGAGACCTTCTTGCCGTTGGTCGCCGTCGTGGCGAAGGGCGGCGCGGGTTCACCGACTTTGAGCATGACCAGACGGGAGGACTTATCGAGAAACGAGGGCCGGGTGCAACAACGTTGTGAGGGAGACGAAGCGGAGGGGGCGCCCATCAGGCACCCCCTCCGTCGCGGTCAGTCGTCCTTGTCGCAGTGCTCGTCCTCTTCGCCCTCTTTGCCCCAGGGGTAGAAGGCGTTCTCGAGCGCGGCGAGGCCGGTCTTGCCGAGCTCCGGGTGGTGGCGGAGCAGCACGCTCTTCATGGTCGCGGCCTCGACCCAGGCCAGGCCTTCGGCCGTGTAGATCTCCGGGCGGTAGTCGGTGGTGTAGAACCGGTCGCCCTGGAGGCGGCGGGTCGCCATCAACGTGAACACCTGGAACAGCGTCTCGCCGAACCCGTAGCAGCTCGGACGTTGCGCTTCCGCAAAGGTACCGACCATCACGTCCACCTTGTCGATGGCGTCGACGCCGGGGCCGTAGACCTCGTGCAGCTTCGCCGAGAGCTCGACGTCGCCGTTGGTCAGCACCTCGATCGAGGGCACGCGCGGCAGGCGCAGCTGCTCACGGAAGTCGTTGTAGCGGGGCAGGCCGCGCTCGCGGTCGCGCAGCACGTCGATGGTGCCGAGGTCGACGACGCCGAACGGAAGCTTCAGCTCCTGCAGGAACTTCGGGTAGTTCTGCAGGACGAGCGCGCCCGGGTGCTCGACGCCGAACGTGTAGAGCAGGTCGGTGAGGCCGTACTTCTCCTCGAGCTTGCGGCCGTCGGCGTTGCGCAGCTTCTCCGTCTTGAAGATGCCGATGGTCTTGCCCTTCTTGGCCGACTGCACCTTCAGCGCGTCGGGGAGGAGTGGGTGCATGCGGTAGACGGAGACGAACTCCTCCGTCATCGAGAACGCCGCGTTGTGCAGGTTGCGCTCCCCGCCGACGACGCCGAGCACCGCGGCGAAGATCGCCGACTGCGTCTCGGGGGGCAGCGTCTTGACGTAGCCGATGAGCGGCGAGATGTCGGTGCCCGGCGCGACGAACTTCTTGAGGCCGTACCAGTTCGCGCTCATGCCGGTGGCGAGCGTCGGGTTCGGGAGGATCGCGGGCGTCCACTCCACCGTGTGGATCTTGGCGATCTCCGCGGCGACGATCAGGCGCGCGTGGTCGTACAGGCCCTGCTCGTCGAACTCGGGGTGCGTGGTGCGCAGGTGCGCGACGACCGCGTTGTGCTCGGCCGCGAACAGGTTGTGGAGCAGGCCGATGCCCACCCAGAAGTTCTTGCGCATGCCCGTCTGCTCGTACCCATCGGTGGCCTTCGGCAAGAGGCCCTTCTTGTCGATGGTGAGCGTCGCGAGCAGCTTGCCGCTCTTGTCCTTCGCGCGGAGCGAGTTCGCCGTCGTGAGGTCGCTGCCGTAGATCTGCGAGCCGTCCCACCAGTGGGTGACCTCGTTCTCGAACACCGGCGGCAGGAGCGCGAGCTCCGCGCCCGCGCGCGCCGCCGACACGCTCTTCGGCACGACGAGCTCGGAGAGGCCGTACTTGGCCCGCAGCGGGTCGTCGGCGCCGAGCGCGATGTGGAACGCGTCGCTGACCTTGCCGTCGCTGTGGTTGAACCAGTCGTGCACCATGAACTGCACCCACCCCGCGGCGAGCATGTTCAGGAACGGCACCGGCTGGTACTTCTTGCGCGTGAGGAGCTTGCGACTCACCTCGCGCGGGCTCGGCGACATCATGGTCGCCGCGTCCGGGTACACCTTCGGGTTGGGCGAGTAGCCGATCGGCGAGGCCGGGTTCGGGAGCAGCACGGGGATGTTGCGGCCGAAGCGCACGCCCGCCGCGCCCATGCGCGTGTCGACCGGGTCGTTGCAGGTGCCGTCGGCCTGGCGCACGGCGAGCTTGCCCGTGCAGTCCACCGGGGGCGGGCGCCCGCCGGGCAGGTACGTATCCGAGAGGTTGAACTTCTCGAGGATGCCGCGCATCGTCGCGAGCTTGGCGAGCGCGAGGACGGTGTCCTCGTCGTACCAGTTGGTGCGCGAGCCCGTGAACAGCTTGTTCACGTTCGCGGGCGACGAGAAGTAGAGGACCGAGCCGAGCAGATCGCTCAGGTCCTTGAGCGTGAACGTCGGCGGGTGGAAACCGTCGGCGCCGATGCAGATCGGCGCGCCGTCGGGCGTCGTCGTCACTGCCGCGGTGTTCTCGGCGAGCGGTGGCTGCTCGTCGACGCTGGCTGCGCACCCGGTCATCCACATCGAAGAGAACAACGACACGACCAGCACGGAACGGGTCAGACGCCGCATCTCGGACCTCCTTCGAACACGAGGGGAAGACGGAACGTCACCGAGCGTACGGGTCGATTCGGCTGAGGCACGAACTTTCCAGTGCTCGCAGAAGCGCGCACAGCGTGTGCAAGCTCGTTAACCCGCGCGAAAGGCCCCTGTTTGTGCGCGCGCAACTCGGGTCGAAGCGCGACGCGAGCGAGGTGGGTACATGAAGGTCCTGCGGCACCAAAAACGCGTCGGGCGCCCCCACGAGGGAGACGCCCGCCGCTTCAGCCGTGGGCTGCTGCGCTCACTTCACGCAGGCGCCGAGCGCGCACGCGCGGTCCGCGCTCGCCTTCGCGATCTTCGCGTCGGAGCCCGCCGAGGTCGCGCAGAGCACCTTCGCGTCGAACATCTGGCTGGTCTTGTCCCCCGCGCCGAGGAGCTTCACGCAGGTCTTCGCGTCGCTGTAGAGCGCGGCGTGGAGCAGGCACGCCTCGGCCACCGATCCGAGGCACGCCTTGTCGGCGAGCTCGGCGGCCTTGGTCGCGTTCTTCGCCTTCGCCGACTCGAACGCGAGCAGGCCGCAGGGCGCGGCGTTGCCGGCGGTGCAGCCCTTCGCGATCGCCTTGCTGTAGACCGCGCCGTAGTTCTTGCCGAGCTTCTCGGTGAACTCGGGATCGCTCGCCATCTGCAGCAACCCGCACGCCTCGAACTCGCCGGCGATGCACCCGAGCTCGATGTAGTCCATGGCCAGGTTGATCTGCTTGACGTCGGGATCCTTGTCGTTCTTCTGCAGCGCGTGCATGAAGATCTCGGCGCCGATGGCGGTGCACGCGGTCGACATGTCGGCCTTGCAGGCCGCGTCGAGCTCCTTCTTGACCGCGCCGATCTTCTCGAGGACCTCCTTGTCCTGCTTCTCCTCGCCGCCCTTGTAGAGCAGGTGGCGCGCGTAGCGGTTGCAGCTCTCGTCGCTGCCCTTCTTGCACTCGGCGAGGCAGCCCGCCTCGTCCGCCTCCTTGCAGAGCGCGCCCTTGCCCTTGGGCACTTGCGAGACGCACGCGCCGTCGACGAACTGGAAAGGCTCCGGGCACCCGATGCCATCGGAGTTGCCCTTCTTGGAGAGGCTCTCGGACTTGGAGACGGCCTCGTCCTTGATCGGCGCCAGGCTCACGCGGATCGGCGCGGCGCACCCCTCGGGGGCCTTGGCGTCGGACGTGGACGACACCTTGCACGCGCCCGGCTCGCCGTCGGCCTTGGTGCGGATGTCCTTGCTCGAGCTGCCGCCCGCGGCGCCCTGGGCGAACGCCTTGGCCGAGAAGCCGGCGGTGACGTTGGCGCCCGTGGCCATCGCGAACGCGCCGAGGTCGACCCGCTTCACGAAGTGCGTCGCGCCCTTGCAGAAGTCATCGCCGGCGAGGTCGGACCGGTGCACCGACGCGCGCGGCGTGCTGAGCTTGCCCACGAGGATCGTCGTGAGGTCGAGCTTCGCGTCGCGCGTGAGGTTGCCGGCGACGGCCCACGCCGCGCCCCCGAAGCTCGCCTTGATGTCGTCTTTGCCCTCGATGAGGGTCGTCTCGGTGCGCGCCGTCACTGCGCGGTAGCCGTAGTTGCCCTTCACCTTGCAGTCGGCGAGGACCTTCACGCCGGTGCAGCTGAACGCGACCACCACGACGCCGTCGTGCACCGCGGCCTCGAGGTCGCTGCGCGCGCCGGCCGGCCACTCGAGCACGAGCGGGCTGACGACGCCCGACAGAGCCTTCGGATCGCACTCGCCGTCGGGCACGCCGGGCGCCTTCGCGGCGCCTCCGACGACGCCGGGGGTGCAGGAAGAGGCCGTGCCGAGGAGGCCGGCGGCGAGGAGGGTGACGAGGGAGAGGCCGACGAGACGACGCGCAGTTCGCATGCTGTGCGAACTATCGTCGAGCCGATCGGAAGTCGATCAGAGAATCTTGCGCACGGACAATTTGGAGGTTCAGGTGCGGGGGACTGCTACCTGGTAGGAGCCGCGAGCGCGGCGAACGTCGCGACCAGCGTGGCCGCGCGCACGTGCGCGCGCCGCTCCGGCTGGCGTGACACGAGCAGATCGATCCAGCGGGCGGCCTCCTCGGGGACGTCGGGTCGACGCGTGCGAAGGGGCACTCGCTCGTGTTTGATCGTGGCGAGCGCGAGCCGCGTGAGCCCCTGCAGGCGGCGTCCGTCGGGGCTCGGCTCGAAGGGCAGCTGCTCGGTCAGCAGGTAGTAGATCGTGGCGGCCGCCGAGTAGAGGTCCGCGGCCTCGCCCGCGTCCTTCAGCGCGAGGGCCTGCTCGGGTGCCATGAACTCGAACGAGCCCGCGACCTCGCCGTCGGCCGTCTCGTAGCCCTCTCCGAGATCTTGCAGCGACTTGGCGAGCCCGAAGTCGGCGAGCTGGCCGCGGAGGCGCCCGTCTTCGTCGCGATGGAGGAGGAGGTTCGGCGGCTTCACGTCGCGGTGGATCACGCCGTGCTCGTGCGCGTACGCGAGCGCGGAGAACAGATCCGCGGCGAGCAGGAACACCTGGTCGAGCGCGGAGGTGGGGGAGGAGATCTGCTCGGCGTCCCCGCCGGCGACGAATTCGCTCGCGATGAACACCTCGGAGGCGCTCGGGTCCTCGCCGATCTCGAAGGCCCGCACGATCGCCGGGTGATCGAGCGCGGCGACCAGCTGTTGCTCGCGGGTGAAGCGTCGCCGGCGCACCTCGTCGACCGGGGTGCGCAGACGCAGGAGCTTGAGGGCCGCGTGCAGCCCCTCGGTGCGGTGGCGCGCCTCGAAGACGATGGACATGCCGCCCCGCTCCACGAAGCGCAGCACCTGCCAGTCGGCGATCGCGGTCGGCATCGGCTCGGGGCAGCCCTCGGCGCTGCGCCGCGCGTCGGCGCAGGGCTCGCAGATCCACGCCACGTCGTCCGCAAAGAGCGCCCCCGGTGAGGTGCCCTCGGCGCCGCACAGCCGACAGCGGCGGGATACGATGCGGGGGTTCTTGTGGCTCTTGCGCGTGGTGAGGACGTCGCGCAGCTCCTTCTTCTGCACCTCGGTGACGCGCTCCACCCGGAAGCTCAGCGTGCCCATGCGCACGAGGTCGTTCTCGCCGAGGGTCGCGCGCTCGACGCGCTGGTCGTTGACGTAGGTGCCCGTGCTGCTGCCCGCGTCCGCGACGAGGAGCTCGTCGCCCGTGAGCTCGAAGGTCGCGTGGCGACGCGAGGCCCGCAGATCGTCGGCCGGCAACCGGAGCTGGGCGCCCTCCACGCGGCCCGCGAGCACGGCCTTGCCCTGCACGAGGACGCGCAGTTCGTCCCGCGTCGTGCAGACCAACGCCCAACGAGCCACGCAGCATCTTGGCGTTCGTCGCGCGGCAGAGCAAGGGGGGCGTGTAGCATCGCGGAGTGTCTGCCTACCGCGCCGCGCACGAGCGGGGACGTCTCCACCAGGTCCTGTGCCCCACCTGCGGCGCCGCCCAGCGCGTCGCCGAGCAGACCTACCACTGTCGCAAGTGCGGTCAGGAGCAGCTGCTGTTCCCGGAGGCGTTGCCGGAGACGACGACGCTGGTGCTCGTCGGCGCGAGCCGCCAGCCCGATCGCGACAAGGCGCTGCGCGACGCCCCGCAGATCCAGCCGCTCCTCGCGTCCCTCGGGGTCGACGACGGCGACGACGCGCTCCACGTCGAGAGCAACGGCGTCCAGGTGCGGGTGTGGGTGCGGACCAACAGCGGCACCCCGGTCGGGCTCGTGTTCGTCATCGAGGTGCCGAGCACCCTCACCGTCACGTTCCACAGGGAGACCGCCGCCCACCGCGCCGCCAAGGCCGACGGCGTGACGGTCGAGGTCGAGACGGGCGACCCGCAGTTCGACGAGGAGGTGTTCGTCGACTCCCTCGCGAGCGCGGAGGATCTGCGGAGCTTCCTCGCCGCCAGGGCCACCCGCCTCGCCGTGCGCGCCCTCCTCGCGGAGGTCCCTGGCGTCGTCGTCGGGGCCGAGAAGGTCGAGACGGAGATCGACGCGCGCGGCGAGGTCGACGCGCCGAAGGCCCGCCGCATCATCGCGGCGCTCCGCGCTCTCGCTGGCGCCGCGCGCCCCGTCGACGCCATCGAGGTGGGGATGCCGCCCCGCGTGCGGGCCCTCGCGCTGCTCCAGCCGGTGGTGCTGCTGATCGCGATCGTGCTCCTCGTGTACGCCGGGAGGACCTACACGCCCATCGGCGCCCTGCCGGTGTTCGCGGGAGCCCTCGGCGGGCTGGTCGTCGCCTTCGTGGTGTCCCCGCTGATCCGCTGGCTCGTCGCGGGGACCTCGCGCTCGCACGACTATCTTGCGACCGCGCGCGCGGTCCTCGCGGTCGACTTCGCCCTCCTCGGCGTGGGGATCGTGCTGCTGGTCAACGGTGCCTTCGACAAGTCCCCCGCGCGCGACGTGGTGATGCCCGCGATCGAGGTGTCGTACGACAGCGAGGACCACGACGCGGTGGTCGAGGTGAAGACCGACGCACCCGGGCTCGCGGGCCACCACACGTTCCGGTTCTCTGATCCCAAGAAGGCCATACAGCTGCCGGCCGAGGTGCGTCTGCGCTATCACCGCGGCGCGCTCGGCTTCCCCTGGCAGGTCGGCCGCGAGACGCTACACAGGCCCTGATGGAGAGATCCCCCTTCGAGCAGCTCGGCGGCGCCGACGGCGTGCGCGCCCTCGCCGAGGCCTTCTACGACGCGATGGACGAACACGAGCCCGCCCTCGCGCGGCTGCACGTGCTCGACGAAGAGGGACGGGTGGCGCGCTCGGCGCGGGACAAGTTCGCGCTCTTCTTCATCGGCTGGCTGGGCGGCCCTCAGGACTACGTCGCGCAGCACGGGCACCCACGCCTGCGCATGCGCCACGCGCGGGTGGTCGTGGACGAGGCGATGCGCGACGCCTGGATGCGGGCGATGCGGCGCGCCTTCGAGGTGCGCGGCGTGGAGCCGGAGCTGCGGGCATTCCTCGAGACCCAGCTCGGAAACCTGGCGACGCACCTGCGCAACGGTTAGTCAGGACTCGCGGGTGAGGTCTCGCGCTGTATCGATCTGAGACGACGAACCGTGGATGTGCACCGTGTAGAACGGGCGATTTCCCGTGCGCACGAGCGAGCGCTGATACAGTCTCGGGTTGGGGGGGATGCGCATGACGAGAGAGGTCGTGCCGATCGGCGGGGGCCCGGTCGGCAGAGTTGCGGGTTGGATCCAGGGCCGGCCGGCTGGCCGCTTCGACGAGGCGCCGTGAAGCGCGCGCAGATAGGGCGACTGCTCGGCGCGCAGCGCGCGTTCATGGACCAGCTGACGTCGGTCGCCGGTGGTGGCGCCGAGGCCGAGCGCTTGCTTCGCTCCGCACTCGGCGCCGCGCGGCGAGCCACGCTCCCGGTAGACGGTGAGCAACTCCTCGATTTCGCGCGGGCCTACCTCATGCCTCCGCTGAGCGAACATCTCGGTGCCAGGACGGCGCTCGCCTTTCTCGACGAGCTGTCTCTCGCGCTCTCGCCGATGGCCGATATGCCCTCACGCTCCCGGCTTCGCGCGAGCCCCGTTCCGGCCCGCAGGGACGACGCTGTCCCGAGCGGGCGGATCGGCGAGGACGAGGCACCGTCGCTGCGGCGAAGATGGGGGCGTGGTGCCGAGGGGGAGCACCTCCGCTTGATGCTGGCGCACGCGGACCGCTTCCACCGGGCCCGCCTCGCGCGTCAGTTCGTCGCGAGCGGGTGCGAGGTCATCCTCGTGGAGTCGTTCCTGGAGGCGATCGCGATCCCCGAGGCTCCGCCGCTCGCGGTCGTCGATCTCGGCCTCGAGGGCGTGCATCTCTTGCTGACCGGCATGGTGACGCGCAGTCCGAGCCTGCGGGTGCTCGGCGTCCTCGCGCTCGGCTGCGACGCCGACGCGACCTTCCGACAGGCGGGCGTCGAAGCCTTCGACACGGTCCTGCCGGACGTCGGCGGGGCGACGCTCGTCGACCGATTGCGCGCCCTCGCGCGGACATAGGTTACCGCAGGGCGAGCGCGCGCAGGCGGGTGGCGATCTCCGCGCTCCTGGCGGCGTGGGAGGTCGTCTCGTGGGTGAGGACCCCCGCCGCGCCGAACAGCACCTCCGCGTCGAATCCTGGCGGGAGCAGCCCGAGCACCCTCACGCCGGGGTTGCGGGTGACCATCGCGGCGAGCAGCAGATGCACGTCACGGACGTCGAGGTCGACCACGGCGAGGTCCGGCAATGCGTCGACCACGCTCGCGATGTCGACGAAGGTCTCGATGACGGTCACGTCACAGCCTGCCGCCACGAGCTGACGGGCGAGAATGGCTCTCGTGAAGCGGTCTCCGTGGATCAACAGCGCGCGCAGTCGGGCGCGCACGGCGCCGCTGTCTCGCTGGCTCGGCGGGATGGACGAGGTGTGTCGGGGGGAGATCTCTTCGTAGGGAGGGGGACGGAGCGCGGTGGGGAGTCGACTCGGACGGCACACCTCGCCCGATTCTTCGCGGGACCCAATCCCCAGCGACTCGTCGTCCAGCTCCACGTCTGCGCTCACTTCGACGTCGCTGACCGGCGTGCGGAGCGCTCTCTCGAGCGCGTCGAGGAAGCTCACGACGGCGCGCCCTCCCAGTTCCTCGGTGAGGGGGCCGAGCAGGTGGGCGCGCACGAAATCGAGCAGCGTCTCGGGGTCCGTCGGCAGGGTCGCGCGTCGAGCGCCGCGGAGCGCCGCCTGCAGGAAGATGCGAGCCCCGGGGTCGCCGTCGAACGCGGCTTCGAGCCGCTCGACCAGGATCGTCTGCGCGCGGCATGGCGCAGCGTTCGCCAACGCCGTCACGCAGCCTCCCGCCTTTGCAGGGACTTCACCAACATCGCACTTCCTCCAGCTCCAAGAGTGGGGGTGCTGGCGTTTTGTGACAACCAAAAACGGCCGGTCATGGGCACGAGCGTTGCTCGCTGTGCGGCATGCCCACCAGCGATTGGATCGACGACCCGCTCTTTCGTAGCTCTGTTGCGCAGTCTCCGATCCCCATGGCGGTGCTCGACGCCAACCACACCACGCTGGTCGAGAGTCCGACGTGGACGGGGGCGGCGCACGACCGACCGCGGTTCGAGGTCCCGCTGTCCCCGGCCTGCCGCCTCGTGGTGCTGGACGACGCCGCAACGGTCGATCGCATCGCTTCGCTCGAGGCTCGACTCGTCGAGCTCGAGCAGCAGAGCGCGACGGATCGCCTGACGGGTGCCTGGAATCGACACCACCTCGAGCGCACGGTGCGTCGCGAGATCGGCGGGGCGCTGCGCTATCGGCACCCGCTGTCGATGCTGCTCTTCGACGTCGACCACTTCAAGCAGGTCAACGACGCGTTCGGGCACGCCGCGGGAGATCTCGTGTTGCAGGGGCTCACCACCACCATCGTCGCCGGCACGCGACCCTCGGACTCGCTCTATCGGTGGGGCGGCGAGGAGTTCGTCCTGATCGCGCCCGACACGGCCTTCGCAGACGCCGCGGTGGTCGCCGAGAGGGTGCGGCGGTCGTCGAGGCCCACGAGTTCCCCAAGGTCGGCCGCGTGACGGTCAGCGTCGGCGTGGCGGAGCTGCTGGTCGGGGAGGATCTCGCCGGCTGGTTCGAGCGCGCGGACCGCGCCGTGTACGCCGCCAAGGCGGCGGGTCGCAACCGCGTGTCGTGCGACCGACGAGGCGCGTCGGACGTCTGGAGCAACTCGAGACACGGGGTGCTCGAGCTCGTCTTCCGCGATCGCTACCGCTCCGGCGATCCAGCGATCGACCGCGAACACGCCCAGCTGTTCGAGCTCGCCAACAAGGTCCTCGCGTCCTCGGCGGTCGGATACGACGATCCGTCGCAGCTGCGGCTGGCCCTCGACGAGCTGATTCACCACGTCAGGCTGCACTTCGCCCACGAAGAGAGCCTGCTGGCGGAGCTCGGCTACCCGCGGCTCGCGGCGCACCGCCTTTCGCACGCACGCCTCCTCGGCGAGGCCGTGCGGCTGCAGACCGCCGCGGCTGGGCGCCGGGTACCCCCGGGCGAGCTGGTGGACTTCCTCGCGCGGGACGTGGTCGCGCGCCACCTCCTCGTCGCGGACCGGGAGTTCTTCCCTCTCCTCTCGGGGGCCGTCTCGACACAGGCTTGACGGCCTCGCGTCAGCCGGGTGTCGATCAGGGGAGGTCGCGGAGCGCTTCGTCGAGCGCGGCGTCGTAGGGGTCGACCCCGGTCGAGGGCGCCAGCGGTCGATGGGCGTTGGGACGCGCCTTGCGCCGAACCACCACCAGCGCCGTGACCCCGGCCGCGCACACCACGAACACACCACCGAGCGCGAACCACGGCGTCGGGTCCTTGCGGGGCACCGCGCGCATGCGTTCGCCGAACCGCTGGACGAGCGAGTCCTCGATCGCGTCCGGCGACTCCCCCGCGGCGAGCCGCTCGCGCACCTCGGCGCGGAGCACGCGCGAGATCTCGGAGTCGTGCACGTCGAGGGTCTGCTGCCAGCAGCAGGGGGCGAGGAGGTGACTCTCGACCACGCCCTCCGAGGGCTGGGCGGCGGTGAGCGCGACCGAGGCGGCGAGCAGGAGGGCGGACGTCACACGAGCAAGGTGGTTCGCGTCGCGAGTCCTGTCGACGCGACATGACGTCGCAGGGCGGCTCTGCCGTGGCACGAATCTGAAAAAGTGTGCTACTGCATCTGGCCCATGAAAACCGCCGTTCTGTGCATTGCGCTCGCCACGCTCGCCGTCGTCGGTCCCTCGTGTGGAGGGGACGAGACGGCTGGGCAACGCGTCTCGCTGAAGACCCGCCTAACCCCCGACACCACCACGTTCACCAACGCGCTCGGCTTCGTGGTCAAGGTCGACAAGGCGCTCCTCTCGGTGGGGCCGCTGTATTACTTCGACGGCGAGCCCGTCACGGCCTCGCGCGGTCCGCGGCCCTGGCCGAGGTTCGGCCTCGGCGTCGCGCACGCGCACCCGGGGCACTTCATCCCGGGCGCCGCCGTGGGCCAGATGCTCGTGCCCGACACGGTCGATCTCGCCGCAGGTCCGGTGTC
>JAEUKC010000481.1:0-19811 GCA_016794445.1 Myxococcales bacterium
TTGAGGAACTCGGCGATGTCGTTCAGGAGCTGGTTGGACTCGTTCTCGATCTCGGCGCTGCCGGTCTTGAACATGATCTTCTTGATGATCTTGACCTCGTTACCCTCGATCGAGATGTTCTTGTTGACCGGCGGGGGCGGCGCGTCCGGGCAGCCGTTCTTCGCCTTGTCGGCGTTGGCCTTGCCGGCCTGATCGGGGCACGCATCGTCGGCGTCGGCGACACCGTCGCCGTCCTTGTCCGGCGGGGGCGGCGGCGTCGACGCGACCGGCGCGGTGGTGGACGCGGTGGGGGCGGTGGGTTCGCCAGTGGTCGTCTTGACG
The DNA here is from genome assembly GCA_016794445.1 of Myxococcales bacterium. Classification (GTDB taxonomy): domain Bacteria; phylum Myxococcota_A; class Polyangia; order Polyangiales; family JADJMO01; genus JADJMO01. Next base: position 322 of record JAEUKC010000481.1, read on the forward strand.
GTACATCCGACGCCGAAGGCAAACGCGCCGCTGAGGGCGAGGGCGGCGAGGGCGAAGGTGTGGCGCTTCTGGGTCATGGGTTCCTCTCGTGTCCGCCAAACCCCAGCCCTGACGGGAAGAGGATGGCCATCTAGTCAGCAGGGGTGGTCAGCGGATGGGTTGGGTTCGAGCGGGCGGGAAGATACACCCGAACGCCCGTTTCGAGCCACCCCTCCAGACGAGCGAGGGTGGCAGGTATTCACCCTGTGCCCTCGCTTTGTCGCCTTTCGTCTGGAACTGCGCGTCAGGACTTGCGCCGGCGCAGGAAGGCGATCAGGGGCAGCAGGCCCACGGCCGCGACCGCGGGGGGAACCGAGCGCCCCGGGACGTTGCAGCCGCAGCCGCTCCCCCCGGCGATCTCCGGTCCCGCCCCGTTCGGGCCTGCATCGGCCGGCTCGACCTTCTTGCACGTGGCGAGGTCGAGCGGCTTTGTGGCCTTGTGGGCCTTCGGGAAGTCGATGGCCGTCTTGTAGTTGCCGGTGTTGAGGTTGTCGTGGTGGTTGGTCGGCCACTCGATCACTCCGTCCTCACGCCCTTCGGTGTGCCAGGCGTAGAGCCAGCCATCGCGCGTGCCCGTCACGACCTCGAGCTTCCCGTCGCCGTCGATGTCACCGACGGTGTTCGAGGGGATGATCCACTGCCCGGTGAACTTCGGGAAGCCCGGCGCCTCGCGGCCGCAGGCGTCGACCGCGCGCACGAAGTAGCCGCCCGTACCCACGATGGTCTCGGGGTAGTCGTCGCCCGAGACGTCGGCGACCGTGGCGTTGTGGAAGAAGGTGTAGTCCTCGGTGATCGTCGGCGACCCCGGGAACATCTGCGCGCACTTCTTGGTCGGGTCCTCGACGCACGGCACGGGGTTGCCGCTCTTCCAGAACGCGACGTGCTGCTCGTATTCCGTCTTCTGCGGCGACTGCAGGGCCAGCGCCAGGTAGAAGGAGGCGCCGAGGGCGATGATGTCCGGCTTGCCGTCCTGGTCGAGGTCGCCGACCGAGGGCGCCGAGAACAGGCCGATGAAGTTGTTGCCCTTGAGGTCCTTCGGGCTCGAGTAGTTGCTGCCGAACGTGGGGTCGAGGCGCAGCACGGCGTTCGGGAAGTTGCCGCCGAGCACGGCCGGTTGCTCGGGCTTCACGGGCAGCACGAACGGCGAGCCGCCGGTGCCGTGGAAGATGATCTCGGGCGTGCCGTCGCCGTCGACGTCGGCCATCAAGCCCGCGCTGACGATGCCCTCGCCGACCAGCGGGAACAGCTTGAAGCTGCTCGTGACCACCGGCCAGCCCGGGAGGAACGGCCCGCCCGGCGCGGCGTTGCCGCGACCATCGACCGCGAAGAACGCGCCGACGTTGCCGCCCTTGCCGAGCGCCTCGTTGCTGCCGACGGCGATCTCGGGGATCCCGTCGCCGTTGAGGTCCCCGATGGCGGGGGTCGTGACGATGCGCGCCACGATGTTGTCGGCGTCGAGCGCACCCTTGTAGTTGACCTCGACGGGCCAGCCCGGCAGATCCTCGCCGGCCGCGTCCTTCACGTAGATCTTGCCATCGAACGCGGCGATCACGATGTCGAGCTTGCCGTCCTTGTTCATGTCGGCGAGCGAGATCCCGGCGAACGCGCCGCGGGCGACGCCGGAATGCTCGGTCATGCAGAGGGTGCCGGCGGGCAGCTTGGGCTGGTCGCCCCGAGGACACGAGGGCACGTCCGGCAGCCGGAGCGGCCACTTGCCGGCGACCGGGGTGCCGTCGGCGTGGATCGCGTAGATGGTGCCGGACCAGGTCCCGAAGATGATCTCGGGCTTCTTGTCGCCGTCGAGATCCGCGACGGCCGGGGCGCTCATGATCGTCTCGCGGGCGAGGTCGACGTCGATGGGCTTGGTGGGATCGGTGTAGGCGTTCTTGCCGCCGAGGTAGTGGGCGACGAACGGCGAGCCCTCCTTGCCGTCCGGCGCGAGGCCGTCGATGGGCCGGGTCTTGAACGGGAAGCCCTTGAGCTCCGAGCCGTCGCTCTTGAAAGCGTGCAGCCGGCCGTCGGCGTCGCCGTAGAGGATCTCGCGCTTGCCGTCTCCGTCCAGGTCCACGAGGCGCGGCGAGGCCTCGCCGGAGGCCCCGAGGTACTTGGGGAATCCCGGGAGGAGGGTCGGGTCGTCGTAGACGTAGACCGGGCGCCGGATCTCGGACTTGATCGGGGTCGTCGCGCCGTCGTAGGTGGCGAAGACCTGCACGCGAAGCGTGACGGTGTAGCGGTTCTCGATCTCGCCGGCGTTCTCGATCTTCCCGAGGTCCTTGACCTTGAAGAAGGCGAGCGGGGTGCCGTCCTCGCCCATCGTCTTGCTGCCCGGGGTGTCCGGGATCGCGGAGATGGTCTTGAACGCGCTGTCGTCGGGCTCGACGCCGGGGGCCCACTCGATCTTGGCGTTCCACGACTTGGCGCGCTTCGCCGAGATGACGCCCTTGATCTCCACGTCCTTGGTGAGGGTGGATGGGTAGAGGATCTCGAACAGCTCGGGCTTCACGAGGTCGACCGAGGCAGGGATCTTGCCGTCGGCCACCATCTTCATCGCCTTGCCAGCGTTGACGCGGCCATAGCCGAAGCGCTGCGAGAAGGTGTTCTTGGACGGGTAGTAGAGGTCCTTCTGGGTCTCGTAGTCGGGGTGCTTCGGGTCGTAGCTGACGGGGATGTCGATGAGATCCGCGGTCATCTTGAGGAGCTGCTGCACCTCACCCGCCTCGAGGTCGAGGCCCTTCTGGAGCCCCATCGAGTAGATGAGGCCGGTGATCCCGCTCGAGTTGCCCGTGGCCTCCGAGGCGCACCCACTGCCCGACACCGAGAGCGGGACCTGCCCGCCGTAGTTGGAGCAGGGGTGGAAGTTGAGGAAGCTGCTGCTCCGCGCGATGCTGTCCTTGTCCTTCTGGATCGCCTTGACGATGAGCGTGTGGTTGGCGGTGGCCGGCATGTTGTGGTGCCGGCTGTTCTCGTCGGCCGCCGAGGCGATGATGGTGACGTTCTTCTTGTAGGCGTACGCCATCGCCGCGCGCGAGAAGTTGGTCTGGTTGACCGAGCCGAGCGCCTCCTGCACGACCTTGGCGCCGATGTCCGTCGCGTAGACGACCGCCTGCGCGTAGTCCTGCGCGTCGACGATGAAGCTGTCGCCGACGCGGAGGGGGACGAACTTGCACTTCGGGCAGAACCCCTGCCCGCTGACGCCGTTGTTGGCCTCGGCGGTCGAGTCGCGGGCCTCTCCCGTGCCGTGGCCGTAGCGCGTGTCGTCGTAGGGGTCGTTGTCGTCCTTGAAGAAGTCCCAGCCGCTGATGTCGTCGACGTAGCCGTTCTTGTCGTCGTCCACGCCGTCGCTGAACTGGACGATGAGGTCGCCGGCGTCGAGCACGCCGTTGGCGTTGCCGTCCTTCAGATCGACGACGGCCGTCGCGGTCTGCACCTTCTTGCTGACCTCGTAGTCGTACATGTCGAACGCGCCGTCGCCGTTGCAGTCGAACCCGGCGAGCTCGCCGGCGCCGCCGCAGGGCTTGCCGTCCTTGTCGAGCGGCTTGGCGTTCACGAGCTCCTTGGCGTTGAGGAACGCCGAGTGGATGACGTCCCGCTCGTCCCACTTGATGCCGCTGTCGAGCACGGCGATGCGCACGCGCGGATCGCCGATCGAGTAGGTCCAGGCCACGTCTGCCGACATGCCCGTCGCCGTCTCCTCGGGCCGGTAGTTCGTGAACCCGGCGGGGCGCGGCGGGATCCAGCTCCACTTCTGCCACTCGCCACCGTCGCCGTTGATGTCCGGCTTGCCGTCCTTGCGGGGGCCATAGTCGGGATCGTTCGGCCAGTTGGCCGGGTCCTTCAGCTGCTCGGTGGTCGCGCCTGGCGGCGGCGGCCAGCCCGCGCGCGCGTCCTGCGTGCCGAGCGCGAGGAGGAAGAGGGCGAAGAGCGAAGGGGCAAGGAGGTGACGGCGGCGTTGCATGCGGGGCTGAATGGTACCCGGCCCCACGTCTCGGCTCGCGAAGAATCTTCCACCGCGGTGCGTCGTGATACGACCGGTCCATGGCCCTCGAAAGTGCTCAGCTGGTCGAGCTCCTCGGTCTCCGTCCCCACCCGGAGGGTGGCTTCTATGCCGAGACCTTTCGCAGTCTCACCCGCCTATCCGGCGTCCCCACGCCGAACCAGGCCCGCGCCGCGAGCACAGCCATCTACTACCTGCTCCCGGCGGGGAGCTTCTCGGCCTTGCACCGGGTCGCCTCGGACGAGGTCTGGCACCACTACGCAGGGGCCCCGCTCGAGCTGCACACCATCGACCCGAGCGGGCTGCACTCGACGACGCGGCTCGGCCGCGACTTGCTCGCCGGCGAGCGCCCGCAGGGCGTGGTGTCCGCAGGCACCTGGCAGGCCGCGGTGCCCGTCGGCGACGGCTGGTCGCTCCTCGGGTGCACCGTCGCTCCGGGCTTCGATTTCCGGGACTTCGAGCTCCCCGACCGCGAAGAGCTCCTCGAGAAGTTCCCGCTGCTCCGCGACGTGGTGCTGCGGCTCACCCACGAGCAGCCGGCCCGCGACACGATCAAGATCGCCCTCGACTGAAGGCCTGTCGCCCCCCCGGGCTGCATCCTTGGACGAGCCTCGAGCCCAGAAAGGCGCACGGCCCGCCACCCTCGCGGGAGCAGGCCGTGACCACGAGACCGCGTCGATCAGCGACCGCGCTTGGCCTTCTTCTTGGCGGGGGCCTTCGCCACGGCCTTGGCCGGCGCCTTGGCAGCGGCCTTCTTGGCGGCCTTCTTGGCGGGCCTCTTCGCCGCCGGAGCCTTGGCGGCCGGAGCGGCCTTGGCGGCCGGAGCGGCCTTGGCAGCCGGAGCGGCCTTGGCAGCCGGAGTGGCCTTGGCAGCCGGAGCGGCCGCGGCCTTGGCGGGGGCGGTGCCCTTCTGCGCGGCGGCGATCTGCTTGGCGAAGGCGTCCGCGAGCTTCTGCGCGCGGTCGGTCTTCTCCCAGGTGAACTCCTTGCGGCCGAAGTGGCCGTACGAGGAGGTGGCCTTGTAGATCGGCTTGAGCAGGTCGAGCTGCTCGATGATCGCGCGCGGGCGCATGTCGAAGTTGCGCATCACGTACTCGGCGATCTTGTCCTCGGAGACGACGCCCGTGCCGAACGTGCGGACGTAGACGCCGACCGGCTTGGCGACGCCGATGGCGTACGCGATCTGCACCTCGCAGCGGCGCGCGAGCTTGGCGGCGACGATGTTCTTGGCGACGTAGCGCGCGTAGTACGCGGCCGAGCGATCGACCTTGCTCGGGTCCTTGCCGCTGAACGCGCCGCCACCGTGGCGACCCATGCCGCCGTAGGTGTCGACGATGATCTTGCGGCCGGTGAGGCCCGCGTCGCCGTAGGGGCCGCCGATGACGAAGCGACCGGTCGGGTTGATGAAGAACTTGGTCCGGCCGTCGATGAGGCGCGCCGGGACGACCTTCTTGATGACCAGCTCGGTGATGGCCTCCTTGATGGTCTTGTGCTTCACGTGATCGGCGTGCTGGGTCGACACGACGACCGCGTCGACGCGCGAGGGGCGGCCCTCGTCGGAGTACTCGACGGTGACCTGGGTCTTGCCGTCGGGGCGGAGCCAGTCGATGCCGTCTTCCTGCTTCTTGCGCACCTCGGAGAGGCGCTTGGCGAGCTTGTGGGCCGTCATGATCGGCATCGGCATCAGCTCGGTGGTCTCGTCGGTCGCGAAGCCGAACATGAGCCCCTGGTCGCCGGCGCCCTGCTCCTTGAACATGCCCTCGCCCTCGGTCACGCCCTGCGAGATGTCCGGGGACTGCTTCTCGATCGCCGTGAGCACCGCGCAGGTGTTGGCGTCGAAGCCCATGCTCGAGTCGGTGTACCCGATGTCCGCGATGGTCTTGCGGATGAGCACCGGCATGTCGACCCACGCGCTCGTGGTGATCTCGCCGGCCACGACCGCCATGCCCGTCTTGACCATGGTCTCGCAGGCGACGCGCGCCCGCTTGTCCTGGGCGAGGATGCCGTCGAGGATGGCATCGCTGATGGCGTCGCAGATCTTGTCCGGGTGGCCCTCGGTGACGGACTCCGAGGTGAACGTGTAGCGGCTCATCGTGACTCCTTGCTGGGGGATTCGGCCGTCCCCTTACGATCCCGCTCCCCCGTCGTCAACGTGCGCGCGCTTGCCGAGGCCCACCAGGAACACCTCGTAGCTGACCTTTCGGACCCCCTCCGGTCGGAGAACGCGCTCCTCGGTGAACGCGCGCCGCACGTCGGCGCGGATGCTCACGAGGTCCTCGCTCATGAAGATCTTGGCCACCCAGGCGCCGCCCGGGGCGAGGACCCGCTCCGCCACGGCCAGCGTCCCGCGCACGAGTTCGGCGCTCCGCGCCTGATCGCTGAAGCGGTTGCCGGTGGTCGCGGGGGCCATGTCCGAGACGACGACGTCGTAGGGACCGCCCTCGTCGACGAAGGCGCGGACGGGGCCCTCGAGCGACAGGGCGTCGCCGGCGATGGCCTGCGCGTTCCTGGGCATCACGATCTCGAGCGGCGTCAGATCGATGCCCCGCACGCTCCCCTGCCCGCCGACCTTCTGGGCGGCGTACATGAGCCACGAGCCTGGCGCGCACCCGAGGTCGAGCACGCGCATGCCGGGCCGGAACAGGCGGCAGCGACGGTCGATCTCCTCGAGCTTGAACACGGAGCGGGCCGGGTAGCCCGCCGCCTTGGCGCGCTTGGTGAACTCGTCGGGCCGCGCGTACGGGTTCTTCTTCTGCCCCATGGCAGCCGTGTAGCACCCTAGCTCTCGGTCGTGTTCTCGCCGGTCTGCGCGAGGAACACCTCGGGGCGCGGGGGCACCGACGACCGGACCGCCGGCGCCTCGCTCCTCCGGTTGGCCGGCAAGAACACGTTGACCAGGGTGCCCTCCCCGGCGCCGCTCTTGATGCTGAGGACCCCGCCGTGGGCGGTCACGATGCGGTCGCAGATGGCGAGACCGAGGCCCGTGCCGCCGGGACGCGTGGTGAAGAACGGAGTGCCGGCCCGCGAGCGAACCTGGGTGTCCATGCCCTCGCCCGTGTCGGCGAACTGCACGACGACGCCCTCCACTCCCTCCTCCACCCCGGGCGACACGCGCACGCCGAGCGTGCCTCCACCCGCGGACATGGCCTGACAGGCGTTCTGCACGAGGTTGTCGAACACCTGACGGAGCAGGTTGGCGTCGCCGTAGACCGGCGTCGCGTCGATCGGCTCGACGTCGAGCGCGAGGACCACCCCTTCGTGGTTGCGCACGAGATCGCTCGCACGGCCGACGAGCTGCGGCAGATCGAGGCGCTGGCGCTCCACGTTGAGCGGGCGCGCGTAGCGCAGCAGATCACCGACCAGCCGGTTGAGGCGCTGCGACTCCTCCTCGAGGATGCCGAGCAGGGTGCTGCGGTCCTCGGGGCCGAGGGTCTCGCGGCGCAGGCCCGCGATGGCGTTGGAGATGACCGCGAGCGGGTTGCGCACCTCGTGCGAGACCACCGCCGCGAGCTCGCCGACCAGCGCGAGCTGCTCCTTGCGCACGAGCTCCTGCTGCGCGGCCCGGAGCTCCTCGTAGGCCTTGCGCAGGTGACGGGCTCGGCGCCGGAGCTCGGCGCCCTTGAGCGTGAGCTCGTCGGAGAGGCGCTCGTGGCGGGCCAGCAAGGTGTACGAGAGGCCGAAGGCGAACGCCGAGAAGCCGTGCTCGGACAGGAAGATGGCGCGGGTCACCTCGTTGAGGACCAGCACGTCGTTGACGGTGGTGGCGACGATGACGAAGCCCCCGAGGCACGCGAGCAGCGCCTCGCGCTTGCCCGCGAGGTAGGCGCGCACGAGCAGGGTGACGCTCCCCGCGATGCAGCCGAGGAGCACCGCCTGCGCGAGCCACTGGGGGGCGCGCCCCGCGAAGTTGTGGTGCAGGTACTGGAGACCCCCGAGGTTGAGCGTGCGCGAGCGGACGACGCCGACCTGGTGGAACGCGCCCGCCACGGCGAGGACCGCGCACCCGAGCGCGGCGCCGTTCGCCAGCAAGGCCCAGCGGCGGCGCGCCGCGGCGGACACTTCGGCGTAGATCAGGCAGGTGTGGAGGATGAGCGCCGACGCGCCGAGGGCCATCACGAACCCACGCAGACCCCAGGTGGCCGAGCGGACCGGGTCGACCTGGTGGTACTGCTGGGCATTGCAGAACGCGTAGCCGCTCGCCAGGGCACACGCGATCGCGAAAGCGCCGTAGCCGAGACCGCCCCGTCGCGCGGCCAGGATCGCGAAATAGGTCGCGAGCAGCACGTACACGACGCACCAGCTGAAGGCAGCGCCGGCGAGCAGTTCCATGGCAGCCTGGGCCGAGTGTAGCGAAGAAACCGCGACCCGGTCGCCACACGTCGAGGCCTCGGCCCTCAGCCTGGTTCGCGCAGGCCGAGCTCCTTCATCTTCAGCTGCAGACCCTTGCGGGAGATCTTGAGCAGCCGGGCGGCGCGGGTGACGTTGCCGCTGGTCTGCTGCAGCGCCCGGAGGATGAGATCCTTCTCGAGCCGGGCCATCGCGGCCCTCACCTGCTCGCGGAGCCCGCCGTCGCCGCTGGCCTGACCGTCGGCGGCCTGGCCGTCGACGGCCGGATGGCTGTCCGTCCGGACGCCCACCGTGCCGGGGGCCGGGGTCTGGCTGCGCGCGTCCCCCCGCACCTCGGGGCTCAGGTCCTTGGCCGAGAGGACCGGGTCGTCACAGAAGAGCACCGCGCGCTCCATCACGTTCTCGAGCTCGCGGATGTTGCCGGGCCACTCGTAGCCGAGCAGCCGCTGCATGGCGTCGGGCGCGACGCGCTCGATCTGCTTGCGCAGGCGGCCGTTGAACTTGCGCACGAAGTGGTCGACGAGCAGCGGGATGTCGCTCGTGCGCTCGCGCAGCGGCGGCAGGTGGATCGAGACGACGTTCAGCCGGTAGAACAGGTCTTCGCGGAACGCTCCCCGGGCGATCATCTCGCGCAGATCGCGGTTGGTCGCGGTCACGAGCCGGACGTCGACCCCGATGGTCTTGATGCCGCCGACGCGCTCGAACTCGCTCTCTTGCAGCACGCGCAGCAGCTTCACCTGCATCTCCACCGGGATCTCGCCGATCTCGTCGAGGAAGAGGGTGCCGCCGTGCGCGAGCTCGAACTTGCCCGGCTTGCTCGAGACCGCGCCGGTGAAGGCGCCGCGCTCGTACCCGAACAGCTCGGCCTCCATCAGGTCTTTGGGGATCGCCGCGCAGTTGAGCCGGATGAACGGCTTCGGGTTGCGCGACGAGGACTCGTGCAGCGCGCGCGCGATGAGCTCCTTGCCGGTGCCGCTCTCACCGCTGATGAGTACGGTGGTCGGCGTGTCGGCGACCTTCTCGAGGACGCCGTAGATCTCCTGGATCGGCGCGCTCTGGCCGATGATGCGGAAGCGGCCCGGCGTCTCGCCGCCCGTGCCCGTCGCCGACGAGGTGAAGGGGGCGACCTCGGAGCCGGCGAGGTCCCGCGCCTTGAGCGCCTTCTGCGCCACGCTGCGGATCTCGGTCTGATCGAAGGGCTTGGTGACGTAGTCGAAGGCGCCGAGCTTGAGCGCCTCCACGGCCGTGTCGACGGTCCCGTGCGCGGTGATCATCACCACCGGCCGGGTCGGATCGTCGGCCAGCGCCCAGCGCAGGAGCTCCATGCCGTCGAGGCGCGGCATGCGCAGGTCGGTGATCACGAGGTCGACGTGGTGCTCCTGGAGCAGCTCGCGGGCCTCTTCGCCGTCGGCCGCGGTGTGCACGTCGTACCCGTCGCGGGTGAGCTGCGCGACCAGCACCTTGCGGAGGTTCGCTTCGTCGTCGACGACCAGCACCTGCTTGCGTTCGGGAATCATGGATCGATCGCTCTTTCTACCCTAACGGCCGCCCGTGGAGGCGGCCGCCGTTCACTGCGTTCGCCTCCGGCTCACTCCGTTCACCGTTCACTTGCGGCAGCGTGCCCCTCCCGGATCTCCGGGGAGCTTGGTGCACCACGTGACGTAAGCGCCGCCCTTGCCGCGGGCGCCCACGGCGAGGGTGTCCTGGGTACCGACCTTCCCGATCGCGATCGAAGCGCCGAAGGCGTCGCCGGCGTTGGGCGAAGCCAGCCCTCGCACGTCGAGCACGGTCGTCGACGAGAGCGGCGAGAAGAGGAACACGGCCCCTGCCCCGTCCACCCCGGCGTAGCTGGCATTCGGAGCCCCGACGGCGAGGTCGACCTGACCGTTGCCGTCGAGATCGCCGATGGCCAAGGAGGCCCCGAACTGCGCCGCGGAGCACCCCCCGGCGCCCGCGGTCTCGGCGCAGGTGAGCTCGACCGGCTCGGCGGGCCACGTGCTAGGACAGTCACCGGTGCCGAGGGTGGTCGGCCGCTTCTTGCCGAGGAAGATGCGCACGCGGCGCGGGTCGGTGACGGCGACGTCGTCGAGGCCGTCGCCGTCGAGATCGCCGACGCCGATCGCCGAGCCCGCGCCCTTGTCGCCCTCGAGGCACGCGACAGGCACGGGGGCGTCCGTCGCGGTGGCGCCCGGCGTGTACGCGTAGATGCGTCCCGCCTCGGGCGCGGCGACGAGCAAGAGCGACGTGCCGGCGCCGCGGGCCATGGCCACCGACGCGCCGAAGCGGGCGGTCTTCCCATCGCTCGGGGCGGGCACCACCCTCGGCGCGGACCCGGGGGTGGCCGCGGGCCAGAACCACGCGCCGCCGTCGGCCTCGCTGCCCATGAGGAGGGGTGGGTTCTTGGACGGCAGCTTGCCCGCGCCGGGCAGCGCCGCGAACGCGATGCGGAGCGCCGTGAGCGCGGCGGGGTCGAGCAGCGAGAGGCTCTTCTCCACCTGCGAGCCGGTCGCGCCGCCGAGCGTGAACACCTGCCCGTCGGCGCACGCGATCACGGGCCCGTAGAGCGTGGCCGCGGTGGTCACCCGACCGTAGCCGACGGCGAAACACCCGATGTGATCGAGGCCCGGCGTGGCGTCGCTCCCGCCGTCGTTCAGCGTGCCGGCCGCGGCGAGCGTGGTCCCGCCCACGCACGGCGTGCCTCCGACGATCTTGTCGGTGCTGAGCTCGCAGAGCGCCGCGGTGCTGCGAGGGACCGTGCTCGGGGCGCTCCGGCCGTCGCCGACCGTGAAGAACCGGACGCCCTCGCCTGGGTTGCCGCCGGCGGCGAGCACCGTGATGCCGCTCGCGTCGCTCGTGAGCGCGACGCGCGCGCCGTACGAGCGGTCGACGAACGCCGTGCTCGGCGTGTCCTCGGAGAACTTGTCGAACTGCTGGAAATTGCAGGCCACGAGCGCGAGCAGCAGCAGCGCGGAGAGGTCTCTGCGGCGCATGTCAGAACTCCCCCACGAGGGTGAGGCCCGCGTAGCCGACGGAGACCACCGGCAGGAGCGAGACGGGCTTCGGCGCCGCCTCGCGCGGATCGAGGTTGCGGGGCGCCTCTTGCCAGCCCTTGGACGGCGGGAGGGGATCCTTGAGGAAGTTGTAGAGGGAGATCAGCGCGAGGACACCGCCGACCGCGTAGGCCCCGTTGGCGCCGATGGCGAAGTACTTGCCGCGCTTGATGCGCGGGTCCTCCTGGTCGAGCGTGTAGTTGGCCTGCGCCGAAGACAGCTCGTCGCGGAGCTTGTTGGCCTGCAGCCCGAGGTACACGCCGCCGCCGAGGAAGACGGCCGAGAAGACCGCGGTGGTCCACGCCGTGCCGCGCGGGACCGAGGGCTTGAGCTCGGTGTGCAGCACGACCATCTTGCCCTTGGGCACCGTGACCTTGGTCGACCAGGTCTTGCGGTCGTCGGCCTTGACCTTGAGCTCGTGGGGACCGGCCATCACCTCGAGGTCGACCTTCTGGCCGAGGGCCCACGTCTTCGCCTTCTCGCCGTCGAGGTAGACGTCGGCCTCGTCGGCGCCGGTGATCTCGAGCCGCACGAGGCCCTTCTCGGCGCGATCGAGCTCGAGCTTCTGCTCGTCGATGCGCCCGTGCTCGACCTCGATCTTCTTCTCGAGGGTCTTGAAGCCAGGGAGCTCGACGCGGAAGGCATAGGTGCCGCTCTCGAAGGACTCCTCGTAGGGGGTGACGCCGCGATCGATGAAGCCCTTGTCACCAGGGCGCTTCACGAGCACGTGCGCGCCGCGGAGCTCCTCGCCCTGCTCGTAGCTGCGCAGCTTGACCACGCCGAAGAACGCGCCCTGCGCGAGGTTGGCCTTGAACTGCGAGATGGTCGCCGCGGCGACGGTGACGTCGGTCTCGGTGGCCCGGTAGTCCTGGAATTTCGGCAGGACCACGTGGTAGGTGCCGAGCGGCAGGCTGATGGTGAGCGTGGTCTTGCCGCTCATCACCTTGGTCCAGCCCGGGTTGTCCTTGCCCATCTCGAACTTGGGCGTCGTGGTCGCCTGCCGCTGCCAGATCTCGACGGGTGCGCCGTCGGGCAGGCTCTCGATGACGACGATCGACTTCATCTCGTCGATGTTGGCGACGACCGGACCGACCGGAGGCGGCGTGGGCGGCGTGCTGACGCCCCCTTCGGCCTCGCCGTCACCACCCGCGTCGCCGCCGTCGCTCCCGGCCCCCGCGTCCGCGGCGGCCGCAGCGGCCGCCTTCTCCTTCTCGAGCTCCGCCTTCAGCTTCTCGAGCCGGGCCTGGACGGCCGGGCGATCGAGCGCCGTCGGGTCGTCGTCCAGGTACTTCTGGAACAGGTCGATCGCCTTCTGCCAGGCGCGCAGCTTCTCGTGACAGACGCCCTCGTTGAACAGGAATGTGCTGAGGGGCTTGGTCTCCCAGGCGAGGTGGAACTCGACGGCGGCCTCGGCGAACTTCTTCTCGAGGAAGAACGCCTGCCCGCGGTCCATGTGGTCCTTGGCGTCGGCCAGGGTGCCGGGCTTCTTGGCGGGGGCGGTCGGCGCGGTCGGCGCGGGCGCTTGGGCCCCCGCATCCTCGACGTGGAGAGCAAAAGCGGCGACGCCGAGCGCGCACGCCGCGCCGGCCGAGAGCAGGAGTCGCGAAGGGCGCATCGTCAAGCGGGCAGCTTAGCCCATGTCGGAGGCCCTCAATGGATTTCAACACTGGCGGCAGGTGTGATACGCCTGACGCCGAAATGCGTCCCCGCGCCCTCGTCCCTTGGACTCTCGTCGTCGTCACGGCCCTCGGTGGTGCGCAGCTGACCATCGGTCTCGGACCCATCGGTCTGCGTCCGGCGGTCGCGCAGGCCATCAAGGAGCCGGGCTGGCCGCCGCCCGAGGGCGCCGCGTGCAAGCCGAGCAAGAAGGACACCGAGGAGGCCAAGACCCTCTTCGGCCTCGGCAAGAACGCCCACGACACGTCGAACTACACCGACGCGATCAAGTACTACAAGGACGCCTACAAGCGCGATTGCACCGCGCACCTGCTGCTCAAGAACCTGGGCAAGGTCTACGAGGCCGACGGTCAGTACGCCGCGGCGGTCGAGGTCTACAAGCTGTTCCGCGCGCGCGGCAAGCCGGCGGGTGAGGAGCTCGACCTGCTCGACGCCAAGATCGCCAACCTCTCCAAGAAGGTCGCGCCCACCACCACCGAGACCGCGCCCACGGGCACCGGGACCGGCACGGGCACCGCGCCCACCAGCACCGGTACCAGCACCGCGCCCACCGGCACGGGGACCGCCGCTCCGACCGAGACGGCCCCCACGGGCTCGAGCACCTCGATTCCGACCACCCCCCCGCCGTCCACCGGCCCGGGCGCCGGGCCCTACGTCGTGATCGGCGCCGGCGGTGTCCTCACCGTCGCGGGCGTCATCCTCGGCGTCACCGGCAACGCGAAGGTCTCGTCCACCAGCGACGACTTCAACAAGCTCAACTGCGCCAAGAACCCCCTCCCGGGCGACCTCGCCACCTGCAACCAGCTCTCGACCGACGGCAAGTCGGCCACGAGTCGCCGCAACCTCGGCTGGGTGCTCACCGGCGTCGGCATCGCGGCGGTCGGCGGAGGCGTCGTGTGGCTGCTCCTCGGCGGCAAGAAGTCCGAGCCCACCAAGGCCGGTCAGATCACGCTGGTGCCCGGTCCGGGCACGGCTGGCATCGGCCTCGCCGGCGCCTTCTGAACGGTGGACGTACCGGGTTCGCGATAGTAGACATCCGTCTACCATGGCTCAGACCTACGCCGACCTCATCGCCGGCATCCGCAAGACCGTCCGCGAAGTCTCGCTCGAGGAGGTCAAGCGTCGCCTCGAGACCAAGGCGCCCATGGTCCTCGTCGACGTGCGCGAAAAAGAGGAGTTCCGCGCGGGCTTCATCCCCGGCGCGCTCTCCCTGCCCCGCGGCTTCCTCGAGATCCAGGTCGAGCAGAAGCTCACCGACAAGAACGCTCCCATCGTCCTCTACTGCGCCGGCGGCACGCGGAGCGCCCTCGCCGCCAAGACCCTCGGCGAGCTCGGCTACACGAACGTCGAGTCGGCCAACCCGGGCTTCGTGCGGTGGAAGGACCTCGGCTACCCGATGGAGACCCCGCCGCAGCTGACCGACGCGCAGAGGGACCGCTACTCGCGGCACCTGCTCCTGCCCGAGGTGGGCGAGGTCGGCCAGGCCAAGCTGCTCAAGTCGCGCGTGCTGCTGCTCGGCGCGGGTGGTCTCGGCTCCCCCGCGGCCCTCTACCTCGCCGCGGCCGGCGTCGGCACCCTCGGCCTCGTCGACGCCGACACCGTCGACGCCTCCAACCTGCAGCGCCAGATCCTCCACGCGACCAGCCGGGTCGGCATGGCCAAGGTCGAGAGCGCGCAGAAGGCCCTCGTCGACCTGAACCCCGACGTGCGGGTGGTGGCCTACAAGGAGCGGCTCACCAGCGAGAACGTCGACCGGATCTTCGGCGGCGAGGGCGAAGGCGGCAAGTGGGACGTCGTGGTCGACGGCTGCGACAACTTCCCGACCCGCTACCTCGTCAACGACGCCTCCCTCAAGCACCGCATCCCGGTGGTGCACGGGTCGATCTTCCGCTTCGACGGCCAGGTCACCACGTTCGTGCCGTTCGAGGGTCCTTGCTACCGCTGCATGTACCCCGAGCCCCCCCCGCCCCACCTCGCGCCCTCGTGCCAGGAGGCCGGCGTGCTCGGCATCCTCCCCGGCGTGGTCGGCGTCGTGCAGGCCACCGAGGCCCTCAAGCTCGTGCTCGGGCGCGGCAAGCCGCTGGTCGGCCGCCTCCTCACCTACGATTCGCTGAACATGAAGTTCCGCGAGCTGCGCGTGCGCCGCGACCCGACCTGCATCGGCTGCTCGGAGCACCGCACGATCACCGAGTACATCGACTACGAAGGCTTCTGCGCCCGCGGGTAGGCGTCGCGGCGGTCCGCCCTTGACGCTCCGGTTCGACAGAGTCGACCCTACGCGCCGTGTCCGACCAGAGCTTCATGAAGTCCCTGTTCCACGGCGTGATCGCCGAGGATCTCGTCGCGCCGTTCCCCGAGCTCTCCGCCCCCGAACGCGAGGTCGTGACCCCGCTCCTCGACGGCTTCCGCAGGTTCGCCGCCGACCACATCGACCCGCGCGCGATCGACGCCGACGCCACCATCCCCGAGCCCGTCGTCGACGGCCTGCGCAAGCAGGGCCTGTTCGGCGTGCTCGCGCCCAGGGCGCACGGCGGCCTCGGCCTCTCCACGTTCGCCTACGCGCGGCTGATGCAAGAGGTCGGCGCCCACGACGGCTCGGTCGCGCTGATGCTCACCGCCCACCAGTCGCTCGGCACGATGGGGCTGCTCCTGTTCGGCACGGACGCCCAGAAGCGCAAGTACCTGCCGCGCGTGGCGAGCGGTGAGTCGATCGCCTCGTTCTGCCTCACCGAGCCCTCCGCCGGCAGCGACGCCGCCGGCATCCAGACCCGCGCCGATCCCGCCGTCGACGGCGAGGGTTGGGTCCTCGAGGGCCAGAAGAGCTGGATCGCCAACGGCGATCGCGCCGACCTGTTCACCGTCTTCGCCCGCACCTCCAAGGAGGAGGTCAAGCCGCGCCTCACCGCGTTCCTCGTCGAGCGCGCGCACGGGGTCCGCACCGGGCCCCGCCTCGACAAGCACGGCGTGCGCGGCCTCGGCACGACCGACGCGCGCTTCGAGGCCGTGCGCGTGCCCCACGGCAACGTGCTCGGAGATCCCGGGCGCGGGTTCCAGGTGGCGATGGAGGTGCTCAACCGCGGCCGCCTCGGCCTCACCGCGAGCGCGGTCGGCGCCTGCCGCACCCTGGTCGACGCCTCGATCGTCCACGCCTCGAGCCGCCGCGCGTTCGGTCGCGCCATCGGCGAGCTCGGGCTCGTGCGCGACAAGATCGCCCGTATGACCATCGACACCTTCGCCCTCGAGAGCGCGGTGTACCTCACGGCGGGCCTCGTCGACGGCCAGGCCGCGGCCGACTTCTCCCTCGAGAGCGCGATCTGCAAGGTGCTCGGCAGCGAGGTGTTCCTCCGCGTGTCGCACGAGGCCGCGCAGCTGGTCGGGGGTCGCGCCTACGCCCGGTCGTCGTTCGAGCGGCTCCTGCGCGACGCGCGCGCACACCTCATCTTCGGCGGCACCAACGAGATCATGCGCTGCTTCATCGCGCTCTCGGGCATGCAGGGCCCAGGCAAGGAGATCTCCGAGGTGGTCCGCGCCATGCGCGAGCCGATCAAGGGCTTCGGCCTGCTCTCCGATTTCGCGATCCGCAAGGCCCGCTCCGCGCTCGGCCGCGAGCGCCTGCACCGTGTACACCCGCTCCTCAACCGGGAGACCGTCCTCTTCGAGGAGTACACCGCGGAGCTCGCCAAGAACGTCGACAAGGTGCTCCGCAAGCACGGCAAGGACATCGCCGAGATGCAGTTCACCCAGCGTCGCATCGCCGATCTGGCGATCGATCTCTACGCACTCGTCGCCTGCCTCTCGCGCGCCACCAAGGCGATCGAGCGACGCGGCGAGGAGGGCGCGCGGCGCGAGGTCGAGCTCACGACCGCCTTCGCGAGCGGCGCCGAGGTGCGCATGGCCGACACCGTGCGCGCGTTCGACCGCAACGACGACGAGCTGCGCAAGGCCATCGCGGTGCGCGGCTACGCCGACGGCAACTACCCGCTCGACGTCCTCTAGTCAGAGGCGCACGCAGTACCCAGCGCCCTCCTGGGCGACGATCACCCGGGCGTGCTGGGTGCGCGGGTCCGCGCCGTAGACGTCGACCGCGGCCCGCCCGTCGAACACGAGGCGCTCGGCGACGAACGCGGGCGGTGACCAGCGAGCGAGCATCTGCTCGGGCTTGACCGGCAGGCCGAGGGCGGTCGCGCGCTCGGCAGCCTCGCGGAGGTGATCGCGCGTGTCCTTGCAGAGGAGCTTGAAGACGCGGTCGGGCGCGGCGGTGTCGCGGCCGTAGCCCTCGGTGGCCGTGAGGAAGGCCTGGACGACCCCCTCGGCGGAGGCCTCCGGGCCCGGTCGGCCACACCCGAAGGCACAGACGAAGACGGCGGCGAGGAACGTCCGTTCCATCACCGCCGCCATCGCACGCCGTGCGGGTGCCGTCCACTCTCGACGACACCCCGTCACACTCAGCGCGTCATCGTCTCCTTGCCCCACGAGGGCTCGCCGCCGCCCTTGCCAGGCATCGCCCAGTGGCCGGCGAGGGTCTTTCCGTCGTCGAGGATGACGTACTGGAGGACCGTGGCGTCGCCAGCGCTGTTGAAGCCGACGGACAGCAGATCCTGCGCCGCCGCGGGGAGGTGCTGCGAACGGAGGCCGAGGCCCACGTTGGTCGTGCTGCCGAACTTCCAGGTCAGGCCGTAGACGCCCGACTTGTACTTCGTGATCTTGACCGTGCCCGTGTACTTCTTCTTGGCCGGGGTCTCGCCGGTGTTGATCCCGTAGGTCCCGGTGAGGTCCTCGATGTCCTTCGGCGCCGAGAGGATCTCCTTGCCGATCTTGGTGTCGTTCTCCTCGAACCACACGCCGTCGAGGTTGGTCTTGTTGACCAGGTAGGCGACCACACCGGTGTCGTGCTTGGGGGCCGAGCCGCAGGACAAGACGTTCTTGTCGCGGAACATCACGCCTTCCCAGTTGGTGGAGCCGATCTTCCACTTCCCCTTGTACATGGAGCCGCCGATCTTGCTGATCGTGGCCGAGCCCTTGTACTTGCCGCCGTCGGGGTTCTTGCCGGCGATCTCGTAGGTCCCGACGATGTCCGCCGAATCGCCCGCGGCCTTCTTGGTCTTGAGCTTGGGGGCGTCGTCGTCCTCTTCCTCGTCGTCGACGCTCTTGAGGGCCTTGCCCTTCTTGACGGTCTTGACGTCGTCGTCGTCGTCCTTGGACTTCTTCTTGGCGGACTTGTCGTCGTCGTCGTCCTTGGACTTCTTCTTCTTCGAGTCCTTGTCGTCGTCGTCGTCCTTGGACTTCTTCTTCTTCTTCGAGTCCTTGTCGTCGTCGTCGTCCTTGTCCTTCTTCTTGTCGTCCTTCTTGTCGTCTTTCTCTTCCTTCTTGCAGCCCACCACCGACGCCGTGGTCGGAGCTGCGACGACGAGACCGAGCGCGAGCAGCGCGCCTCGCGATCCGAGACCGAAGAACCCAGACATCATCCGCTCGAGCATCGCTACCTCTCCATGAGATTGAACAGACCAGAACGACAACGCGGCCGAGCCCGGCTGTCGAGACCGTCCAGTGGGACGATCACAGACACCGGGCGTCGGCCGACCGAACTCACTTCACCATCGTCTCGGCGCCCGGCCCCTTGTTGGAGGTGCCGCTCTCGACCCAGCGACCGACGAGGGTGGTCTTCTTCCCCGCGCCGCCCTTGATGTCGTACTGGAGCACGCCGTAGTTGCCCGTGTCGTTGAACCCGACCGACACGACGTCGCCGTCGCGCAGACCGAGGCCGCTCAGCTTCTTGCCGCCACCGAAGTTCCAGTCGAACGTGTAGACGCCGTTGTGGAACCCGACCTTGACGGTGCCGCTGTAGGTCTTGGCCTTGGCCCCGCCCTTCGGCGGCTCCTCGCCCGTCTTGATGGTGTAGTTGCCGAGCAGGTTGCCGTTGCCGCCGACGAGGTACTCCTTGCCGATGGTCGTGTTGCCCTCCTCGAACCACACGCCGTCGAGGTCGCCATTGTCCTTGACCAGGTAGGCCATGACGCCGAGGTCGTGCTTGGCCGACCACCCGCAGGACAGGACGGAACCGTCGCGGAAGCACACGCCCTCGAACTTCTTGCCGAGGTTCCAGGTGCCCTTGAACATCTGGCCGCCGATCTTCTTCAGCGTGGCCGAACCCGTGTATTCGCCGCCGTCGGCGCCGACACCGGTCACCTTGAACGCGCCCTCGATGTTGACGCTCTCGTCACCGGCCGCAGCGGGCGCGACCTGCACGCCGTGCTGGCGCGAGACCGACAGCGAAGCGATGCCGACGATCGCCGCAACCCCACCGAGAACCAGACCCGCACGAACGAACCCCTTGAGCATTGCCGAAACCTCCCGATCCGCCGGACGGCGGAGCTTCAATGGAA
>JAEUKC010000118.1:0-9141 GCA_016794445.1 Myxococcales bacterium
GGAGCGCGCGGGCCGCGAGGCGACCGACGTAGCCGACGCGCACCGCGAGCAGCGCATGTCCCGCAGCCCCGACGAGCGCCCGGGCGGCCTCGGGGCGGAGGTGCGGGACGAGCGCGCAGACGGCGTCCATCCCGGTCACGCCGTGCAGCAGCGTGAAGAGACTCGCCGGATGCGACTCGCCCTCGACGAACAAGTGCACCGCGGCCCGCCGGAGCTCGGCGGCCGCCTTCGCCGGGTCGTCGTCGAGGCGGAGCCGCCCCGCTACCGCGCGCAGCGTCGGGTGCGCGGTCGCGCGCGCGAGGAGCGTCCCGGTGATGAGACCCGGCACGTGCACGAGCGCGTCGGGGGCCGACGGCAGGATCGCGAGGGCCTCGGACAGGAAGAGCGGCGGGAGGTCCGCGGGAAGCGCCGGCGGCAGCCGCTCGTCGCGGCTCGAGGCGTACGCGAGCGCGCGGGCGAGCTCGTCGAGGCGCACGGGGGAGGAGTCGCGGGCCAGGGCCCGCACCGCGTGGCCCACGCGGATCGCCCCGTGGAAGGCCGCGCCGGCGAGGCTCGGGCCGAGGACGTCGAGCGTGCGCGCCGAGAGCACGTCGGTCAGCGCGTGCTGCGCGAGCGCGGCCCGCTCCTCGCGGACGCGGCCCGCGAACCCCGCGAGGGCCTCGCTGGGCTCGTCGGCGAGCGGCCGGAGGCGCGGGACGTAGCGGGCCACGAAGGCGTCGATGGCCTCGGGGGCCAGGCGCTCGAGGGCCTCGACGGCCATCGCGGTGTGGTCGGTGAGGGCGGGGCCGTACTCGGGACTGGTCGTCGCGAGCGCCGAGAGGGCGCGATGGGCGGGGGTCATGGACGAGAAGCTGGGTTCGGCGGGCGCGTGGCGCGAGCGATGCGCCGAGGGGTCGGAGAGATGCCAATGGATTGGCAGCAGTGACGGTGAACCGTCATGGTCACGATCCATGGACCGGCGATCGTGTCGCGTCGCCCAGCTCGTCGTACGGCGGTGCTCCGACGTTCACGCGCCGCGCGCCATGGCTGCCAGGTCGAGGAGGCGTGGCACCGTGGACTCCCCTTCCATGTACGGCGTCTCTTCGAGGCGGCCCACCGTCGCGAGCGCGCGGACGAAGACCTTGCCGGTGTCGGGGTATCCACAGACCTCGTGTGGATCGTGCGGTCCGATCGCGAGGTAGACCAGGTCCTCGTCGTACGGGTTGCCGATCTGATGGGCGACACCGGTGCCTGCGGGGCACGAGACGCAGTCGCCCTCGGCGAGCTCGAACAGGTCGTCGCCGTACCGGAGGACGCCACGACCCGAGATCACGAGGAACACCTCGTCTTCGCGCAGGTGGTGGTGGAAGGGGCAGCCCACGGTACGGGGCGGGACGCGCGTCTGCACGACGCCCAGCCGTCCGCCGCGAGGCCGCATCGACGGCGTGAGGACCTTGTCGAAGGCGCCCCAGTGCCCCTCGACCGAGCCGGCCTCCTCGACGGAGTGAACGTTCACGACCAGGTCTTCCTTGTCCATGGGACGGTCCTACGACGAAACCCGCGGACCGACCAATCGGCTTGCGCGTCCCCCGCCGAACTCGTGCGAGCCCAAGCCCAATCGCTTCCGCGTCACGGCCGGTAGATCTTGCCGTCCTTCAGCGTGCCCGAGCTCCCCGAGCCGCCCCACACCACCGCCTCGGTGCCGGTCCAGATCGTGGTCGCAAACGCGCGCGCCGACGGGGCGTTCAGCGTGGGGAGCGCCTTCCAGGTCGACGTCGCCACGTCGTACGAAGCGCCCGTCGCCGAGTAGCTCGCGGTCCCCGTGCGGCCGCCCCAGACGAAGAACGTGTCCGCGGTCGACCACGCGGCCATGCTGGCGCGCTTGGCGCCGGGGAGCAGCGTCTCGGTCGGAGCGACCATCGTCGTCCAGGTGCCGGCGGCCACGTCGTAGAACGCGCCGCTGCTGCGGAACAACGAGCCGCCGGAGGTGTTGCCCTCACCACCCCAGAAGAGCGCGCGCCCGCCGGTCGCGCCGAGCACCACGCCGGCGTTGCGCTGCCGCGGATCGAGCTCCGGCGTCGGCGGCGTGAGCACGGTCCACGTATCCGTCGCCGGGTTGTACGCCGCGGCGTCGCCGCAGAAGCTCGTCGCGGTCTTCACCGCGCAGGTGTTCGGCGCCGGCGAGGAGAAGCCGCTGAAGTAGTCGTAGCCACCGAAGACCACCATCCTGCCGCCGGCCCACACCGCGCGGTGCCCGAAGCGCCGCCCGAAGCTGGTCGGGGTCGCGATCGTGCGCCAGCTGTTGGTGGCGGGGTTGTAGGCCGCCCCGTCGCCGAGGGCGCCGCCGCTCGAGGTCTGACCGCCCCACACGATCATCTCGGTGCCGGTCCAGACCGCGGTCTGATCCATGCGCGCGGGGAGCGTCGTCGTCGCGATAGCAGTCCAGGTGTTGGCCACCGGGTCGTAGCTCGCGCCGTCGTTGCGGAGCGCACCGCCGCCGTAGCCGCCCCACACGATCATCTTCGATCCGGTCCACACCGCGGTGTGGCTCTCGCGGCCGACCGTCGCGGCGGCGATCGTGCGCCAGGTGTCGCTCGCGATCGAGTAGCCCGCGCCGTCGGCGAGCGAAGGGTTGCCGCCGAAGACGAGCATCTCGGTGCCGGTCCACACCGCGGTGTGGGCCGAGCGCGCGCTGAGCGGCGAGGTCGTGACGTCGACCCAGCCCTTCGGCGCCACGCAGGCCCAGTCGCCCCACGCGCAGCTCGAGCTGCAGGTCCGGGTGCGGACGTTCTTCCCGGTGCAGGTGCCGGCCTCGGTCTGGATCTCGCCGGGCGTGCAGACGCCCTCGCCGGTGCAGGCGGCGCTCGAGTCCCAGGCGCACGTCGACGAGCAGCTCTCGGTACGCGATCCGCACTTGCCACAGGTGACCACTCGACTGCCGCCGGCGGCGCAGACGCCCTCTCCGCTGCACGCGCCGAACACCGACCAGACGCCGCTGCCGGTGCACGTCCGCGCGTGGGTGCCGCAGTTGCCGCAAGCCGCCGTATCGGTGGCGCCGGGAGTGCACTCGGTGGCGACCTCGGGACCGGTGTCCTTCGGGCCACTGTCGGACGGTGCGGTGTCGGACGCTGCGCTGTCGACCGGCGCGTCCTCCACGAGGGTGTCGATCGCCGCGTCTCCCTCGGTGCCGGTGTCTTCGATCTCGGCGTCGCCGCTGGGCCCACCCGGCGCGTCGGTCGCGCTCGAGCAGCCGGTGACGAGGGCGGCGCCGGTCGAGCCAGCCAGGAGGAGGAGAGCGTACGCCCGGAGCTTCATCGTGCCGATCCCTGGTTGGAGTGGAGCTAGCAGGGACGAGGAGCTGCCGGCGAATGTTCAATCGCCGGGCTCGTTCGCGGGAACTGGCCGAAATCGCGCGGTCGCGGCGCTCCTTCGGCGGCTGCTCGCCGTGGCTCGAATGGGTCAGGTCCTCGAGGCCAAGGTCATCATGGCCGGGCGAAGCAGAGGGCTTCATCGTCTGGCGAGCTAGTCTGCGGTCGTGGCGAAGACCCGAGTCGCGGACCTCTTGACGCTGCTCCGACAGGAGAACGAGCGCACGCACGCAGGGCGCGTCCTCGCGCAGAAGGTCGACCCGCCGGAGACGCTGCCGACGCGGCTGGCCACGCTCGACGGTGGAAGCCGTCCACTGTCGCCGATGCTGCGCGAGCGCTTTCGCTTCGCCGGAGGTGGGTCAACGCCATCTTGGGGCAGACGTGGCTCTCTGCGTCCGCGATGCCTCCGAAGGGGCGCGGACATCGGCGGCAGATCGCGTTGCGTCGATCCAACTGGCCCGAGTCGCCCGTGTCCACGCTCCCGCTCGAGCGCCTCTCGCTGTTCGCCGTGGACGTCGACGACGGTGACGAGACGTACCTCGTGTGGGGCAGGGCCGCCGAGCCGAAGCTCCTCGAGTTCATCGGCGCGACTGAACGAACCTACCAGGACTTCGCCGCCTACCTCGCGGCCCACCTCGGAGAGACCGTCCGCCTCCGCGGCGACACGACGCCGCCTGCGGCGGACGAGACACTCGCCGCGCATCTGGCGAACGAGCGAGCGCGCCTGGATCTGTGGATCGGCGGGTTCGAGCGCTGGGGACAGCCGGTGGTCGCGCGCGCCGCCATTGCCGCGGCGCGCCTCGTGCTTCCGACCTTGCCGGCCGCGAGCCGCAAGAAGGTCGAGCCGCTCCTCCAGACCGCCGCCGAGTGGGCGCAGCACGGACGCGGGGAGCTACCCGTGCCGTTCGCGTACACCCTGAACGCGGCGCGGCCGGTCTCGCCGGCCTTCGACGGAAAGCAGGTGTTCGAGGCGATGCACGCGTGTCTCGCGGCCGCCGGTTCGGCGACGTCCTACCACCTGGAGCGCCCCATCGTGGTCGACGCCGACGAGGTGAAGGCGGCGCTGCTCACGATGCGCACGCAACCTCCGGCGGACCTCGCGCGCGCGCTCTGCGCCGCCGGCCTGACGACGCCCTCGGGCGCCGCCTGGAAGCCGGCGACGGCGGCCAAGGCGCGCGATCGTCTCGAGAAGACGCTCGAGCACGCTCGCGACAACGCGTGCGCAGCCGTCGAGCACGTGGTCGCCGCGCTGGGAAAGGGCGTGGAGCCGAAGATACGGCGCGCCGTCCGACAAGCGTTCGAGGCGAAGCCGCGCAAGCCGCGCCCGTAGCCCCCGCTCGAGACGTCTCGAGTCGTGGGGCGGGCGATATTTTTCTCCCGCACGAATGTAAAACGGGGGTTTTACATTCGTGCGAATTCGAAAATGGAGCCCCCCGCCTGGACCGTGCTCGCCGTCGCCGACACCTCGTCGTGGTGCTCGTCTCCGGCGGTGAGTGCAACAGAACGTGAGCATGCGCTCAGGATGCTTCGGCTCGCCGACGTCGCCAGCGACGAGCTCACTGCGTCAGCCGTAGGCGTCGCCGTGGGCCGGTGCACCGTCCGCAAGCCAGTACCAGTACCCACCCTGCTGCTCGAGGAGCCGCTCCAGCAGCTCCGTGAACGACAGCGCCACGATCGCGCAGGAGCCAGCGACCCCGTGGCGATCCCAGAAGCTGTCGTGGCAGCGGCCGAGCCTCGGCGGTGAACAGTCGATGGTGATCATCTCCTCCCTCCCGCCGCGCGCGACGACGTACCAGTGGCAGGAGATGTCGTCGGCGCAGCGTTCGCCGACGATGACGGGATTCGCGAGGACGAGTTCGCGCGGTGGCACGATGCGCATCGGGTAGGTCGCGTCGACGAACAGGTCCATCCCGCCACATGCCTCGTAGAAGGCTCGGAGGTCCGCAGGCACGACCTCTTCGGCCTCCACGCTCGGTAGACCTTCCGGGCGGTGCACCGTGCAACCCGGCGTCTCGGCGACGCGGTCCAGCAGCGCGCGGAGCCGCGTCGTGGGCGACGTCATGCCTACCCGCCCAGCGTGACGAGCACCTCGTCCAGCTGCTCGAACGTCTCGCCCATCCCGTCGTACGACCCGGAGGCCAGCGCCGCGTCGCGGACTTCTTTCGAGCGATAGAGCTCGTGCAGCGTCATCCGCGTCTTGCCGTCGTTCTCCTCGAGGGTCACCGTGGTGACGGCCCCGTCTTCGCCGCTCTCGTCGTTCGTCCACACGATGCGCGAGTGCGGCGTCACCTCGAGGTACCTGCCGAAGAACGCCATCGTGTTCGTGCCGTCGACGTCGAACACGAGGCGGTAGCTGCCGCCGGTACGGATGTCCGCCTCGTAGGAGAGGAGCGCCAGCGGCATCGACTTCGGCACCCACCACCGCTTGAACAGCTCGGGCGTGGTCCACGCCTTGAAGACGAGGCGCGCCGGCGCGTCGAACGTGCGCGTGACGACGATCTCGCGCTCCGACTTCGGCTCCACCGTCGTGGGGTTCTTGGGGGCCTCACTGTCGCTTCTTGCGTTCATCGACGGTCTCCTTGCGTTGCAGCTCCTCGAGCACCTCGTCCAACGCCTCGAAGCGCGCGGCCCAGAGCCGGCGGTACGTGTCCATCCAGGCCGTCTCGGACTCCAGGCGGCTCGGGCCGAGCCGGCAGGTCCGCACGCGCCCGACCTTCTCGGTCGCGACGAGGCCGGCGCGCTCGAGGACGCCGACGTGCTTCTTCATGCCCGTGAGGGTCATGTGGAACTTGTCGGCGAGCTCCGTGATCGAGGCGTCTCCGCGTCCGAGCTGCGTGAGGACGCCGCGCCGGGTTGCGTCCGAGAGAGCAGCGAAAGAGGCGTCGAGGCGCGCGCTCGATTGGTGAACCATGCGGTACTGTTTCTAGCGCACGAGGTGACCTTCGGGAAGGACCACGCGGGTCGGGTCCGATCTACCGAGGCGCCGTGCGGGCGAGACGGAAGCCGCAGCTCGGAGCGCGGGCGCTGGCCGCGGGAGAGCCCGCGTTCCTGCCACGCAGCCACTGCGTGGGTCCGCGCTGCTTGCGTGACGGAACCGAGGTGGACGGAAGCGCCTTCTACGCCGGTGCGAGGAAGGACGGGTGGGTATCGATGTTGCGACAACGCTTGCGATGGATGCCGACGAGGTTCGCGAGCTGACGCTGGCCGTGCAGGGTCGACCGGCGCGCGTTTTTGTCGGCGGTGGTGGCGAGCCGCTGCTTCTCGTCCACGGAGGTTGGGGCGGGGCCCGGCTCCATTGGGCTGGCGTCTGGGGGAGGCTCGTCGAACGGTTCCACGTGATCGCCCCCGATCTTCCTGGCATCGGACGGAGCGACCAGGAGGCGCTCGGCTCCGTCGGCGACTACGCCCGATGGCTCGACGCGCTCCTGGGCGCGCTCGACGTCCCGAGCGCGTGGTGTGTCGGCAACTCGTTCGGCGCGTCCGTCGTCTGCCGCTTGGCGAGTGACTACCGCGCACGATGTCGTGGGCTCGTGCTGGTCAACGGCGTCCCGTTGCCGAGCACGCCACCGGTGCTCCGATGGATGGGGCAACGCCCGCTCGCGCGCCGTCTGATACGCGCCGTCCAGAAACGGGTCGCGTACAGTCCGTCGGCGCTGGAGCGCGGCTTCGTCCATCCCAGCAACGTGCCGCCGGAGTTGCAGGCGCTCGTACGCTCGAAGTCGCCGCCACAGCTCGATGCGTTCGTCGACATCTTGGTCTGCGGTGGCTCGCCGCGGCCGGCTGGTCTCGAGCCGCTTCTCTTGTGGGGCGAAGGCGATCGCTTGCCTGGCACGAGCGCAGGCGCCGCCCGAAGACTGAAGACGTCGTGGCCCGGCGCCACGCTGACGTTCGTGCCCGATGCCGGCCACATGCCCCAGGTGGAGAACCCCGCGGCATTCGTCGAAGCGCTCGGAACGTTCGTGGAGGAAGCTCGACGGCCGGCCGCCTGACACGGACTTCCGAATCGGACGCCTCGGCTTCTTTGCCGCGCGCTCCGGCTGGTTCTCCGCCGACGCAGCCTGCTCGCTGTAGTCCGGCCGGGAGTTCGTGCGAGCAGCTCGCGCTCGCGCTTTGCATCCATGTCGGCGTGCTACGCGGCAAGGCCGTCCACGACACAGCCGGCGCCGTGCGAACCTGGCGATCAAGGAGCGGTACGGGCCAGGCGGAAGCCGTAGCTCGGAGCGCGGAAGAAGTTCGGAGTCCCCATATGCGCCGAAGCTCGACACATCGCCGCGGGAGAGACGGCGTTCCCTCCGCGCAGGTGGTTGTTCTTCTTCCCGGTGAAGATCCCTGGCGGAATCGTCCCGAAGGGATCGGTGAGCGCCGCCGTCCCGTACCCCAGGCCGTCGTAGGGGTCGTGCACCCACTCGGCCGCGTTGCCGAGGACGTCGTAGAGGCACCACGGGTTCGGCGGCTTGCGCCCCACCCGATGCGTGCGCGCGCCCGAGTTGAAGCAGTACCAGCCGACCGACTCGAGCGCGGCGTCGTCGGCGCAGTAGGTCGTGAGGTGCGGTGTGATCGGGCCCGAATAGAAGGCGGTGAGCGTGCCCGCGCGCGCCGCATACTCCCACTCGGCCTGCGTCGGCAGGCGATAGCCGCTGCACGCGTACACGTCCGCGGCCGTGAGGCTCACCGACTTGCACGCCATCCCGTATCCGACCTCTTTGGTGCAGTCGTGCAGCTCGAAGCACTTCGGCAGGCCCTCCGCGGCGGACTTGCGATTGGCGAACTCGAGGACCTCGAACCACGTCACGTTGCCGACCGGACAGTCCGCCGCGATGCAGTCTCCGACGCTGCCCTCGTCCCCCGAGGGGTTCACCGGCACGTGCGCGAGCCAGTCGGCCTGCGTGGCCTCGAACTGCTGGAGCAGGAACGCACGCGTCAGGGTGACGCTGACACGATTCTCCGAGTTCGGGTTGCGGAACCGCTCGTCGGGATCCGAGCCGAGGAGGAACGTCCCGGCCTCGATCCGACACCAGCCCCCCACGCAGGCCTTGGCCGCAGGAGCCGTGCACGGGCGCACTGGTCCGTCGTCGGCGGGCGTCCCGTCGTAGGTCGGGAGCGAGTCGCCCGCCGCGTCGGTCGGCGCGCCTCGGTCCTCCGCCGCGTCGGCCGCGTCGTCGGCCCCGGCGTCCGCGCTGACCTCGGAGGGCGCGCCACCGCACGCGAGGAGCGCGCAGCCGACCAGGACGGAGAATGCTTCGTTGGTCCGTGCCACAGTCGTTCGCTTCCGAGGGTAGCCCAAGCACCTGTCGGCCGAACGCTGCCCGATCGCAGAGGCGGAGACGCCAGGGGTATGCTCGGCGCGTGCACCTCGCCCGCATCGTGTTCGCCGTGCGCGGCCGTGTCGACGATCCTCACCGAGCGCCTCGATCTGACGAAGTCCGTGCTGCGTGATCGTTCCGCTTCGTCATCGTCACCTTCGACGACGACGAAGCACCCTGCGTAGGCAGGCGAGGCCTGGCCGCGGCGTTGTCGCCGAGGCCCCGGCAGGATCGCCGGCGCGGTGTCGCGCAGGCGCGTGTCGTCCTCGCCATCGCTGGCGTCAACGAAGTAGAACGCGCGCGTCGGAAAGGTGAAGGCTCAGGGCTGGTACCCCCGAGCCTTCGTGGCGCGTGCGTCGAGAACGCACGCGCCGAGTGGAAGCTTCGTGTCGATCGGCACGCGCGTCCAGCCGCTCCGTGGAGGAGCGGCGGAAGTTGGACGGTCGGTTCGGTCGGTGCGGGGTCTGTGGGGAGCTTCACGTGTTCTGCGC
>JAEUKC010000008.1:0-23019 GCA_016794445.1 Myxococcales bacterium
CCCGAGGAGCGCTTCGCGTTCCTGCGCGAGAAGCTCGGCTCGGCCTTCGTCGCCGTGGAGCTCGACCAGCGTGACGGTCACCCCGACAGCCCACTGCCCCGCCACCACTCGGTGCTCACCGCGAGCCTGATCGACGAGCCAGGCCAGCGCACCCGCGACGCGCTCGACCAGGTGCTCGCGCTGTTCCGCGACAAGCTGCTCACCGCGCGGTGAGCGTCAGGGCGTGTGGACCACCGCCTCGATGTTGTGACCATCGGGGTCGAGCACGAACGCCGCGTAGTAATGGGCGTGGTACTGCGGGCGGGGCCCCGGCGGGCCGTTGTCGCGACCGCCCGCGGCGAGCGCGGCCGCGTAGAACGCATCGACGGCGGCGCGACTCTCGGCGCGGAAGGCCACGTGGAGACGGGGGGTCTGCGGCGTGCCCTCGGTGACCCAGAAGTCGGGCTTCGGGGGCGCGCCGAAGCCGAGGACGACCTTGCCCCCTGTGACCTGCGTCGGGATCTCCCGGAGCATCTGGTAGCCGAGCGGCGCGAGCGCCTGCTCGTAGAACGGACGACTGAGCTTCGGATCGCTGACCGAGAGGCCGACGTGATCGATCATGGACAGGGCATACCAGAGCCACGTGGGCGCCCCACCCCGAGCGGCTCGCCCCACCAGGCCGTCCCAGGAGGGGCGAACCCGTTTCACGACGGCGCGCCCGCTGCACCCAGGGTCCCACGAAGGACCGCGCGCCCCGCAGGGCACGCTTCCTGCTGATGGGACCCCGGGCTCCTGCCCGGATCGCGAGGACGTCATGCGCTGGGTGTTCGTCGTCCTGCTCGTGCTGCACGGTCTGATTCACTTGATGGGCTTCGCCAAGGCCTTCGGCTACGCCGCGCTCCCCCAGCTCACCCAGCCCATCGCGCGGGGCATGGGGCTCCTCTGGCTCCTCGCCGCGGGGCTCGTGCTCGCGAGCGCGAGCACCTTCGTCACGGCGCCGCGGCTGTTCCTCTGGGTGGGCAGCGCGGCGCTGATCGTCTCGCAGCTCGTGATCGCCACGAGCTTTCGGGACGCCCGGTTCGGCACGCTCGCCAACGTGCTCCTGCTCCTCGCGCTGATCCTGCGGTTCGCCTCGCACGGACCGCTGGGACTGCGGGCCGAATACGCGGCCGTGACCCGCTCGGAGCTCGCCGCGTCGGTGCGCTCGCCGAGGCTCGTGACCGAGGCCGACCTGAAGCCTCTGCCCGGCCCCGTCCAGGCGTACCTGCGCTTCGCGGGGGCGGTCGGCCAGCCGCAGATCGTGAACTTCCGCGCCACGTTCCGCGGGCGCATCCGCGCGAGCGTCACCGCACCATGGATGGCCTTCGAGGCGGAGCAGCACAGCTTCTTCGGGCCGTTGCCGTCACGCCTGTTCCTGATGGACGCCACGATGAAGGGCCTGCCGGTCGACGTCTTCCACCGTTTCGTCGGCGAGGCCGCCACGTTCCGGGCGCGCGTCCTCTCGCTGTTCACGATGGTCGACGCCAAGGGGCCCGAGATGAACCGCGCGGAGACCGTGACGCTGTTCAACGACCTCTGCCTCCTCGCGCCGTCGCGGCTCGTCGACCCGGCGATCGGATGGGAGCCGATCGACGCCCGGCACGCGCGCGCCCGGTTCACCCGTGGCGCAGAGACCATCGTCGCGACGCTGGTCTTCGGCGAGGCGGGGGAGCTCGTCGACTTCGTCTCCGACGACCGGACCGCCGCGTCCGCGGACGGCAAGACGTTCACGCCGCTGCGGTGGACGACGCCGGTGCGGGACTACCGCTCGTTCGGCCCGCGCAAGGTGATGACGTTCGGTGAGGCCCGATGGGAGCCGACGACGGGGAGCTTCGCCTACGGCGAGTTCCAGCTGCAGGACATCGAGTACGACGTCGGCCTCACGAAGTAGGCGCGGGATCGAGCGGCGGCAGGCGCGCGCGCGCCCAGAGGTAGAGGATCGGTGTCGCGAGCAGCTCGAGCAACACGCTCGCGACCATCGCGAGGAAGGCGGTCTGGAACAGGTTCTGTCCCCATCGCGGCGTCACGTGGTCGAACAGGTGCTTCAGATCGAACGAGGCATAGAGGATCCCGACGAGCCCCAAGAGCTCGCCGAACGAGAGCCCGAGAGCGGCCCACAGCCGGGGTCGTCTGTGGCGGGCAGCGGCAGCGAGCGAAAGGCCGACCAGGATCGGGATGGCCAGTGGATGGACGTGCACGAACGCCGCGCAGGTCGAAGGTGGGCCGAGCGTGGCGGTCCCGTGGCAGTCCGGCGCCCAGCAGAATCCTCCCCCGTTCGTGGTGCGCACGTCGTGCCACGGCAGGAACAGCGCGAGCCCCGCGGCGACCGCCCCGAGCGCGCGCGTCGCGGCGAAGAACAGCGAGACCGCGTGGGGGGGGCCCGCGAGCACGACGTCACCGACGCGGCGGCGCAGCGGGCGGCGATCGCCGGGGTGACGGTAGCCCTGCAAGTCGCGCCATCCGACCAACGAAGACGCGCCTCGTCAATCGCTCCGGTCAGCTCCAGTGGAGCCGCACCTCGCAGCACTCGTGGCCCCACGCGACGCAGCGCTCGCGGTGGGCCGTGACGTCCCGGAGACCCATCTGCTCGAGGATGCGCCGGCGCACCTCGAGGGCGATCTTGCACATGACCACGTCGTGTCCCCGCCAGTCGGTGATGGTGGACACGTAGTCGTGTTCGGAGCACACCACCTGCACGCGACCGCTGTCGTGGAACATGTCCCACGCCTCCTGGCCGCGCGCGGCGAGGCTCTTCGGGCTGGCCGCGAGGCGGAGCAGCACGCGCATGGCGGTGCCCATCGCCGCGTCGATCCCCGCCGCCGCGACCTCGCGCAGGAACTGATCCTCGCTCGGGGCGCGCGCGACGGCGGCCATGACCTTGAACAGCTCGCTGAGCATGCTGTAGGGGTAGCGGCGCGCCCCGAGGACCCCGAGGCTCGGGTGGTGCGGGTCGAGGTACGCGCGGGCGGTCGGCGACAGGCGCGTGTGCACCTCGTGCCCCGCCGCCCGGCCGTAACGCTGGAGCCACCACTCCATCGCACCGACCAGAGGCGTGCCCACCATCGTGCCCATGGCCGCCGACGGAGGAACCATCTCGAGGAGCATACCCACCAACCCGGCCCTCGTCCCGTGGAGCCCAGCCGTGACGCCCGGCGCCCGCCGAGACAGCCTCCCGCTCCCATGTCCGAAGGCTCCCTGCTCCCCGCGGTCCTCGCCTGCCTCGAGACCGGGCGCATCTGCGTCCCCACCATGTTCGACGCGGCGCGCGGGCG
The DNA here is from genome assembly GCA_016794445.1 of Myxococcales bacterium. Classification (GTDB taxonomy): domain Bacteria; phylum Myxococcota_A; class Polyangia; order Polyangiales; family JADJMO01; genus JADJMO01. The sequence goes on from JAEUKC010000008.1 coordinate 3,291, forward strand.
TCACGACCGCAGGAGGGTCTCCGGCCGGCTCTCGTCGTGGGCCGACCGCGTCGTTCGCCAGGCGCGGATCGATCTGCACGTGCACGGGCTCGAGCACGTCACCCCCGACGCCCCCCACGTGCTGATGTCGAACCACCAGTCCCACTACGACATCTTCGTGCTGTTCAAGGCGTACCCCGGCGTGCTGCGCATGGTGGCCAAGATCGAGCTCGCCCGGGTGCCGATCCTCGGCGGCGGCATGAAGGCCGCGGAGTTCGTGTTCCTCGATCGGCAGGACCACGGCCACGCGGTGTCCGCGCTGAAGCTCGCCGGGGAGCGCATCCGCTCCGGCATCAACGTGTGGATCGCGCCCGAGGGCACGCAGTCGCGCGACGGCGCATTGCTGCCGTTCAAGAAGGGCGGCTTCGTGCTCGCGGAGGAGGTCGGCGTGCCGATCCTGCCCGTGACGGTGGAGGGGACGCGCCACGTGCTGCCCGCGAAGACCAGCCGGGTACACCTCGGTCAGCGGGTCGACGTGACGTTCCACGCGCCGGTGGACCCGGCGACGTTCGGCCCGCGCGAAGCGGTGATGGCGGAGGTGCGGCGTCGCATCGAGTCCGCGCTGCCCGCGGAGCTGCAGCGGCCCCACTGACGTCGTTTACAGGAGATCCGTCGTGCGATACGCCCAGACCATGCTCCGCACCTCTCTCGCCGCCCTCGCCCTCGTGACCCTCGGCGCCTGTGGGGGCGGCGCGTCCAAGCCCGCCACGACGAGCAACACCAGCGGCGCCACCGCGTCGCGCGTCGAGGTCGGCGAGATGACCCTCGGCGACGACAAGAAGACGGTGAAGATCCACGCCGACGGCACCATCGAGGCGCCCGACGGCAAGCCGATGGGCACCCTCACCGCGAACGGCGAGATCATCGTCCAGGGCAAGACGGTGGCCACGCTCGCCGCCGATGGCACCGTTTCCCTGGGGGAAGGCGCCAAAGAAAGCGCGACGATCAGCGAAGAAGGCGTCCTCACGTTCAAGACCAAGAACGAGACCTTCACCGCCACCATCGGCGCCGACGGCCTCGTCGCGGGCACGAACCCCTCGGCGGGCAAGCTCGTGGTCACCGGCGCCGACACGGCCGGCAAGAAGCGCGCGGCCATGCTGGTGCTGGTCGTGGTGGTGTCCGCCAAGAGTCCGGCCCCGCCGCCTGCCACGCCCGCCGGGCCCTGATCAGCCCCCGCGCTGCGCCGCCTTCATCACCATCGCGCGCCACTCCGCGGTCGGATCCTCGTCCGGATCGGGCTTCTCCTGCGGCGGGCGCTCCGCCTCGGGCACGTTGCGCAGGTTGACGCGGATGCGCGTCCACGTGGACGAGCGCCCGCGCATGCTGTCCACCAGCACGTCGTCCACCGCGAGCTTCGCCGACGCGTCGGGATGGCGCGCACGCCACCGATCGAGGCCGGCGAGCGCCGCCTCCTTGTCGGGCGACTGCGCGACGACGAGCAGCGGCATCTTCGGCGTGCGCTGCCCCTTCCTGGTGGGCTCGGCGCCTGGCTCCTTCTTCTTGCGCGATGGGGCGACGCGCGGCCCCTCGCCTGCCTTCTTGGGGTGGTGGGGCGGCCACGGCGCGTCGCCGCGCCCCCCTGCCTCGTCGCGATCCGCGAGCGCGAGCAGCGACTCGAGCGAGAAGGCGCGAGCGTCGATCCCCGCCTGCAGATCCCCGAGCGCGGCGTAGCGGGCGGGCATCGTGCGCAGCGTGAAATCGGCCGGATCGCACGCCTCGACCTCGTCCCACCGCAGCGGCGCCGACACCCGCGCGTCGGGCAGCGGCCGCACCGAATACGCCGAGCACGTCGTGCGGTCCTTCGCGTTCTGGTTGTAGTCGAGGAACACGCCGTGGCGCTCCTCCTTCCACCACTTGCTCGTCGCGAGGGTGGGCGCGCGGCGCTCGATCTCGCGCGCGACGGCGAGCGCGGCGCGGCGCACCTGATCGAACGGCCATCGCGGCTCGATGCGCACGTTCACGTGCAGGCCGCGCGAGCCGCTGGTCTTCGGGAACCCCTCCATGCCGTGCTCGGCGAGCAGCGCGCGCACCTCGAGGGCCACCTTGCGCACGTCGTCCCAGGCCACGCCGGGGCCGGGATCGAGGTCGATGCGCAGCTCGTCGGGGTGGTCGAGGTCGCCCGAGCGGATCGGGTGCGGGTGCAGCTCCATGCACCCGAGGTTGGCGACGAAGGCGAGCCCGGCCAAGTCGTCGACCACCACCTCCTCGGCCGTGCGCCCCGAGGGGAAGCGCAGCGTCGCGGTGCGGATCCACGCGGGCCGGCCGGCCGGCGCGCGCTTCTGGTAGAACGGCGGCGCGTCGGCGCCTTCGACGAACCGCTTGAGGACGATGGGGCGGTCGCGGATGCCCTGGAGCGCGCCGTCGGCCACGCTGAGGAAGTACCGCACGACCTCGACCTTGGTGATGCCCGCGGCGGCGAAGTAGACCTTGCTCGGGTGGGTGACCTTCACCTCGCGCCCAGAGACCTCGAGCACGAGCGGCGCCTCGTCGGCTTCCTTGCTCACGCGAGGGAGGCTACCGTCTCTCCGTGGCGAATACGAAGGCCGACGTGCTCGACATGTTCCACGAGCTCTCCGAGCTCACCATCCTCGAGGAGGGCGACCCGGCGTCGTTCCGCGTGCGCGCCTACGAGAGCGCCGCGCGCGCGGTCGACGCCTACGCCGGCGACATCACGGTGCTGACCGCCGCCAAGCTGCAGGCGCTCGAGGGCATCGGCAAGAGCAGCGCCGCCAAGATCCGCGAGCTGTTCGACACTGGCAAGGTGCAGAAGCTCGAGGACCTGCGCAAGAAGCACCCGCCCGCCATCGTCGCCCTCCTGAACGTGCCCGGCCTCGGCCCGAAGGCGGTCAACCGCCTGCGCAAGGAGCTCGGCGTCGAGAACATGGACGACCTCCGCCGCGTGATCGCGGAGCACAAGCTGCGCGACCTCAAGGGCTTCGGGCAGAAGAGCGAGGACAAGCTCGCCCACTCGCTCGAGCGCATGGCCAAGCAGGGCACCCACGGGCGCACGCCGATCTCGGTCGCCCTTCCCCTGGCCGAGCGTGTGCTCGCCACCATCAAGGCCGTCCCCGGGGTGCGCCAGGCCGCCTACTGCGGCAGCCTGCGCCGGTTCTCCGAGACCATCGGTGACCTCGACTTCCTCGTCGCCGCCGACGACGCGACGCAGGTCATGGACACGGTGATCGGCCTGCCGATGGTCGACCAGGTGCTCGGCCGCGGCGACACCAAGACCAGCGTGCTCACCCGCCGCGGCCTGCAGATCGACGTGCGCGTCGTGAAGGAAGAGGAGCTCGGCGCCGCGCTCATGTACTTCACGGGCAGCAAGGCCCACAACGTGAAGATGCGCCAGCGCGCCCTCGCCCGCGGCCTCACCCTCAACGAGTACGCGCTCACCGAGATCGCGACCGGCAAGGTCGTCGCGGCCCGCACCGAGGAGGAGGTGTACGCGGCGCTCGGCCTGCCGTGGATCCCGCCGCACCTCCGCGAGGACACCGGCGAGATCGAGCTCGCCGAGCAGAACGCCCTGCCCCGCCTCGTGCCCCGGATCCTGGGCGATTTCCACGTCCACACCACCGTCTCCGGCGACGGCAAGTCGTCGCTGGAGGACACGGTCGCGGCGGCGCGCGCGCGCGGCGTGAAGGTGCTCGTCATCACCGAGCACGCCGAGGGCACGGTCTCGGGCGTCAAGCGCGAGGTCCTGGTCGAGCAGCGCGCCCGCATCGAGGCGATGCAGCGGGAGCTCGGCGACAGCATGGTGCTGCTACACGGGGTCGAGCTCAACATCGGCCCGGCCGGCGAGCTCGACTACGACGCCGAGTTCCGCGCCGGCTTCGACTTCTGCCTGGCCTCGATCCACGACCACTTCGACCTGCCGCGCGAGGCGCAGACCCAGCGGGTGGTCACCGCCATGCGCGACCCGAGCGTGCGCATGATCGGCCACCTCACCGCGCGCATGATCGGCGCGCGGCCCGGCGTCGACCTGGATTTCGAGGCCATCTTCGCGGCCGCCGAGGAGACGGGCACGGCGCTCGAGATCAACGGCGGGCTGCCGCGGCTCGATCTCCCGGTCGACGTCGTGCGCCGGGGGCGCGAGCGCAACATCGACTTCGTGCTGTCGAGCGACGCCCACCACACGAGCGAGCTCGACCGCGTGGAGAACGCGGCCAAGGTCGCCGAGAAGGCGTGGCTGCCGGTCGACAAGATCGTGAACACGTGGGAGCCCGAGCGGCTCGCCGCGTGGGCGCGCCGCTAGCCGCGGGCCTTCAGCACCGCGGCCTTGGCGGCGGCGAGGCCGGCCTCGATGTTCTGCTCGCTCGTCGCGTAGCTGAAGCGCAGGTAGCCGGGCGCGCCGAACGCCGAGCCCGGCACCGCCGCGCACCCCGCCTCCTCGAGGAGGAACGTGGCCACCTCGAGGTCGCCGTCGAGCTTGCCGCTCCTGGCCTTGGCCCAGGGCAGGCCGTAGAGCCCGCGCACGTCGGCGAACGCGTAGAACGCGCCCTCCGGCATGCGACAGGAGACGCCCGGGATCGTGCGCAGCGTCTCGACCATCAACGTGCGCCGGGTGGCGAAGCGGTCGCGCATCGCGCGCACCGAGTCCTGCGGGCCGTCGAGCGCCACGATGGTGGCGGCCTGGGCGAGCGCGGTCGGGTTGGTGGTGGACTGGCTCTGCACCACGTCGAGCGCCTTGGCGATGGCCGCCGTGGTGATCGACCAGCCGATGCGCCAGCCGGTCATCGCGTAGGTCTTGGAGACGCCGTCGATCACGATGATGCGGTCGCGCGCGGCCTCGCTCGCCAGCGTGAGGGCAGAGACCTGCTCGAACGCGTCGTACACCAGCGAGGCGTAGATCTCGTCGACGATGAGGAAGGCGTCGTGCTGCGCCATCACGTCGACGATCTTCTGCAGCCACTCGCGTGGATACGCGCCGCCCGTCGGGTTGGACGGCGTGCAGAGGATGACCGCCTTGGTCTTCGGCGTGAGGGCGGCCGCGAGGGCCTCGGGGCGGAGGAGGAACCCATCGGCCTCCGTGGTCTCGATGACGACGGGCGTCGCGCCGACGAGCCGCACCTGCTCCGGGTACGACACCCAGTACGGTGCGGGGATGATCACCTCGTCGCCCGGCTCGTAGAGGGCGATCGCGAGGTTGAAGAGCGCGTGCTTCGCGCCGACCGACACCACGACCTGGTCAGGCTTGCACGGGACGCCGCGCGTCCGCGTGGACTGCGCCGCGATCGCCTTGCGCAGCTCGAGGGTGCCGCTCACCGCGGTGTAGCGGGTGGCGCCCGCGTCGAGGGCGGCCTTGGCCGCGTCGCGCACGTGCACCGGCGTGTCGAAGTCCGGCTCGCCGACGCCGAACGGGTAGATCGTGCGGCCCTCGGCACGGAGCGCGGCAGCCCGCGCCGACACGGCGAGGGTGGCACTCGGCTTCACGACGTCGAGACGCTGCGCCAGGCGGGTGGACATGCCGCGCTGCGTAAGGGCGCCCCGGTGGCGCGGCAAGAGGGTCGCGCGCCCCTTCCGTCCACCGCCCTTTCCGGCTCAGGGCACCTCGAACTCCACGCGGCGGTTCTTCGCGGCGTCGAGTTCGGCGAGGGTGGTTCCACCATCGAGCACCTCGAGGCGCGACGCCTCGATGCCGTGATCGATCAGCCACTTGCGCACGGCCACGGAAGCCGAGCCGCTCATGTCACGGCGAAGGCAACGGCCCCACAGAACGAGCGCGGCGCGCGCGACCTCGGGCCGCACGCGCCGCTCACTCGACTCGCTGGAACGCTCACTCCTCGGCGATGAGCGCGCCGAGCGCGGCCTGGTCGGCCTCGAGGAGCTGCTTGATGCGCTCCTTGGCGACCTCGGCCACGATGATGCGACCGACCTCGTCCGCCACCGACGAGAAGATGCCGCGCGTCTTCATGCGCTCGGTCTGCTTGTGGTTGTCGTCCGACGGGGTGAGGTAGTGCACCGAGTCCGCCTTGTAGCGGTGGATCAGGAACAGCTGCACCACCGTCATCAGGCGCTTGCGCCGCAGGCTCGGCTCGAGGTTGTTCTGGTCGCGCACCGACAGGATGCTGCGGCCCTGGCGGTCGTGGATGGGCTCGAAGATCACGTTGGCGGCCTTCTTGCCGCCCGCGAGGACCGCGAGTTCGAGGACGTGGGAGCCGGCGCTGTGCGGACGCAGCGACACGGTGAGGGCCGCGTCGATGCCGTGGCGCTTGCGCCAGAGGTCGAGCCACTGCTCGAGGACCTTGGGCGGCACCTCGATCTGCAGGTGGTGCTGGAACTGGGTCGACCCCTTGCCCATCGCCTTGGTGGTCGCCGTGCGGCCGGAGAGCGACATGAGCGCCGCGTCGGCGCGCGGGCCGCCCACCAGGGTCTGCGGGGTGCGGTACGGCGACTCGATCAGGCGGAACTTGCGCTGCAGGCGCGCGAGCGCCAGCATGCCGTCCTGCCGGAGCGCAGACGCGAACTCCTCGCCCGCGAGGCCGTCGATCTGGTGGCCGCCGTAGGTGATGAAGTTGAACACGAAGCCGAGCTTGCCGAGCTCCTCGGGGAAGCGCCGCATCTGGTCGTCGGTCATGCCGGTGCTGTCCCAGTTGAACGACGGTGAGAGGTTGTAGGCGAGCATCCGGTCGGGGAACTTGGCGTGGATCGCGTCGGCGAAGATCTTCGCGTCGTGCAGGTCGGCCGTCTTGGTCTCCATCCAGAGCACGTCGGCGTAGGGCGCCACGGCGAGCGACTTGGCGATGGCGTATTCGATGCCGCCGCGCACCTGGTAGTAGCCGTCGGGCGTCTTCGCGTGCTCGCAGTCCCAGGTGACGTGCAGGCCCATGCTGCGCGCCTTGTCCGAGATGGCGTGGAACGACGCGTCCTTGGAGAACGCGATCCACTGCTCCTCGGTCATCGCGAGCTTCTCGCCCTCGCCCTCGCGGAAGCGCATCGCCTCGGTCACGGCCTCGGCGTAGGTCATCACGTTGGCCTCGTCCTGCCAGACGTCGACGAACTTGTCGAAGACCTTGTCGAGCGCGGCGTCCGCGTTGCCCGACTTCTGGTAGGTCTTCACGGCGTCGTCGAAGAGGGCCGCGATGCCCGAGCTCGCGAGCCACTTGTCAGCCGCAGCGTACTCGTCCTCGCCGATCGCATAGAGCCTGTATCCAGTCAGCTCGGCGATGCCGCGGCCGTGCAACGCGCGGAGCAGCGCGAGGAACCCGACGCGGAACGTGGGCGTATCGAGCGTGGTGGCGCCGAGGATGAACGGCTGGTCGCGCTCGTCGGTGCGGCCGTCGAGCAGCGTGGCCGACTCGGCGTCGGTGCGGGCCACGATGATGCCGGGCACCTGCATGATGTCGAGCTGGAAGCGCGCGGCCGAGAGGCGCTTGATCTGCTCGTCCTCGGAGACGAGCACCTTGCCGCCCTGGTGGCCGCACTTCTTCACGCCGGGCTTCTGGTCCTCGATGTGGTAGCCGGGGACGCCGGCCTCGACGAAGCGACGGATGAGGTTGCGCACGTGCGCGTCGCCGCCGTGGCCGGTGTCGGCGTCGGCGATGATGAACGGGCGGAAGTCGACCGCGGGCGACGCCTTGCGCTGCTCCTCGGTCATCTTGGTGCGCGCGTGGTAGTCGTTGCGGTCGGCGGCGAGCAGCGCGCGCACGATCGAGGCGGCCTCCTCGGGCACGCGGCTCAGCGGGTAGCTCGCGAGGTCGGGCCCCGGGTCCTCGTCGGGCGAGCCCTTGGCGCTGGTGGCCCAGCCGCCGATGTAGATGCCCTCGATCCCCATGCGCTTCATGGCGACGGCCTCGCCGGGCGAGTAGGGACCGAACGAGGTCATGCAGGTGCCGGACTGGAACATCTCGCGCAGGCGCGCGTGGAAACCGGCGGCGGCGTCGCGCGCGACGGAGTACTCGTTGCGGATCGTGCCGCGCTGCTCGACGACCTCCTTGGGGGTGTAGAGCCGTTCGATGCCGGCGAACCGGGGGGACTCGAACCAACGGCGCATCTCTTGGACTTGTTCGTCGAAGGTGGGCATGGCGCGGAGGCTAGCCCAATCGACGAGGGGTGGGAGTGGGCGATCGGCGTGCGCACCGGCGCAAGATCCACGCAGGCTCCGATCGACGGAGACGGCTTGATTTCCAGGCGATCGCGGGAGCTCCACCGCAGGAGCTGCGCGCCAGACGGTCAACCCGGAGTGAGCGCGCTCGTGAGCTCTTCGCGATCGGCATCGCTGAGGTCGCTGTTGCTGAAGACGCGCTCGAGCCACGCCGCGGTGTCGCCGTCCTCGCCGAGGTGCTCCTCGGTCCACGCGAACGCGCACGCCGGGTGCAGGTAGCCCGCGCTCTTGGTGACGCTCATGCCCATCTCGAGCTCGCGCTCGACGCCGATGCGCAGCTCGCCCTTGGCGAGGAGCTCCTGGCACTGCATGCACTTGGCGCGACCGGTGGGCGCGCGGTCGGCGTGCGGCAGCGGGCGGTCCTTGGCCTTCTTCGGCGCGGCGGCGATGAGCGCGTCGAGCGCGGCGCGGTTCGGCACCTCGCCCTCGTAGGCGGCGAGCGCCTCCGAGAGCGGGCCCGCGAGCTTCTTGGCGGCGCACTCGAGGTGCCAGTAGCGGTGGCCCGGCTGGTCGGAGCCCGGCAGCACGTAGGACTCGGCGAAGCGCAGATCGCCCTTGGCGACGGGGTTCTTGCAGCCGCGGCACGCCGCGCGTCCGGACGGGGAGACCTCGAGCTTCATGGCGGGGGATGGTAGCCGAAGGCCTCCTGACCATCACCCCTTCGTGCGCTTCGCCTTCTCGTCGTCCCAGGCCCCGAACGTCTCGTTCGCGCGGGTCCGCGCCACGAGGTTCGCGAGGCGCTTGTCGTACTCCGCCGGCGTCTTGCGCGCGTCCTCCACGTAGCTCGCGCGGATGCGCTGGTAGAGCGGCGGGAACGCCTGGAAGTTCGCCCACACCGCCGGGTCTGCCTCGAGCGCTGCGCGCACCTTCGCGGGCATCACGAACGGCGCCGCCAGGTCCGGCGCCACCGCGAGCCCGGCGTCGGTCATCTTCCCCTCCGCGATCAGCCGGCGCACGCGCTCCTTGTTGAGCTCCGTCCAGTTGCCCTTGGGACGCCGCGGCGTGAGGCGCTGGGCCGTACGCGCCGCGTCGTACTTCTTGGCGATCCCGTCGATCCACCCGAAGCAGAGCGCCTCCTCCACCACGTCGAGGTAGCTGATCGCGTCCGACGACGCGCGGAGGAGCCAGATCTCCTTCTTCGTGCGGTGGTGCTCGACGAGCCACGCGCGCCATTTCGCGCGGGTCTTCGGCTCGAAGGTCGTCGTGATCTCCACCCGCGTGACCCGATGACCGATCGCTCAGTGCGCGATCGACACGCTCTTCTGGGGGTTGGCCTGGTCGCCGACGGCGTCGTGCACGCCGGCGCCGTTGGTCACCTCGAGCGCCTGCTTGGGCTGCCCCTCGCAGTCGCCCGCGCACGCGACCGCGTCGGTGGCCGGGGCCGACTCGCCCGCCTTCTTGGCGAGCGCCTCGGCGACGTCGTCCGGCAGGGCGGGCAGCTCGCTCGGATCGGTGCCGGGCGCGACGCGGTAGATCTCCACGGTGGGAGGGTAGAAGTCGTAGCTGGTCTCGGTCTTGTGGGTGCCGTCGTCGTACTTGAGCGTGCGCACGCGGCGTACCCGGTAGCCGCGGATGCCGCCCTGCTTCTTGACCGCCTTGCCGACCTTGACCGAGGGGTCTTCCTCGATCTTGCGCTTGTACGGGTAGATGTCGACGACGTCGCGCCCGAACACCACGCTCACCGTCTTCTTCTTGCCGAGCAGCTCGACGTGCAGCGTGTTGCCGTCGACCTTGGTGTGCACGACGATCGGGAACGAGTGCGGGTTCTTGACCTTGAGGTCGACCACGGGCCACACCACGGTGGAGTCGAGCCCCATGGGGATGTACGCGCTCGGGCGCGAGTGGGGCAGCCGCTCGAGCACGTCGAGCCCGCCGAAGAACGACGCCGCGTGGAACGTGGAGGCCACCTGACAGGTGCCGCCGCCCACGCCGGGCCGCATCTCGCCCTTGAAGATCTCCCACGCCACCTTGAACCCGTTGGCCTCGGAGCGCTCGCCGACCACCGCGTTGAACGACACGATCTGGCCGGGGTTGATGACCAGGCCGTCCAGCTTCTTGGCGGCGTTCTCGATGTTCTGCGCGCGCGGGGCCTGGTCGCCACCGCGCCCGAAGTGCGTCTCGAAGGTGCCGATGACGTTGGTGATGTCGAGCTTGGCGAGCGCCTCGCGCGTGACCTTGGCGGAGATCGAGGCCGGGTGGAGCACGATCGGCGCCGCGAGGCGCGGCGGGCCGTCGGTGCGCAGCGCGTCGCGCAGGTGGGCGGTGAGCGCAGCCGTCGTCTCGACCACCGCGCCGTCGAGCTCGAGCGAGGCCCCCGGCTTGTCGGCCACGATCGTGTGGGCGGCGAGGTCGAGGCGCGCCTCGAGCGGCGTGTCGTCGACCATCCCCTTGATCCCGACGAGCAGCTTCTCCACCGCCGCCGCGTCGACGGCGAGGTCGATCGGCACGTCGATCTGCCCCTGCTTCGCCTTGAACGCCGTCTCGAGCCGCGACGCGAGGGTGCGCTCGTGCCCGAGCCAGCGCAGCGTGGCGACCACCCGATCGAGATCGGCGGCGCCGACCAGGGACTTGATGGCGACCTTGCGCTTCTCCTTGCCAGCGGAGATCTCCACGTCGCCGCCGAGGGCGCGCTCGACCCGCGCGGCAACCCACGCGCGGAGGGCCGCGTCGTCCCCGCGGGCCACGTCGTCGGGCACCGCGTGTCCGTCCACCCGCACCCCGGGCAGCACGCGACCGGGCGGCAGCGCGGTGCGCACGGCCGCAGCCGAGCCACCGGCCAGCGTGAGCACGAGGGCCGAGGCGAGAGCGAGGCGACGAGGGGTGGTCATGTTCGACGAGATCAACGCAGGGGCTGGGGGGTGCCCTTCCCGGTTCCCCGGGAGTCTGCCGCAGACGGGGCGGGGCGGACAAGGCAACGACGGCGTGCTAGACCCGCCAGGCTTTTCTGGCGTCGTCTAAAGGCAGGACGCGGGGTTTTGGCTCCCGCTATCCAGGTTCGAATCCTGGCGCCAGAACCCCGGTCCTCCACTCCGTTCCGTCACCGAGCGGCGCCACCGTCCGGCGCGTACGCGTGGCTGGCCCGTCTCGCCGACCCTCGTACCGCCGCCGCAGCCTCGCGCCGGCCCCCGACGCCATCGTCCTTGCGCACCTCGATCACATACGCCATAATTCTGCCATGCTGCGCGCTCCCCGCCCGGTCGATCCGCCGCCGCGCGAGCCTGCGCGCCGCGGCCGCGGGCGACCGCGCAAGCAAGGGTCCGAGTCGCACCGCCGTCGCCCCTCGGTCTCCCCGTCGTCCCCGCTGCACGTCACCCTGCGCGTCGAGCGCCACGTGTGGAACCTGCGCTCGCAGCGCTGTCTGCGCCCCATCGACGCCGCGCTCCGCGCCCTCCTCGGCCCCGCCCTGCCCGCGCGGGTCACCCACTTCTCCGTGCAGGGCAACCACCTGCACCTCGTCGTCGAGGCCCGCGACCGCCGCGCCCTCTCGAGCGCCATGCGCTCCCTCGGCATCCGCATCGCGCGTGGTCTCAACGCCGTCATGGGTCGCCGCGGTCGCGTGCTCGCCGCCCGTTACCACGCGCGCGCCCTGCGCTCGCCGACCGAGGTCAAGAACGTGATCCGCTACGTGCTCGCCAACCACGCCCGCCACGTGCCGGGTGCCCCGGTGCACGATCGCTGGTCCAGTGCGGCCACCTTCGCCGACTGGGAGGCAATCCGGCTGCCCCCGGCCACGGTGGACTACGCGCTGCCGGGCGCGTCCCCACCGGTGGCTGCCCCCCGCAGCTGGCTGCTCCGCGACGGTCTCCGCGCCACCCACTGACGGTGCGATCGCCTAGACTGATCCCACCGTCGACCCATCGGTCGCGGTGAGGGAAGGGCCGCAATGCGTCACGACGCGAACCTGCACGGTGTGCTCTCGAGGGGCTGCTCGTGAACGACCACCGCACGCCCGCCGAGCGCGAGGCCCTGGAGCTCCTCATCGAGGCCGCGACGCGCGGGTCGATCGACCTCCGCACCCTCGCCGGCGCCGCGAACGAGGTGGCCGTCCGCGCCGCCCGGCTCGGCGAGTCCGCCACGCGCGAGGCCCTGCTGCACGGCGCCGTCTCGGAGGAGCAGCTGGCCCGCATGCGCGCCCTCGCCGAGGGGATCACCACCGTCGTCGGCCCGCCCTCGCAGGTGCTGAGCCCCGCCGCATACACGATGCCGCTCGGCAGAGACCCGACCGACGAGAGCCCACGCGTCGGCGCGCGCTACGCGATCGTCGACGAGATCGGCCGCGGTGGCGTGGGCCTCGTCGTCAGCGCGCGCGACGCCGAGATCGGGCGCACGGTCGCCATGAAGACCCTGCGCACCGGCACCAACGCGGACAAGCGCGAGGTGCGGCGCTTCCTCGACGAGGCGCGCATCGCCGGTCAGCTCGAGCACCCGAGCATCGTGCCGGTCTACGACCTCGGCGCCCTGCCCGACGGCCAGCCGTTCTACACGATGCGCGTCGTCGAGCGCCGCACCCTGCGCGCCGTGCTCGTCGGCCTCTCCGAGAATGACGACCGGACACGCCACGAGTGGCCGCTCGCCCGTCTCTGCCACGTGCTCGTGCAGGTGAGCCGCGCGCTCGACTACGCGCACAAGCGCACGATCGTCCACCGCGACGTCAAGCCGGAGAACATCCTGCTCGGCCGCTTCGGCGAGGTGTACGTGGCCGACTGGGGCATCGCCAAGCGCGCCGGCGAGATCGTCGAACGCGGGAGCGTCCCCCCGCCGGAGCTCCACTCCGGCACCCTCGCCCCGACGCACGCCGGGTCGCTCATGGGCACCGTCGGGTACATGTCGCCCGAGCAGGTGCTCGGCGGCAGCATCGACGGGCGCGCCGATCTCTTCTCGCTCGGCGTCGTGCTCTACGAGGTGCTCACCCACGGCCGCGAGCGCCCCTTCGACGCGACGAGCCCGTTCGCGGCGCTGATGGCCACCACCGAGCGCACCCCGCCCCGCCCGCGCGAGCTCGCCCCCGACTGCCCGCTCGTGCTCGACGACCTCTGCATGCGCCTGCTCGCCAAGCTCCCCGACGAGCGCCCCGAGAGCGGGCAGGTCGTGGCCGACGAGATCGAGTCCTACCTCGAGGGCGACAAGGAGCGCGCGCGCCGGGAACAAGCCGCCCGAGAGCTCGTCGGGCGCGCCCGCGCCCACGCCGCGCGCTACCTCGAGATGTTCGCCGACCGCGAGCGGTTCCTCGCCGAGTCGCGCACGCTCCTGCGCGACAGGAGGCCCCACGACCCCATCGACAGCAAGCGCGCCGGCTGGGCCGCCGAGGACCGCGCCCGCGGCGTCGCGATCGAGCAGGCCGACGCGCTGGCCCACGCGCAGCACTGCTACTCGCAGGCGATGGGGCTCGCGCCGCACGCCGCGGAGGTGCGCGCGGGCCTCGCCGATCTCTACTGGATGCGGGCCGAGCGCGCGGTGCAGGAGCACGACGTCGCCGCGCAGACCTATCACGAGGCCCTGGTCCGGGAGTACGACGCGCTCGAGGGGCGGTACACCGCGCGCCTCACCGCCGACGCGCGCCTCTCGCTGCGCTCCCACCCGAGCGGCGCCGAGGTGATCGCCTACCGCTACGTGGAGCGCGATCGCGTGCTGGTCGCCGAGGAGCCCGTGTCGCTCGGCGCGACCCCGATCGTCGAGCACCGGCTCCCACCCGGGAGCTTCCTCCTCGTCCTCCGGCGCGAGGGCATGCGCGACACGCGGCTGCCGGTGTCCTGTCGCCGGGGCGAGCACGCGTCGCTCGACGTGAACCTCTACACCGACGCTGAGATCGGCGACGCCTACGTCTACGTGCCCGGCGGACCGTGCTTCATCGGTGGCGACCCGGACGCGTTCGACGCCCTCCCTCGTCGCGAGGTGTCGGTCCCCGACTTCGCCGTCGCGCGCTTCCCGGTGACCTACGGCGAGTACCTCGCGTTCATCGACGACGTGCAGGCGCGCGACCCGGCCGAGGCCCGGAAGCGCATCCCCCGCGACGAGTCCGGCGACGGAGCGTACGCGGTGCTCGACGACGCCTCGGGTCGGTGGATCCCCCGCTACGACCGCCTCATCGAGGGCGAAGGCCGCCGCTTCAGCCCGGAGGAACGGGCGGGCGACCTCCCCGTGATGGCCATCGACTGGTTCGACGCCAACGCCTACCTCGCCTGGCGCTCGGCCCGTGAATCCCGCGCGCTGCGCCTGCCGACCGAGCTCGAGTTCGAGAAGGCCGCCCGCGGCGCCGACGCCCGCCCGTTCCCCTGGGGCGAGCGCTTCGACCCCACGTTCTGCAAGATGCGCGAGTCCCGGCCCGGCTTCCCGCAGCCCGAGCTCGTGGGCGCGTTCCCGCTCGACGAGAGCCCGTACGGCGTGCGCGACGTCGCGGGTGGCATGCGCGAGTGGGTCGCGGACGTCTCGGCCGACGGCGTCGAGTCCGAGCTCTCGCTCGAGGCGGCGCTCGCCACGGTGGAGCCGGCACCGGGCACTCCGCGCGACGAAGCAGGGATGCGCCTCGTACGAGGTGGGGCGTGGTGCGACGCCGCGATCAACACGCGGGCGGCCTCGCGCGTGCGCTACTTCACGCTCTTTCGGTACACCCGCATCGGCCTCCGGGTCCGCGCGGCCCTGCCGCCTCGCTAGGAAGCCCATTTCGGCTGGTCGCCCAGGGACGGACTCCCGGAAAAACCGTTGGTCTGGCCGGTGAGTCGTGTCACGTTGGAGGCGCGCCGCTTGGCGCAGGAGGAACGATCGAGATGCGAACGTTTGCGCGTCTGCTGGCGGTGTCGTGCGTGGTGGCGAGCGCCGCCTGTTCGGTCGACAGCGGGAGGCCGAATCCCCCCCTCGCGACGAGCGAGCAGTCCCTCGATCGCAGCTTCGCGACCGGGTCGCTCATCATCCCGATGGACACCACGTTCCAGGACAGCGGCACGCTCAAGGCGTTCGGCCTCGTGTACCGGCTGCTGCAGAACAACGTCCCCGTCCACTGGATCGTCAAGACGGGCAAGGCCGTCGGCGCCTCCGACTTCACGCTGGCCACGGGCACCAACGTGCAGACCGCCGCCGCCGTGACCGCCGCGGCCTACCGCGCCGCGCCGTTCGTCATCGACGCCGCCGACCGCACGCGAGCCCTGCCGATCATCACCGCCTGGCAGGCGACCAACGTCACGACCGTGCACAGCGCCACGTCGACCTTCACCGCCGACGTGCGCAAGACGCTGACCGCCGCGCCCAAGATCGCGGTGTTCCTCGACGGCAACGAGCTCATCGCCTTCCGCTACCTCAACGCGGCCGGCATCCCCGACTCGACGGGCAAGGCGTGGCCGGTGGCCACCGCCACGACCTACCCGACCTACCCCGACGTCCTGACCGAGGCGAACATCGCGGGCACTGCGACGGGCGGTGCGTTCGACGGACGGCTCCTGAAGGCGGACGGCACCCCGGCCTACTGCCAGCTGACCTCGCAGCACTACAACACGGCGAGCGCCGAGGTGGTGCGTGAGGTCCGTGGCTGGCTCACGGCGAGCCCCAACACCCATGCCTACATGCAGTGCGCGGCGGTCACCTCGTTCGAGAACCAGGCCAACGGCCGCTTCCTCACCACCAACGGCCTCGTCGACGACGGGGCCACCGCCAACCCCGAGGTGATCCGCGTCCCGGACAGCACCTTCACCCAGATCGACGGGGCCTTCACCGTCGATACCGGCGCCGTGGACTCGATGGGGCTGGCCACCGGCTCGGCGCTGCGCGCGACCGACGTGCAGCTCATCACCCTGGCGGGCCCACCCCTCCCTGCGTCGGGCACGCGCATGGTCTACCTGACGGGCAACGTCGACGCGAACCCGGCGTTCGGCAAGGTGAGCTACCTCGCCGGCCACGACTACGGCGTCGCAGTCCCCATCAGCGGCAACCCGCTGACCAACGGCGCGCGCCTGTTCCTCAACTCGATCTTCGAGAGCAACTGCGCCGAGGCCACGTTCGAGCCGGCCATCACGCTGGTCAAGTCGGCGCCCGCCTCGATCAGCACCTCGACGCTGACCTTCACCCTGACCTACACCAACGCGGCGACCGCCAAGGGCATCGCCGAGAGCGCCGTGATCACCGACGTGATCCCGACGGGCACCACGTTCGTCAGCGCCACCGCCGGCGGCACCTTCGCCGCTGGCACCGTGACGTGGACCCTCGGCAACCTCAAGCCGGGCGCCACGGGCTCGGTCTCCTTCACGGTCACCGCCCCGACCCTCGGCACCATCTCCAACACCGGCAAGCTCACCTACAACGTGAGCCTCACCAGCAAGTCGGTGAACAGCAACACCACGTCGACCACCCGCGTCTGTGGCGCCGACACCGACTGCTCCGTGCCCACCCCCGCGTGCAACACCACGGGCACCTTCGCCGGCCAGTGCAAGCAGTGCTCGGCGACCAACAAGACCGCCTGCACCGGCACCAAGCCGGCGTGCGTGATCGCGACCGCCACCTGCGGCTGCAACACCAACACCGACTGCCCGAGCTCGACGCCGCTCTGCGACGGCGCGACCAAGACCTGCATCCCGGGCTGCACGACCAACGCCGATTGCGGCGGCGGCACGCCGATCTGCGACACCACGAGCAAGCTGTGCCGTGCGTGCGCGAGCGACACCGACTGCAGCGGCGCGACCCCCGCATGCCACACCACGGGCACGTTCGCCGGCCAGTGCAAGGAGTGCTCGGCCACCAAGACCACCCTCTGCATCGGCAGCAAGCCGGCCTGCCTCACGGCCACCGCGACCTGTGGCTGCAACGCGAGCAGCGAGTGCCCGACCACCGCGCCGAGCTGCAACCCGAGCAGCAAGATCTGCACGACGGGCTGCTTCGTCGACGCGGACTGCAAGACCCCGGGCCTGCTCGTCTGCGACACCGCGACCGGCACCCCCGGCAGCTGCGTCGAGTGCACCGACGTCAAGAAGACCGCGTGCACGCCCGCCGGCGTCGGCGCCGCGTGCCTCACCAGCAAGACCTGCGGCTGCACCGTCGACACCGACTGCGCCGCGCCGAACACCTGCGACAAGACCACGAGCAAGTGCACGCCGCCGGGCCCCGACACCGACGGCGACGGTCTGCCCGACGCGACCGAGAAGCTGATCGGCACCGACCCGCTCGACGCCGACAGCGACGACGACGGCGTGCCCGACGGCAAGGAGATCGACCCGGGCAAGGACAGCGACGGCGACGGCCTCATCAACGCCCTCGACCCGGACAGCGACAACGACGGCCTGTTCGACGGCACCGAGATGGGCTTCGACTGCGCCAACAAGGACACCGACAAGTCCAAGGGCCGCTGCATCCCCGACGCCGACAAGGGCGCGACCAAGACCGACCCGCTCAAGAAGGACACCGACGGCGGGAGCCTCTCCGACGGCGCCGAAGACCTGAACCGCAACGGCATGATCGACGCGGGCGAGAAGAACCCCCTCGATCCCACCGACGACAAGACCTCGGTCCTCGACAGCGACGGCGACGGCCTCCCCGACGACTTCGAGAAGGCCATCGGCACCGATCCCTTCGACGCCGACAGCGACGACGACGGCGTACCGGACGGCAAGGAGATCAACCCGACCGACGACACCGACGGCGACGGCCTCATCAACGCCCTCGACCCCGACAGCGACGACGACGGCCTCTGGGACGGCACCGAGATGGGCCTCGACTGCACCCACAAGGACACCGACAAGTCCAAGGGCCGCTGCATCGCCGACGGCGACAAGGGCGCGACCGTGACGAGCCCCGTCAAGCGCGACACCGACGGCGGTGGCATGAGCGACGGCAGCGAGGACACCAACCGCAACGGCGTGCTCGATGCTGGCGAGAAGGACCCGACGACGGGCCACGGCGCCGACGACAAGGACGTGATCGACACCGACGGCGACGGCCTCTCCGACGACCTCGAGAAGACCCTCGGGTCCGACCCGAAGGACGCCGACACCGACGACGACGGCGTGCTCGACGGCAAGGAGCCGAACCCCGCCGACGACGGCGACGGCGACGGCCTCATCGACGTGCTCGACCCGGACAGCGACAACGACGGCCTGTACGACGGCACCGAGATGGGCTTCGACTGCAAGGGCAAGGGCACCGACGAGTCGAAGAAGCACTGCATCGCCGACGGCGACAGCGGCGCCACCAAGACGAGCCCCGTCAAGCGCGACACCGACGGTGGTGGCGTGATCGACGGCAGCGAGGACTCCAACCGCAACGGCGTCCTCGATCCGGGCGAGAAGGACCCGACCGTGGGCCACGGCCCCGACGACAAGGACGTCGTCGACACCGACGGCGACGGCCTCTCGGACGCGCTCGAGCTCACCCTCGGTAGCAACCCGAAGGACGCGGACACCGACGACGACGGCGTCATCGACGGCAAGGAGCCGAACTTCGGCGACGACACCGACGGCGACGGCCTCATCAACGTCCTCGATCCGGACAGCGACGACGACGGCCTGTTCGACGGCACCGAGCTGGGCCTCAACTGCGCCCTGCCCGCGACCGACACCAGCAAGAAGGTGTGCCGCACGGACGACGACGCCGGCGCCACCAAGACGAGCCCGCTGCTCCGCGACACCGACGGGGGTGGCATGAGCGACGGCAGCGAAGACGTCAACCGCACCGGCGTGGTCGACACGGGCGAGAAGGACCCGACCGTCGGCCACGGCGCGGACGACAAGACCATCCTCGACACCGACGGCGACGGCCTCTCCGACGACCTCGAGAAGGCCATCGGCACCGACCCGCTCGACGCCGACAGCGACGACGACGGCGTGCTCGACGGCAAGGAGCCGAACCCGACGATCGACACCGACGGCGACGGCAAGATCAACGCCCTCGACCCCGACAGCGACGACGACGGCCTCTGGGACGGCACCGAGCTCGGCTACGACTGCGAGGGCAAGGGCACCGACAAGACCAAGGCCAAGTGCATCGCCGACGCGGACACCGCGACGCGCACGAGCCCGCTCCTCGCCGATACCGACAAGGGCTCGGTCAAGGACGGTGACGAGGACACCAACAAGAACGGCAAGGTCGATCCGGGCGAGCGCGACCCGCTGATCCCGGGCGACGACCTCACCGGCCCCGACGCCGGTCCCGACGCGGGCCCCGACGGCAGCATCGACGGCAGCGTCGACGGCGGCCTCGACGACGGTGGCCTCGACGGCGGCACCGCCGACGAGGGCACCCTCGAGGGTGGCGGCTTCGCGTGCTCCACGGGTGGCGCGGGCTCGAACCTCGCGGCCCTCGGCCTCGGCCTCGCGGCGCTCGTCGCGATCCGTCGCCGCCGCGCGGCCTGACCCCTCCAGGCCTTCCCATGGCCCCGGATCGTCAGAGCCCCCCGGGATGAATCCCGGGGCACCGACCCAAGAGGGCCCGGGGCATCCACCCCGGGCTTTCTCGCGTCTACCGTCTCACTCTCCGGACGTCGGGGTCCCAGCGCTGGGACGTCGGGGTCACCACCCTCGCCACGAAACGCCCCCCGCACCCGGGACGCCCCCCACTCCCGCCGCGAAGCGGCGCGGGGGGGTGCTCGGCGGTCAGCGACCCGACGAGCCCCGA
>JAEUKC010000020.1:0-37517 GCA_016794445.1 Myxococcales bacterium
ACGGGGCTCACCGCCCCCGAGTCGGGCGACCCCCAGAAGGCGCTCGGCGCGGCGGCCCTCCTCGGCAAGGTCCTGAACGCGTTCCTCCTCGACCACGTCGTCAACGATCTCGACGTCCTCGCCCGCATCAACTCGATCTTCGAGGACGGGGTCGCGGCCTATGGCGACGCCTTCGTGGAGGACATCTCGGCGGCGGCCCGCGCGCGCGGCGCGGAGCTGTATCGCCCCGTGCGCTGCCTCGCGCTCAAGCCCACCGAGGACATCGGCGCGCTCGCGGCGCGGCACGTCTCGAAGGGCCAGTTCCGCGGGCAGAGCGCGTTCGCCCGGCAGCTCCTGCGCCTGCTCTACGTCGGCGGGGACCGCGAGGCCGACCTCGCGAGCTACGTCATGTTCGACGGCGGCTTCGCCAAGCAGCTCATCGACCTCGGGCGCTCCGACGCGGAGGCCCGTCGCCACGAGCTACTCGCGTTCTTCGACCAGGACTGGGCGTAGGTCGACCGGGCCGTCGAACGGCGGGCGCTGCATCTCCCCGGGCCGACCCACGCGGACGAGCGGCGACGTCGCGAGGGGCAGGTCCGTCGCGATCTGGGTGAGTCGATCCCCGAGGGCGGCGATCGCGCGCTCGGCGGCGGCGCGGTCGGGGACCGCGTGCACCGTGAGCGAGCGCCCGCCCGGCGACAGTGTGGGCTCCGTCGCCCCGAGATCGAACACCGCGTGCCCGGCGCCGACGTGGGCCTCGCCGACCATGCGGGCGACGTCGGCCAGGCGGGCCAGCGCCGCGCGCAGCGTCGGATCGAGAGCCCCCCGTGGCAGTCGCAGAGAACCCTCGGTCAGCGCCTCGTGGAGCACGCGCGCGGTCGCCGCGGAGTCGCCGACCACGAGCACCACCCGTGGCGACAGGCAGCCGCGCTGGTCGAAGGCCAGCGTGTCGTCGGCCACCGCGCGTGCGGTCGCCGGGCTCGGGACGGCTCCGAGCACGATCGCACCGAACCCCGGCCCGTGCGCCTCGAACGGCCGATCCCCGACGACGGTCGCGAGGGCCCTCATGGCCTCGCTGCCTCCGTAGGCGTGCACCGCTGCGTCGGCCGGCAGCCGCGCGATCGCCGCCGACAGGGCCGCGTGATCGTCGGAAGGGGGCAGACGCGTGAAGGCGTCGCTGGCGGTGGCGAGGGCGTCCACGAAGCGCGTCGCGCGCCGGGAGGTCCGCACCGACACCGCGTCGCTCGCGGCGAGGGCCCAGGCGATCGCGCGGAGAGGCGCCGTCACGACGTTCGCCGACAGCGAGACCAGCACCGCGCTCCGCGGCCGCGCCCGCGCGACCATGCGATCGAGAGCCTCGGGCTCCGGCGACAGCTCGAGCCAGCGGTCCAGCGCGTCGGTGACGACCGCCTCGCTCGACTGCGCCTCCTCGGCGAGCTCGTGCGCGAGCGTGGGCGCGCGCGCGGGACCGAACACGGCGCGGGCCGCGACGAGCAGCGCCTCGATGCGGGCGCGCGGGTTCACGACCCGAGGAGCTCCTCGATCGCGAGCGAGCAGCCCCGCGGCGGTGCGCCGGCGGCCCGCCCGTGGAGCTCCACGCGTCCATCCTCGTGCACCACCCCGAGATCGGCGGTCTGCACCGCCCACGCCGACTCGACGTTGGCGAGATCCTCGATGCGCAGCACGCCGACGCTGTTCGCCGGGAGTTGTGCGAGCGAGTCCGGATCGCACGCCCGTACGCGTACCCACGGCGGCGCGACGTAGCGCCAGCGGTCGGGTTCGCCGTGGGCATAGAGCTGCGAGGACAGCTCCGTCATGCCGTACTCCCCGGTGACGTCCGCGGGGGGGATTCCCAGCGTCTGCGCGAGGTCGGCGCGCAGCTGTGCTGGTGACACCTCGCGCGAGCGGCCCTTGAACCCACCTGTCTGCATCGCCCGCGAACCTGCGGGCAGCGTGGCGCGGACGCCGGCGTCGACCAGGTGGACCCACGCGAACGCCGTCGCCGCGACGAGCGTGGGGCCCTCGCACGCGGAGAGGGCCGCGGCGATGCCCGCGGGGTCGGTGGGGGAGACGAAGCGCCCGCCGTACGCCTCGACGAACCACCCGAGCATGCACGAGAGCGACGAGTCGGGGGCGACGCTCGGTGGATCGGCGATGGCGAGCACGGGGCCCGCGCCTCGCGGGAAGAGCAGCCGGTCGGCCGCGGCGAGGGCGGCCGCGCGGTAGGTGTCGATCCGGCGGAGCGCGTGGGCGCCGCGCGCGCCGATCGTCGTGCCCGAGGTGCGGAACACCACCGCGTCGAGCGCCGGTGGGAAGCTCGCCACGCGGGTGAGCTTGAACGCGTCGGTCGGCACCGCGGGCAGGGCGCTCGGCGGCGCGAGCGTCGGGTCGACTCCTCGTGCGGCGCACAGGCGACGATAGCCCGCGTCGTGGGCCACCTGGTGGCACGCGAGGTCCCGCGCGAGCGCGTCGAAATCCAGGGGGCCCTCGAATCCGAAGGCGTCGATCACGGCTCGCACGCGCGCGTGCAGCGCGTCGGCGGCGGCCGTCACGCGCCCCTCGACACCTCGGCCAGCGTCTCGACGAACGACTCGAGCAGCCCCCGCGACACGGTGAGCGGCGGTGTGAGCGTGAGCACGTCGCCGGCTCCCCCCGTCAGGGTGATGTAGCCGCGCGTGAGCAGGTCGCGGGCGATCCGCAGGGTGCGCGTGGCGCCTCCCTCGAAGTGGACGCCCACCATGAGCCCGACGCCGCGGACCTCGCGGACCTCGCGCCCGGCGAGCGCGTCGCGCAGGAGGTCCATGAAGCGGGCCCCCTCCTCGCGGGAGCGATCGGCGAGCTTGCGGCCGATGACGCCGTCGAGCACGGCGATGGCGGTGGCGCAGCCGAGCGGGTTGCCGAAGTGGGTGGCGGTGTGGATGGCCTCGCCGTGGAGCCGCTCCTCGGCGTCTCTGCCGCGCCACGCCTCCATCACCTTGCCGCGCCCGATGCACGCGCTGACCGGGAGGCCGCCGCCGAGCCCCTTGCCGAGGCAGACGATGTCGGGCACGACGCCCTCGGCCTGCACGCGGAGCATGGAGCCGGAGCGACCGAGGCCGGTCCAGATCTCGTCGACCACGAGCAGCGTGCCGTACCGATCGGCGAGCGCGCGGAGACTCGCGAGGAATCCCGCCGGGGGCATCACCACGCCACCGCGCCCGAGCACCGGCTCGACGACGATGGCCCCGATCGACCCGCCACGGCACTGGTTCTCGACCTCGGCGAGCGATGCGCTCGCGTCTCCTCCGCGCGGGAACGGGGCGAAGCGCACGTGGGGCGAGAGCACCGCGGTGAACGGAGCGCGGAACTCGGGCCGCAGCCCGTTGACGGCGAGCGGGCCCGTGGAGAGGCCGTGGTAGCCGCCCTCGAAGGCCACGACTCCGGGACGGCCGGTCGCGAGCACGCTGGTCTTGAGGGCCGCGTCGATCGCGTCGGCCCCCGAGCACCCGAGCATCACCCGCGCACCCTCCTCGGGGAACAGACGCGCCAGGCGCTCGGTGAGGCCAATCTTCGAGTCGCTCGGGAACACGTCGCCGAGCCCGAACACGAGTCGACTGCTCTGGAGCTCGAGGGTGCGCGCGACGCGCGCGTCGCCGTGGCCGAGGAGGGCCGCGCCGAAGCCCGCGGCGAAGTCGACGTAGCGGTTGCCGTCGAGATCGACGACGTTGGAGCCCTTGGCGCTGGCCAGCACGATGGGCGACTCGTCGCGACCGCTCACGGCCTCACGGCGCGCGCGGCGGGCCTCGGTCCACGGCGCGTCGACGGTGCGCAGGCGCTGCACCCAGGCCCGCGACATCGGGCCCGCGGGGGCGTTGCGCATGGCCGGCGGCTCGTTGCCTTCGGCGTCTTCGTCGAGCGGGGGCGGGAGCTCGGACAGGGCCATCGATCACTCCAGGATCTCGAGTTGCAGCTTGCTGCGGATGAGTTGCAGGTAGGTGTTGGCGAACTCGCGGAGGCGCGCGGCGCGCGCGTGCGGCCGGACCCGCTCGGCGTCGAACGGCGCCTTGGCGATCAGCTCCGGGGTCTTCGGGTGGAACGCCGCGAGCTCCACGAGCGTGGGCTCGATCGGCGGGGCGACCGCGACCTCGAGCCAGATCTCGGCGCGGGCCCGGCGCCGCACGATGATGTCGAGCTCGGCCACCTCGGGCGCGCTCACCTTGCGACCGAAGGCGCCCGTGAGCGCCGCGTTGAGCCGCTCGGCCCCACCGACGGAGTCCTCGAGGACCTTGCGCGCGACGAGCGTGGCCGCGAGCACCCGCGCCTCGTGTTTGGGGGGCAGGGGACGGGTCGCGAGCACCTCGTCGATGAGGTGACGGTCGAGCGCGGCGCGCAGCGCCTTGTCGTCGTAGGCGGTGGGCGCGGCCGAGAGCGGCGCGCGCTCGTAGGCGACGAGCCAGGCCTCGATGAGCAGCTCGCGCTCGAAGACGAAGCGCTGGGCCATCGACGCATTGCTCGCCTCCGGATCCTGGAAGCGAGCGACCGTGCGCTCGGCCACCAGCTTCGCGGCGAAGGCGGGGCGGGGGGCGGTCGAGAGGATCGCCCCCACCACCATCGTCGCCGCGAGTCGCCTCAAGGGCTCGCCTCGTGGTCGCCACCCCGACCAGCATCGCCCGCCTCGCGGGGGTCCGCGTCGCGGGGATCGGGCTCCCCGGGATCGTTCGCCTCCTCGCGCGGGGTCCGGGCCGCGCGCCGCGCGCGGAGGAACTCGCCGAACGCGACGAGCGTCTCGAGGTCGCGCAGCGTGAGACCATCGGCGATCTCCCGGAGCCGATGGCGCAGCGGCTCGGCGCCCCCGCCCCGACGCCGCTCCGCCGCGTCCAGCCCGACGGTCTTGCTTCCCTCTTCGGCCACGCCCTCCGAGGGTTCTTCGGCCGGCGCCGCCTCACCTTCGGGCACCGCCCAGGCCGGTCTCGGGATGGCGCGGAGGTTGTGCGCCGCGAGCCAGGCGTCCATGAACGTGCGCAGCCGCTCGCTGCGGTAGACGAACCAGCGCTCGCGATCCTCGGCGTGCGCCATCAGCGCGTCCTTGAAGCGGCGGAACGCGCCCTTGCCGTCGATGGCCTGGTTGAGGCGGCCGCGCAGCTCGAGGTTGTCCACCATCGGGATGAAGCGCTCCATCCAGCGGTACTGCTCGCGCGAGCTCACCGGGTCGACCCGGAGATACCCCGCGTCGCCGGCGATCCGCGCATGCATCTGCGGATCGGCGAGGCCGTCCACGACGCGGATGACCTCGCCGGTCGTCAGCTGCAGGTAGCTGTGCACCTCGGGTGCGTTGTTCTCGAAGGCGTCTTCGAGCGCCTCCCAATCCACGGGCACGTCGCGGGTCACCCCGGACTTCGGTTCTTCGTCGGTCATGCAGAGCTCCGATAAGGCGTCACGGCGTGGCCGCGCCGAGGACGTAGCTCCTATGTATCACTCATGCGCCGGCGCGTGCGCGTTCGCTGCGGGCTCGGGCCACCGCGGCGCGCCATCCCCGACGCGCCTCGTCGACCACGGCGCTCTCCCCACCCGGCTCGAAGGCGCGCTCGGGGGCGGACCAGCTGCGTAGCTCCGGGAGGCCAGGCACCCAGCCGGCGCCGAGCGCGGCCAGCATCGCCGCGCCGCGGGCGGTCGTTTCGATGTCCCGTGGCCGCTCCACGCGGACCCGGGCGTACGCGGCCTGGAGCTCCAGCAAGAGGACGTTCGCGCTGGCTCCCCCGTCGACCCGCATTCGCATGCCGTGGCCCAGGGCAGCGTCGGCCATCATCGCCTCGACCAGATCGGCCACCTCGTGCGCGATGGCCTCGAGGGTGGCGCGGGCGAGGTGGGCCTTCGTGGTCCCGCGGGTGATCCCGGTGATCAGTCCGCGCGCCTCCGCGTCCCAGTACGGCGCGCCGAGGCCCGCGAGGGCGGGCACGAAGTACACCCCCCCCGCGTCGGCCACGCCCCGCGCCAGGGCCTCGATGTCGGCGGCCCTCTCGATGAGGCCGAGGCCGTCCCGCAGCCACTGCACCGCGGCACCAGCGACGAACGCCGAGCCCTCGAGCGCGTAGACGGCAGGCGACTTCGCGTCGAGCTTCCACGCCGCCGTGGTGAGGAGCCCGTGCTTCGACGGCTTCGGCGTCGCGCCGACGTTCATGAGGACGAACGCGCCCGTGCCGTACGTGCACTTCACGTCACCTTCGTCGAAGCACGCCTGCCCGAACAGCGCCGACTGCTGGTCGCCGGCCAGGCCCGTGATGGGGATCCCGTCCAAGAGCCCGGGCACCCCGGCCGTGCGCCCGACCTCCTCGGCGCAGCCGACCACCTTCGGCAGCATCGACGCGGGGACCCGCAGGAGCTCCAGCATCGGGGCGCTCCAGGCGAGGGTGCCGAGGTCCAGCAAGAGGGTGCGTGACGCGTTGGTGACGTCGGTCACGTGGGCCGCGCCACCCGTGAGGCGGTGCACGAGGTAGGTCTCGACCGTGCCGAACCGCAGCTCGCCGCGGTCCGCGCGGGCGCGCGCCCCGGGGACGTTCTCCAGGATCCAGTCGATCTTGGTGCCCGAGAAGTAGGGGTCGAGCACGAGCCCCGTGCGCGCGCGGACGGCGTCGAGGTACCCGGCCTCGCGCAGCCCCGCGCAGCGCCCCGCCGTGCGGCGGTCCTGCCACACGATCGCCCGGTGGATCGGCCGACCGGTGGCGTGATCCCAGACCAGCGTCGTCTCGCGCTGGTTGGTGATGCCGATGGCCCCGATGTCCGCGCCGGTCAGGTTCGCCGCGGCGAGCGCGCGTCGCACGGCCTCGAGGACGCTCTGCCAGATCTCGTCCGGGTCGTGCTCGACCTCACCGGGCGCGGGGAAGTGCTGCGGGAACTCGACGTTCGCGCGCCCCCGCGCGGTGCCGTCGCGGCCGACGACGACCGCCGTCGAGCCCGTGGTGCCTTGATCGATCGCGAGCAGGAACTCCTTGGCCATGGCGCATTCATCGCCCGGGCGCGCGGGCGCTCAAATTGCTTTTGTCGCTCCCGGACCGTCCCCGTCCGGTCACGGGGGCACGTCCTTGCGGGGGATCGCGCCGCGGTCGGCCATGCCCAGCAGGGCGCGGATCGCCACGTCACGCCGTGGTTTGGGCATGCCCGAGAGGGCCCCGACCAGCGCGGTCGCGCAGGCCCGCCAGGCTCCGGGCTCGAGCTCCTCGAGCTGCGTGCGCTGGCCCGCGAGCGTGGCCAGGGTGTCGAGCGCGAGCACCGATCGCTCGAGGTGGGTGCCGAGCACGAGGGCCGTCAGCGTGGAGAGGGCTGGGGTGGGGTCGGGCACGTAGGCCAGCGCCAGGATCGCGGCCCGCCGATCCTCTGGCGCTGCCGCCGGGTCCGCCGCGACCTCTCCGAGGCGGTCCACCCCCTCGAGATCGGCGAGGCGGGCCAGGTCGAGGCCGTCGCCGGTCCGGGCCTCCGGCCAGCGTGGGTCGGGGCGCGGCGCCGAGGCGGCCGGGGAGCCGACCGTCGAGGACGCGCTCGTGACCGTGCCCGCGTCGCCCGTCGCGGGTGGCTTGCGCCGGCAGGCCATGGCCCCGGTCACGAGGACCCCCACGAGCATCGCGCGCCGCACGGTCGGGGAGGTAGCGTGCCCAGCGCGGCGCACGTAGGGCTTGAAGGAGAGCCCATTAAGAGTAATATGCGCGCGCCTCCGCGCGGGCCTCTGCCGCACGGAACGGGAGACACCGCCAAGCGGGCCCCTGTTGGGTCCGCTTTTTTTCATTCGCAATGCCCAAGTCCCACCGCAAACCCGTCCGCACGCGCCCCTCTCTCGAGGGTGGGCGTCCTGCTGCCAAGGGTGTCGTGCGTGGGGCTGCGCCTGGTCGGCCTTCGGGGGCGGCGAGGGGCGCGGTGGCGAAGCCCAAGCCCAAGACCGAGCAGGCCGTGGCGCCCGAGGCGATCGGTACGGTCGCACCCGCGCAGACCGCGGCCGCCGTCGAAGAGGTGGCGGCGCCCATCCTCGCGGCCCACCGGTGCGAGCTCGTGCAGCTCGAGTTCCGCCGCGAGCCCCACGGCTGGGTGCTCCGCCTCTACGTCGAGCGCGTCGGCCACGACCCGCGCCTCGCGGTCGGCGGCGTCAACCTCGAGGCCTGCTCGCGCATCAGCCGCGATCTCTCCATGGCGCTCGACGTCGCCGGCACCATCGAGCACGCCTACCACCTCGAGATCTCGAGCCCCGGCCTCGAGCGCCCGCTCGCGAGCCTCGCCCACTACGCGCGCTTCGCCGGGTTGCCCGCCAAGATCGTCCTGCGCGTGCCCTATGCTCCTCCTGTCGGGCGTCCGGGCGCGGGACACCGCGTGCTCCAGGGCGAGCTCCTCGGCGTCGACGGCGACCAGGTCCGCATCCGCGACCAGGGCCTGGGCGAGGCGGCGGTGCCGTTCGGCGACATCGCGCGGGCGCACCTCGTCTACGTGCCGCCGCAGGCGCCGTCGACACCGTCGGCCGGCAGGGGCGGGCCCAAGAAGAAGACGCGAACAGAAGACCCGACCGCGCGGGAGACCGCGCACGATCGACAGTGGCACGACGCGGAGAACGAACGATGATGAACGCAGCGCAGGGCGGAGCAGGGGGCGACGTCACTCTTTCCTCGATGATCGACATGGTCGCCAAGGAGAAGGGCATCGACCGCAAGGTGCTCGTCGAGACGGTGGAGCAGGCCATCCTGAAGGCCGCGCAGAACGCCTTCGGCGAGGATCGCGAGCTCGAGGCGAAGTTCTCCGAGGAGGCCGGGCAGGTCGATCTCCACATGTACATGACCGTCGTCGATCGCCCGGTGGAGAAGCCCGGCAGCGAGGTCACCCTCGAGGAGGCGCAGTCGTCGGGCCTCGAGGCCGAGATCGGCGAGGAGCTCGGCTTCCAGATCTTCTACCTGCCGAAGGACCTCGAGAAGGCCAAGCAGCAGGACAAGGACTTCGGGAAGATCCTCAAGATCCCCATGACGGCCACCCAGTTCGGCCGCATCGCCGCCCAGGCCGCCAAGCAGGTGCTCATCCAGCGCCTCCGCGACGCCGAGCGCGACATCGTCTTCAACGAGTACAAGGACCGCAAGGGCGAGCTGATCCGCGGGATCGTCCGCCGCTTCGAGCGCGGCAACAACATCATCGTCGACCTCGGGCGCACCGAGGCCGTCCTGCCCTACCGCGAGCAGACCCCGCGCGAGACCTACCGCGCCGGCGACCGCATCGTCGCGCTCCTCAAGGAGATCGACCGCAAGGGCCCCGGCCCGCAGATCGTGCTGTCCCGCGCCGATCCCCGCCTCGCCGAGAAGCTCTTCGAGGCCGAGGTCCCCGAGATCGACGAGGGCATCGTCATCGTCAAGGCGTGCGCCCGCGAGGCCGGTGCGCGCACCAAGATCGCGGTCGCCTCGCGCGACAGCGACGTCGATCCGGTGGGCGCGTGCGTCGGCATGAAGGGCTCGCGCGTGCAGGCCGTCGTGCAGGAGCTCCGCGGCGAGAAGATCGACATCGTCCCCTGGGACCGTGACCCGGCGCGCTTCGTGTGCGCCGCGATCCAGCCCGCCGAGGTGCACAAGGTCATCCTCGACGAGGCCGACGGCCGCATGGAGCTCGTCGTCCCCGACGAGAAGCTCTCGCTCGCCATCGGTCGCAAGGGCCAGAACGTCCGCCTCGCGGCCCAGCTCACCGGCTGGAAGCTCGACATCATCAGCGAGTCCAAGTTCCGCGCGATGGAGGAAGAGGCCGTCACGGGCCTCCAGAGCATCGCCGGGGTGCCGGATGCGGTCGCCCGCTCGATGTACCGCCTCGGGTTCCGCTCGGTCGAAGAGGTCGCCGACGCGAGCCCCGAGGAGCTCTCGGGCATCCCCGGCGTCGGCTCCGTCGACGAGGCCGCCGTGGTGCGCGCCGCGGCCGAGACCGCCCTCGAGCAGTCCCGCGCCGAGCGCGTGCGCAACGCCGCGTCGTCGGGGGCCCCGCTCAGCGGCCTCGACCGCCTGCTGCTCGTCCGCGGCATCAACGACAAGCTCGCCGAGCAGCTCACGCAGCTCGGCTACCGCACGCCCGAGGACATCGTCCGCGAGGCCGAAGACAAGTTCGCGGTCAAGACCAGCCTCGGCATGAAGAAGTCGCGCGTCGTCCGCGCGGGTGCCCAGGCCTACCTCGACGTCGAGCAGAAGGTCCTCGCGGGCGCTTCGGCCGCGAAGGAGGGTTGAGGGAAGTGCTCTTGGCCCAGACGCGCAACCACCCACGCGGCCGCCGGCCCTCGACCGAGAACCGGTCGCAGGGCGCGACGCGCTCGCACCTCCGGTCCCCGCCGACGGGGGGCGAGCCGAGCGTGCAAGCGCCCCGTGGGTCCGCCTCCGAGGCCGCCACCGCCGCGCGTTCGCGCATCAGCGGTCGGTTCTCCGGGCAGACCGCGGCCCGGGTCGAGCTGCGCACCTGTGTCGGTTGCGGCGAGCAGGGCGAGGCGTCACGCCTGGTGCGCCTCGTGCTCGCAGGCGAGGGCGCGCCGATCGAGGCCGAGGCCGAGGCGGCGCCCGCGACCGCCGAGAGCGCGAGCAAGGCGGCCGCCACGGTGGTCGTCGACGCGAAGGGCGGCCGGTTCGGTCGCGGCGCGCACGTGCACCCGCTCCGCGCGTGCCTGGAGCGCGCGCAGAAGGGGCTGTCCCGCAGCTTCCGGTGCAAGGTCACCGTCCAGCCGGCCGAGCTCGCCGAGGCCATCCAGGTGGCCTACGCCCGACGCATCGTCGGGCTGGTCGGAGGCGGCGTGCGCGCCGGGCTCGTGGTGATCGGCACCGACGCGGTCGTCGAGTCGATCCGCGCGAACCGCGCGATGCTGGTGCTGGTCGCCGCCGATGCGGCCGCGGCCTCGCAGCGGGGTGAGATTGCCGGCGCGATCGGCGCCGGAAAGGCGTTGGTGCTCTGGGATCGTGCGCGGCTTGCCGCTGCGCTCGGTCGAGCGTCCTCCATGGCGCGTGAAGGCGTCGCGGTGGCGAGTGTCCTCGATCCGCGCCTGGCGCGGGCCGTGCGCGAGTCTTGGGTGGCGATGAACGTGACTTCGGAAGTGGGCAGGATCGTCGAAGGGTCGGAGAGCGCGTGATGAGCAAGGTGCGGGTCTACGAAGTCGCCAAGCAGCTCGGTATCGACGAGCAGGCTGCGCTCGCGCTGCTGCAACAGCAGGGTGCTCCGGTGCGAAACCGGTTGAGCGCGGTGGAACAAGACGTGGCCGATCGGGCCAAGCGGGCGCTCGAGCGCTCGAAGGCTGCCTCGGTCGTCGAGGAGCGGATCCGGCCCACGGTGGTGCGCCGCAAGGCCACGCCGCGTGCCGACGAGGCCGCGCCGGTCTCGGCGCCGGGATCGCTGGGGCGGACCAACGGTGAGGCCGACACCCATCCGGTGGACCTCGCGCCGATCGATGTCCGTCCGGTCGAGCGGGCCGAGCCCGTGCGTCGCGTCGAGCGCCGGGAGGAGGCCGCGCAGCCAGCGCGTGAGCCCGCGCCTCGTGAGCCCGCGCCTCGTGAGGCCGTAGCGCCTCGCCGTGAGACGCCGCATCGCGAGCCCAAGACCGAGCCCGGATCGGGGCACCGGGCGGTCGAGAAGGTCGAGGTGCGCGAGCACGCCGAGCCCGTCGCCGCCGTCGAGACGCCCGTCGCCGAGCGCCCTGCCGCGCGGGTCGAGCCCGAGCCTCGCCACGAGGAGCCGGCGCCGACGGCGGTCGTCGTCGAGGTCCAGCGCGAGGAGCCCGCCGCTGCGCCCGAAGGCCCCGTGGTCGAGCCCGTGCGTGAGGAGCCCATCTACGTGGCGCCCGCGCACGAGCCCGAGGTGGTGGAGTTTGTCCCCGAGGCGCCGGTCGAGGCCGCCGCCGCGGAGCCCGAGCAGCCGTCGACGGGGTCGGGCCAGTCGGTCCGCCCGCCGCCCAAGACCGGCATCGAGACCTGGGCCGGTCGGCCCGGCGTCCCCATGCCCCAGCCGGTGCAGAGCCGCTCGACCACCATGCGGGGTCCGCTCGGCGGCGCCTCGGGCAACACGATGCAGCGCCGCGGCGTCCAGTACGATCCGCGTCGTGACGCGAGCCCGCCTGGTCGCCCGATGGGTGGCGGCATCCGGCCGGGCATGCCTGGTCAGCGCCCCGGTATGGGCGGTCGCCCCGGCATCGGCGGCGCGAGCGGCATGAAGGGGCGCGGCGCAGGCCCCGCCACCCTCCGTCGTCCGGGGCCGGCCCCCGGCACCGCGGAGATGGCCGCGCACAAGAAGGTCATCAAGATCGACGAGAAGGTCACCCTGGCCTCGCTCGCCGCCCGCATGAGCCTCAAGGCCACCGACGTCCTCATGAAGCTCATGCAGATGGGCATGAGCGGCGTGAACATCAACAGCTCGCTCGACTCCGACACGGCGAAGATCCTCGCCGGCGAGTTCGGTTGGTCGGTCGAGGACGTGGCGTTCAGCGAAGCCGACCAGCTCAAGGAAGTGCGCGGCGAAGAGACCGTGATCGTCGAGGACACCGACCTCGAGCTCCGCCCGCCGGTCGTCACCGTCATGGGTCACGTCGACCACGGCAAGACCTCGCTGCTCGACCGCATCCGCAAGACCACGGTCGCGGCGGGCGAGGCCGGCGGCATCACCCAGCACATCGGCGCCTACCGGGTGAAGACGAGCCGCGGCGACATCGCGTTCCTCGACACGCCGGGCCACGAGGCGTTCACCCAGATGCGCGCCCGCGGCGCCCAGGTCACCGACATCGTCGTCCTGGTCGTCGCCGCCGACGACGGCGTGATGCCCCAGACCCGCGAGGCCGTCGCGCACGCGCGCGCCGCCAAGGTCCCCATCGTCGTCGCCGTCAACAAGGTCGACAAGCCCGAGGCCGATCCGCAGCGCCCGCGCCGCGAGCTCATGGAGCTCGAGCTCGTGCCCGAGGAGCTCGGCGGCGACACCATGTTCGTCGACGTGTCGGCCAAGACCGGCCAGGGCATCGAGATGCTGCTCGAGTCGCTGGCCCTCCAGGCCGAGGTGCTCGAGCTGCGCGCCAACGAGAAGAAGCCTGGTACCGGCACGGTCATCGAGGCCATGCTCGACCGCGGCAAGGGCCCCGTCGCCCGCATCCTCGTCCGCGACGGCACGCTGCGCGTGGGCGACTTCGTCCTCGCCGGCCCCGCGTTCGGCAAGGTCCGCGCGATGACCGACGAGCACGGGCGCGCCGTCCCCAAGGCCGGCCCGTCCACGCCCGTCGAGGTCCTCGGCCTCTCCGACGTCCCCAACGCCGGCGACTCCGTCGACGTCGTCAAGGACCCGCGCAAGGCCCAGGAGCTCGCCGACCAGCGCAAGGCGAAGGTCCAGCGCTCGATCATGCCGCAGTCGGCGCGCGTGTCCCTCGAGGACCTCGCCACCCGCGCGGCCCAGTCGGGCCAGCTGGAGCTCCGGCTCGTCATCAAGGCCGACGTGCAGGGCTCGGTCGAGGCCGTCGCCGACTCGCTCCAGAAGCTGACGGGCGAGAAGGTCAAGGTCACGGTCGTGCACAGCGCGGTCGGCGCCATCACCGAGGGCGACGTCAACCTCGCCACCGCGTCCAAGGCGATCGTCATCGGCTTCAACGTGCGCCCGGCCGGCAAGGCCCAGCAGCTCGCGGACACCGAGGGCGTGCAGATTCGCCTCTACAACATCATCTACAACGCGGTCGACGACGTGAAGAAGGCCATGGAAGGCCTGCTCGCGCCGACGATCGTCGAGAAGTTCCTCGGCCGCGCCGAGGTCCGCCAGGCCTTCAACATCAGCAAGGTCGGCATGGTCGCCGGCTGCATGGTGGTCGACGGCACGATGAAGCGCGCCGCCTCCAAGGTCCGCCTGATCCGCGACTCCGTCGTGGTGTGGGAGGGCAAGATCGGCGGCCTCCGTCACATCAAGGAGGACAAGCGCGAGATCGAGAAGGGCTTCGAGTGCGGCATCAGCCTCGACAACTACAGCGACATCAAGCCCGGTGACTTCATCGAGTGCTACGACGTCGAAGAGGTCGCGGCGACGCTCTGATGTTCGTAGGAGTCTCACGTCTGTCGTTCCACATCCCGGGGGCTCGCTCGCTGAAGGACAAGCGCCAGGTGGTGCGGTCGTTCCGCGATCGGGTCCGCGCGCGGCTCGACGTGAGCATCGCGGAGGTCGCCCACCAGGATCTCCACCAGCGCGCCACGTTCGGCGTGGCGGTGGTCTCGGGCGACTCGGCGCTGTGCGACGAGATGCTGGCGCGGGTCGGCTCGCTCGCGACCGACGTCCGCGACGCCGTGCTCCTCGACCGCTCGACCGAGATCCTCAACGTCGGCGACGCGACGTTTCCCACCGAATCGGAGTCCCCGTGAGCGAGGTCAAGCGCACCGATCGCGTCGCCTCGGCTGCCCAGCAGGTGCTGGCCGAGCTGCTCCTGCGCGAGGTCCGCGACCCGCGGCTCTCGTTCGTGTCCGTCACCGAGGTGCGGCCCACGGCCGATCTCTCGCTCTTGCGGGTGATGGTCCGCCGCTCGATCGACGACAGTGCCGTCACCCCGAAGACCATCCTCGAGGCGCTCGAGCGCTGCAGCGGGTTCCTCCGTCGCGAGGTCGGCCAGCGGCTCAAGCTGCGGCACGCCCCGGCGCTCGCCTTCCACTACGACGAGGCACCCGAGAAGCGCGGCCGGATCGACGCGCTGCTGGCCGAAATAGCCAGCGACCCCAAGGCTCGGGACGAAGGAGAAGGGGAGGGCAAGCCGTGACCGCGGACGAGGTGAAACAGGCTCGCAAGACCCTCAAGTGCTCGACCAAGGAGCTGGCTCTCGCCCTCGAGGTCGAGCCCGCCCTGGTCGCGGCCTGGGAGCTGGGGGAGAAGTTCCCCACCAAGCAGAACGTGGAGCGCATCCAGGCGCTCGTCGAGGGCGGCCCCGACCTGATCCCGCGCAAGGCCAAGGGGGCCGATCCCCTGGAAGCCCTGCGCGACCCGGACACCTGGGCGTTGATCCGGAAGATCCTCGCCCACCCGAAGCTCCGGGCCGAGGTCGCAAAGATCGCCGACAAATACTCAGAGCTCTGATAGGCTCGCTCCCGCATGCAGCCGCCCGAGAGGCAGGATGCGAAGGCCGCGGAGAACGCCGTCGTCGAACGCATCAAAGCGTGGGCCAAGCGCCCCACCGTGGCCGACACCGAGGTCCTCCTCGAAGAGCTGCGTGAAAATCCGGCCACGAAGAGCAACCACGTCGACGCGGTGTCGCGCGCCATCGCCCAGCGTCACGCCAAGGAGGGGCGGGTCATGCTGCTCCTCGGTCGGCTGCAGCTGACGACCGGCAAGCTCGCCGATGCCCAGCAGACGCTGGTCGCCGCGGGGCGCATCGATCAGAAGGCCCGAGGGCCCTACCGCTACCTCGGCGAGGTGCTCCTCCGGCGGGGCGACGCCGGCCGCGCCGAGCGCATGCTCGAGCGCTCCCAGCAGCTCGAGGCGCTCGGTGACGACCTCCTCGAGGGAGGCTTCGATCCCAGCGACGAGTGGCTCGCCCTCGCGAAGAAGCTCAAGCCGTTGCAGGAGTCGCAGGGCGAGGCCGCGGTCGTCGCCGAGCTGACGAAGCTGCTCGCGGAGCGGGCGGGGGGGGGCCTCCAGAGCCGCCGGCCCACCGGGTCCCGCAGCCTGCCCCCGCCGAAGGCGGTCGAGGATCCCGCGGAGGATCAGCCGACCCAGATCTCGACGATCCCGGACGAGCTCAAGGAGAAGATGCGGCCGGTCACGCAGTACGGCGCCGCCGGTGCCGCCGCGCCGCCGGTGCCCGCCGCGGCCGTTGCGCCTCCGCCGCTCGCCATGCCCGAGTCGGCCCGCCCGAAGACGGTGCCGCCCCCGATTCCGCGTTCGGTGCCCGCGCCGCCCGCTTTCCCCGAGCCGAGCTTCACCGAGCCGGTGATCGATCGCGCGCTGCCTTCGCTCGACGAGGTGTCCGACGCGACGACGCTGCCGCGGGGCATCGCCGCGCCGATGGTCGTCTCCGACCACCCCACGCTCGGCTCCGACGAGGCCATGGACCGCCCGCTGGTCCGGCGCCCGCCCGGGCCGCCTCCCGGGTTACCTCCCGGGCCGCCGCCTCCCGGGCCGCTGCGCATCGAGCCGAAATCGCTCGTCGACGACGACGGTCCGACCGTGGCGCGGCCACCGCAGGCCTCCCAGGATCCCTCGCCGCTCCCGCAGCGCTTGCCCACCAATCCCGCGCGCGCGCTCCGCGCCGAGGCCGTCACCCTCGGCGACTCCGACGCCGCGCTGGTCGAGGCGCGTCACCTCTCGTCGCCCTTCGAGTCCAAGAAGCCCAACCCCTTCGAGCACGGCCCGCTCCTCGCGGCGCCGAGCCCGAAGAACGACAAGCACAAGGACTGGCAGAGCGACGAGGTGCTCGACGCCCTCGCGCGCGCGGGTATCTACGAGCCCGACGCCGCCGCCAAGGCCCCCGTCGCGTGGCTCTCGCGCAGCGAGGTCTCCCGCACGAGACGCCGGGGCGCGTGGCTCTACGTGCTGCTCGGCGTCCTCGTGGTCGGCGGCATCGCGGGCTCGCTCTACGGCGGCGAGGTCTACAAGCAGCGCCGCCAGAAGGAGGCCGAGCAGGCCACCCAGCGCGCCGAGCTCGACGTCCGCAAGACCGGCATCGCGGCCCTCGATCGCGCCGAGAAGGACCTGGGCAAGGCCTTCGAGCTCGACTCACGCACGCTGCCGGGCGCGCGCGCGTGGCTGCAGGACCGCGTGCTGCGCTCGTACCTGTGGCCGAGCGAGAATCGCAAGGAGGGCGGCCTCGCCTCGGCGATCGAGCGCGCCAAGACGGTCGGCATCACCGAGCCCGAGCTGGCCTTCGCCCGCATGACCCTCGCGCTCACGAGCGACGACACGCCGTCGGCCGTGCAGCTCGCCAAGACCCTCACCCCCAAGGACGCCAAGTCCAAGGAGGACGCCTGGCGCGAGCTCGCCGTCGGCTGGGTGCTCGAGCGGGCGGGCGACGCGCGCTCCGTCGATCGCTACGCGCACGCCCTCGAGCTCGATCCCGACCTCGTGGCCGCGCAGCTCGCGCTCGCCAAGCTCGCCGCCCTCGCGGCCGACCCCGACCGGGTGACGAGGCTGCTCGCCAACGTGGAGGCCGACCTGGTCCCGGCGCGCGAGGACCTGCTCGCGCTCGCGAACCTCGCCAAGACCGGCACCGCCACCAAGCTCGGCGACCCGGCCGTGCGTCGCCCCGCCAACATCGCGTGGATCGCGCCCGCGCTCGCCGCGACCGACCCCAAGGCCGACCCCGAGCAGAAGAAGAAGGACCTCTCGCGCGCGATGGGCCTGTCGCGCGAACCCGGAGATCTGACCAAGGTCGGTCGGCTCGCGCTGCTCGCGGGCGACGAGGCGACCGCTTCGCGGGCCGCGCTCCGTGCCCTCGAGGTGAGCCCGATCTTCCTCCCGGCGCGCGCGCTCGCTGCGCGCCTGGCGCTGCAGCTCGGCCGCCCCGACGACGCCGGTCGCGCGCTCGACGGTGTCACGGCCGAGGGCGACGCCGAGGTCACCGCCCTCCGCGCGTGGCTCGCCTACGAGCGCGGCGACTACGCGGGCCTCGCCACGATCCTCGACGACCCGAAGGCGGGCTCGCTCGACCGCGCCGACCTGGCGGGCATCGTCAAGCCGCTGCGCTGGGTCGTCGCGCACCGCGCGAGCATGACGGCGAAGGACGTCGCGGAGCTCAAGACCCTCGGCGAGCTCGGCGAGCTCGGGCCGCTGGTCGCGTTCGACATGGCGATGGAGGCCGGCGAGGTCGCCACCGCCGAGACGTTCGGCAAGGGCTGGGGCGACGTGAGCCAGAAGCCGGCGCGCGCCCTGCGCCTCGCCCGGCTCGCGCGCCTCACGGGCAAGGGCGAGGAGGCCGACCGCCTCTCGAAGATCGCCGTCGAGCAGGGCACCGTGGTGCCGAGCGCCCTCGTCGAGCGGGTGCTCGTCCTGTGCGGGCTCGGCAAGGCGGCCGACGCCCTGGCCCTCCTCGGTCGCTACTCGCTCCTCGCGCCCGACGAGCAGCCCTGGCTGCGCGCGTACGTGACCGCGCAGTCGGGCAAGGTCGCCGACGCCAAGAAGCAGGTCGAGGCCCTCAAGGAGCCGGACAAGAAGGCGGCGTGGCCGGTGCGGCGCGACGCGCTCCTCGCGATGGCGGCCGTCGCCGACAAGCGGGCCAAGCCGTGGCTCAAAGATCTGCTCAAGGAGCGCCCGAACGACCCGGACGTCCTCGGCGTGGCCAAGGTCCTGAAGTGATTCTCCGCTGATGGCGAGCACATCCGAGCAGTCATGACCGAGCCGAAGCCCGTTCGGACGGCGAGCGTCGCGCTCGTCCTCCTGGTCATCTTCCTCGACACCCTCGGCATCGGGGTGATCATCCCGGTGCTGCCCCGCCTGGTCGCGAGCTTCGTGGGGGGAGACCTGGCCGCGGGCTCGCGCTGGTACGGCGTGCTCTCGGCCACCTACTCGTCGATGCAGTTCATGTTCGCGCCGGCCATCGGCGCGCTGAGCGATCGGTTCGGCCGCCGCACCGTCATCCTCGGTTCGCTCGCGGGGGCGGCCACCAACTACGTGCTCACCATCTTCGCGCCCTCGCTCGCCTGGCTGTTCGTCGGCCGGGTGATCGCGGGCGTGAGCGGCGCGAGCTTCTCGGCGGCCACCGCGTACATCGCCGACGTCACCCCCCCCGAGAAGCGCGCCCAGAACTTCGGCCTCGTCGGCGCCATGTTCGGGCTCGGGTTCATCGTGGGACCAGCCGTCGGCGGGCTCCTCGGGCGCATCGATCTGCGCGCCCCGTTCGCGCTCGCGGCGCTCCTGAACGCGGCGAATTTCGCCTACGGCGTGTTCGTGCTGCCCGAGTCGCTGCCCAAGGAGCGGCGGCGCGCATTCTCGTTCAAGCGGGCCAACCCCGTGGGTGCGCTGCTCGGCCTGCGGCGCAACCCGGTGCTGCTCGGGCTGTCGGGCACCATCGTCCTCAGCTACCTGTCGCAGTCGATCCTGCAGTCGGTCTGGGCGCTCCACACCCAGAACCGCTTCGGCTGGTCGACCCTCGACGTGGGCCTCTCGCTCACCGCGGTCGGCGTCGCGGCGGCCACCGTGCAGGGCGGCATGGTCCGGCCCACGGTGCGCAGGTTCGGCGAGCGGCGCACGATGATCTTCGCGCTCACCTGCAGCGGCCTCGGCTTCGTGGGGTTCGGCGTCGCGTGGCAGGCCTGGGCGCTCTACGCGATCATCCTGCCCTTCGCGCTCGGCGGGCTCGCAGGGCCGGCCACCCAGGCGATCCTCACGCGCGCGGTCGATCCGAGCGAGCAGGGCGAGCTGCAGGGCACGCTCGCAAGCCTGCAGAGCGCCACCTACGTGCTCGGCCCGCTCATCTCCACGCGGCTGTTCGCGCGGTTCTCCACCGCGGGCTCGCAGCCCTACGTCCCCGGCGCCGCGTTCTTCGCGGCGGCGATCCTCACCTTCACCGGCCTCTTGCTCGCGCTGCGCCTGTTCGCGCGTCAGCGCTCGATCGACCCCACCCTCACGGCGTGACGCTCACTTCGCCTCGTCGAAGTCCCCGTCCGCGATCACGAGGCGCTCGACGCGCTCGCCCTTGCGCAACGCCTCGACGATCGCGGGGACGTCGGCGACCGTGACGCTGCCGTAGAAATAGCCCTCCGGGGACACGCCGACGACGACCCCCTGGTGGCAGACGTCGAGGCAGCTCGCGGTGCAGGCGCGCGCGTGCTCGCGTGCGAGGCCCTGCTTGCCGAGCTCCGCCTTGAGGGCCGCGTGGACCTCCTCGCTGCCGCGCGCGGCGCAGGAGCCCTTGGGGTGCCCGTCGGCCCGGCGGTTGTTGCAGACGAAGAGGTAGCGTTCGCGCTTGGGCATCAGTGGTGTCCGGCGTTGCGTTCGTGGAGGAGGCGGAGGCCGACGAGCGTGAGGTCGTCGTCCACCTCTTCGATCGCGCTCGACTCGCCCGCGATGAGGTTGGCGAGGCCGCCGGTGGCGAGGCAGCGGAGCGGGTACTGCGCCTCGGCGCGCAGCCGCGCGACCATGCCGTCGACCAGGGCGACGTAGCCGAAGAACAGCCCCGACTGCATGGCGTGCAGGGTGTTCTTGCCGATGGCGCGGGGAGGGCGGGCGACCTCGACGCGCGGCAGCTTGGCGGCGCGGGCGAACAGCGCGTCGGCGCTGATGAGGATGCCGGGGCAGATCACGCCGCCCACGTATTCGCCCTTGCGCGAGACGACGTCGAAGGTGGTGGCCGTGCCGAAGTCGACGACGACGACCCCGGACTCGCCGTCGCCCGATCGAATCACCCGGTCGTGGGCCGCGACGGCGTTGACGATGCGGTCGGCGCCGACCTCGCGCGGGTTGTCGATGAGGATGGAGACGCCGGTGCGCGTGCCGGGACCGACCACCATGGGCGCGAGGCCGAACGCGCGCTGGCAGAGCTGGCCGATGGTGTCGGTGAGCGTGGGCACCACGCTCGCGACGATGGCGCCCGTGATCTTCGAGCGGTCGACGCCCTCGAGCTCGAGTAGCTGGCGGACGAGCACGGCGTACTCGTCGCTGGTGCGGTTGCGGGCACTCTCGAACCGGAAGCGGTGGCGCAACACGGCGCCGTCGAAGAGCCCCAACGTGACGTTGGTGTTCCCGATGTCGAT
The DNA here is from genome assembly GCA_016794445.1 of Myxococcales bacterium. Classification (GTDB taxonomy): domain Bacteria; phylum Myxococcota_A; class Polyangia; order Polyangiales; family JADJMO01; genus JADJMO01. The sequence continues at coordinate 20,625 of JAEUKC010000020.1, forward strand.
CGCGACGAGCACGCCCCTGGTTAGCACGCAAGCGTCCGTGATAGGAACGCCGCATGCGCGTCCACCTCATCGGGGTCTCGGGGGCGGGGATGGCGCCGCTCGCCGGTCTGCTCCACGACGCCGGCCACGAGGTCGAGGGCTCGGACGCCTCCTTCGATCCACCCATGGGGCCCCTGCTGCCGACCTGGGGGGTGAAGACCCGGGAGGGGCTGGGAGACCCGGAGCTCGTGGTGGTCGGCAACGTCTGCCGCAAGGACCACCCGCTGGTGCTCGAGGCCGAGGCGCGGGGGATCCGCCGCATCTCCATGCCGACGGCGCTGCGTGAGCTGGTCACCAGGGAGCGCCCGGTGGTCGCGGTGTGCGGCACCCACGGCAAGACCACGACGACCGCGCTGCTCGCGCACCTCCTCGACGGCGCCGGCCTCGAGCCCGGGTGGCTGATCGGCGGCGTGCCGCTCGTGCCCGCGGGCGCGCGCCCTTTCGCGCTCGGCCGGGCCCAGCGCTCGCTCTCCGCGCCCACCCCATTCGCGCCGTTCGTGGTCGAGGGCGACGAGTACGACTCGGCGTTCTTCGAGAAGGTCCCCAAGGTGTGGGGCTACGCGCCGCGCATCGCCATCCTCACCTCGATCGAGCACGACCACGTCGACATCTACCCCGACGAAGAGAGCTATTTCGCCGCGTTCCGCGGCATGATCGAGCGGCTGCCCGACGGCGGCCTCCTGGTGGCCAACGCGGCCGACCCGCTCGTCGTGCGGGTGGTGGGCGAGGCGCGCACCGCGGCCCGCGTGGTCTGGTACGCCGCGTCCGACGTGGCCGGCCGCCCGTTCCCCTCTGGCAAGGTGCACCTCGACGAGCCCATCGTCTGGACCGCCAACGAGGTGGGGCTCCGCGGCGACGGCGACGTGCTGCAGCCGTTCGATCTATTCGTCGGCCCGAGCTCCGCCGGTCGCTTCGGCGTCGGGGTGTTCGGCGCGCACAACGTGGCAAACGCGCTCGCCGCGATCGCCGTCACCAGCGAGGCGTTCGGCCTGCCGGTGCGCGAGACGGCCACCCGCGCGAGCGGGTTCCGCGGGGTCAAGCGGCGCCTCGAGCAGCACCTGGACGGGCGGTCGGGCAGGGGGGTCGTGCTCTACGACGACTTCGCCCACCACCCGACCGCGGTCGACGCCACCCTCCGCGCCGTGCGCGCGCGCCACCACCGCGCCCGGATCGTCGCCGTCTACGAGCCGCGCAGCGCCACCGCGTGCCGCGCGATGCACCAGGCCGGGTACACGACGGCGTTCGGGCCGGCCGACGTCGTCGTGCTGCCGCCCCTCGGCCGGAGCACGATCCCCGCGGACGAACGCCTCGATCTGGACCGCCTCGAGCGCGACCTCGTCGCCCAGGGCAAGCAGGTGGTGCGGGCCGCCTCGGTGGCCGAGGTGCCGGCCGCGGTCGGCGAGGTCGCCGAGGCCGGCAGCGTCGTCGTCGTCATGTCCAACGGCGCCTTCGGTGGCGTGGTCAACACCCTCGCGGGAGCTCTCCGATGAACGAAGACACCCTCCTCGAGCTGCTCTCGCTGGCCCGCGAGGCCGCGGCGGCCGGCGCCCGCGAGATGGAGCAGCGCGCGCGCCACCTCACCGGCGTGCGCACGCAGTACGCGCTCAAGGCCTCGTCGATCGATCTGGTCACCGACTGCGACCGCGCGTCGGAGGCCGCCATCCTGCCGATCCTGAAGCGCAGCGGGCTGCCGATCGTCGCCGAGGAGTCGGCGCAGGGCATCCCTGACGCCGAGGCCATCTGGTTCGTCGATCCGCTCGACGGCACCACCAACTTCGCGCACGGTCACCCGTTCCACTGCGCCTCGGTCGGCCTCGCGATCAAGGGCGCGCCGCGCCTCGGCGTCGTGCACGCGCCCATGCTCGGCGTCGTGTGGAGCGCGGTCTCCGACCTCCGCGGCACCCGTCGCGATCTGTTCCGCAACAAGGAGCAGTGGCTGGCGGTCTCCGAGGTGAGCGAGCTCGAGCAGACGCTGCTCGCCACCGGCTTCCCCATCGATCGCCGCGAGAGCAGCGACGACAACACCGGAGCCTTCGGCGCGCTCCTCAAGCGCGCGCACGGCGTGCTGCGGTGTGGCAGCGCCGCCCTCGATCTCGCGCTGGTGGCCGACGGCACGTTCGACGCCTACTGGGAGCGCAAGCTCGGTCCGTGGGACGTCGCGGCAGGCGCGGCGCTCGTCCTCGCCGCCGGCGGCAAGGTCACCGACCCGTGGGGCCGCCCGATCCTGGTCCCCGAAGGGCGCGTCCTCGCCAGCAACGGTCGGGTCCACGGCGCGGTCCTCGGCGCGATCGCGAAGCACCAGCCGGAGCCACCGCCACGATGAACGCGCGGGCCGCGCTGCGGAGCTCGATCCTCGCCTCGGTCTCGGCGTCGATGGCCGCGGCCCTGGTCGTGGAGCAGCGCGTGCGCACGGTCGACGACGCGCGCCGAGACCGGTACGTGCGCACGTGGGCGAAGATCGCGCTCCGCACGCTCGGCGTGGAGGTGGCCCACGTGGGCGAGATCCCCGCCGCGCAGGGCCCGCGGCTCGTGGTCGCGAACCACCGGTCGACGCTCGACATCCTCCTGATGCTGGCCACGTTCGGCGGGCACCTGCTCGCCAAGGGCGAGATGGAGCACTGGCCGATCGCGGGCACGCTCGCCAAGATGGCCGGCACGCTGTTCGTCGACCGCGCGGACGCCCAGAGTGGCGCGACCGCGATCCGCGCGATGAAGGAGAAGCTCGAGAAGGGGCGCCTCGTAGGGGTGTTCCCCGAGGGCACCACCTTCGTGGGCGACGAGGTGCGGCCTTTCCACGCCGGCGCGTTCATGGCCATCGCGCGCGTGCGCGGCGAGGTGCTGCCGGTGGGCCTCGCGTATGCGAGCGAGGACTCGCATTACCGCGAGGAGCCGATCGACGAGCACTACGCGCGCGTGGCCGGCGCACGGAAGACGCACGTGGCGCTCTCTGTCGGCGCGCCCCTCGCGGCCAGGGGCGCCATCGCGGCCCTCGCCGAGAAGAGCCGCGGCGCGGTGCAGGACCAGGTGCACCGCGCCCGCGCGTGGCTCGGCCGCTAGCCAAACCGGGAGCGCCGCTACTCGCTGACGAACGACTCGAGGGGCAGGTCCACCGGCGAGGTGTCCTCGCGGGCCAGGATCTCCGCCTTGAGCTTCACGCCCGGGAGCACGTTGAGCGCGAAGTACTTCGCCGCCGCCTTCTTGCCCTCGTAGTAGGCGCGGTCCTTCGCGCCGGCGTCGCCCTCGGGGAGCTTCTGCTGCGCGTCGATCGCGATGCGCGCGCCCTCGAGCAGGAGCCAGCCGATGGCCGTCTCCGACATCATCTCGAGGAAGCGGTTGGCCGCGAGCGGCACCATGCTCATCTGGCCCATCTGGAACCAGCCGAGCAGGCGCATCGCCGTGCCGCCGATGGCCTCGTGCGCGACGGCGAGCTCCTTGACCCACGGCCCGAGCACCGGGTGAGAATCGTTCTCGGAGATGAACTTCTGCACGTCGCCGAGGAACGACTGCAGGTTGGCGCCGCCGTTCTGGCCGAGCTTGCGGCCGACGAGGTCCATCGCCTGGATGTGGTTGGTGCCCTCGTAGATCGAGAAGATCTTCGAGTCGCGGCAGTACTGCTCCACCGGGTAGTCCTTGGTGTAGCCGACGCCGCCGTAGGTCTGGATCGCCGTCTCGCAGATGCGGAACGACTGGTCGCTGCCGTAGGCCTTCACGAGCGGCACGAGCAGGTCGACCTGGCCGAGGTGGTAGGTGGCCGCGGCGTCGTCGTTGCCCTTGGCGACGAGGTAGCCGTCCTGGTGGCGCGCGAGCTTGATGATGAGCGCGCGGATGCCCTCCACGCGGGACTTCATGTCGAGCAGCATGCGCCGGACGTCGGCGTGCTCGGCGATGGGGACGCGGGGCGCGGTGGCGTCCTTCCAGAAGCGGATCGACGGGCCCTGCTTGCGCTCCTTCGCGTACTCGAGGGCGTTGAGGTAGGCGCTCGAGGCCACGGCGAGGCTCTGCAGACCGACGCCGATGCGCGCGCCGTTCATCATCTTGAACATCTGCGGCATGCCGTGGTTCTCGGCGTCGCCGACCAGCTCGCCGACGCAGCCGTCGTTCTCGCCGAAGTTGAGCAGGCACGTGGAGCTGCCGTTGATGCCCATCTTGTGCTCGATGCCGGCGACGGTGACGTCGTTGAGCTCGCCGCTCGCGCCGGTCGCCATGTCGATGCGGCGCTTGGGCACGGTGAAGAGCGAGAGGCCCTTGGTGCCGGCGGGCGCGCCCTCCACGCGGGCGAGGACCAGGTGCACGATGTTCTCGGCGAAGTCGTGGTCGCCGCCGGAGATGAACAGCTTGGTGCCCTTGATGTCGTAGAGGCCGTCGGGGCGCTTCTTGGCGACGGTGCGCGCGGCGCCGACGTCGGACCCGGCCTGCGGCTCGGTGAGGCACATCGTGCCGCCCCAGGTGCCGTGGTACATCTTGCGCAGGTAGCGCTCCTTCTGGGCGTGCGTGCCGAACGTCTCGATGACCTCGGCGGCGCCGTGCGCGAGCCCCGGGTACATCATGAACGCGGTGTTCGCGCCGCTCATGAACTCCTCGACGACGACGGCGAGCGTGAGCGGCGCCTGCTGGCCGTCCCACTCGGTCTTCACGCCGAGGGTCTTCCAGCCGCCCTCGTAGATCTTGCCCCACGTCTCCTTGAAGCCGGCCGGCGCGAACACCTGGCCGTTCTCGAGACGACACCCCTGACGATCCCCGATGGCGTTGAGGGGCCCGAGCACCTCGACGGCGAAGCGATGGGCCTCGCCCATCACCATGTTGAACTCCTCGACGCCCCACGCCTCGTAGGGACCCTTCCCGAGCACGTCTTGCAGCTTGAACTGCTCGAAGACGAGGAAACGGATGTCGCGGAGATCAGCCTTGTAGCGGTTCTGTGCGAGGTCTTGGGACACGGGGCCTCCTCATCACGGGGCGGAATCCATGGCGATGAATCGCCATTCAGTCGCTAGCTTTGGGTGGCCGGCGCATCGCGTCAAGGGGGGCCGGGGTTGGCCATTGCTGGCCTCGGTGTCGGGCAGCTAGCGTGCCGCCCCGATGGCCCATCATTTCCGGTTCTATCGCGTCGGCGGCTTCGATCAGGTCGTGCTCGACCGCGGCGAGGATTTGCTCGCGCTCGACCAGCTCGACCAGAAGCTCTGGGTCGCGCTCGCGTGTCCCACCACGGGCCTCGAGCTCGACGAAAAGACGCTCGAGCTGATCGACACCGACGGGGACCACCGGATCCGTCCGCCGGAGGTCATCGCGGCGACCAAGTGGGCCGGCACGATCCTCAAGGACGCGGGCGATCTCGTGAAGGGCGGCGACGCCATCGAGCTCTCGCACATCGACGAGACCCAGCCCGACGGCAAGTCCATCGCGGCCTCGGCCCGGCAGATCCTGAGCGACCTCGGCAAGAAGTCCGAGAAGGCGATCTCGCTCGCCGACGTGGCCGACACCGCCAAGATCTTCTCGCAGACCAAGTTCAACGGCGACGGCGTGCTGCCCGCCGACTCGGCCGACGACGACGCGACCAAGCAGGCCGTCCTCGACGTCATCGCGTGCTTCGGCGCCGAGGTGGATCGCAGCGGCAAGGACGGCGTGACCCAGGCCAAGGTCGACGCCTTCTTCGGTGCCGCCGAGGCGTTCGACGCCTGGCACCGCGCCGCCGAGGCCGACGCGACGGTGCGCCCGCTGAAGGACGACACCGCCGCCGCGGCCGACGCGGTCGCGGCCGTCCGCGCCAAGGTCGACGACTGGTTCACGCGCTGTCGCCTCGCGGCGTTCGACGCGCGCGCCGCCGGCCCGCTCGCGCACAGCGAGGCCGAATACGCGACCCTCGCGCCGCGGATCCTCACCGACACCGGCGAAGAGGTGGCGGCGTTCCCGCTCGCGCGCATCGACGCCGGCAAGAACCCCGCGTTGCCGTTCGGCTCCGGGCTGAACCCGGGTTGGGTCGCGCGCATGGAGACCCTGCGCAAGGCGGCGGTGGTGCCGCTCCTCGGCGAGCGCGCCACGCTGAGCGGGGACGACTGGGCCGCCGTGCTCGCCAAGCTCGCGCCGTTCGAGGCGTGGCGCGCGAAGAAGGCGGGGGCCGAGGTGGAGAAGCTCGGCCTCGCCCGCGTTCGCGAGCTCCTCGGCTCGACCGCCCGCGCCGACGTCACGGCCCTCATCGCCAAGGACCAGGCGCTGGCCCCCGAGGCGGCGGCGATCGCCATGGTGGAGAAGCTGATCCGCTACCACCGCGATCTCTATCGCCTGCTGCTCAACTTCGTGTCGTTCACCGACTTCTACTCGCGCAAGCGCAAGGCCGCGTTCCAGGCGGGCACCCTGTACCTCGACGGGCGCAGCTGCGACCTCGCCATCCCCGTGAAGGATCCGGGCGCGCACGCGGCGATCGCCACGCAGAGCGGCACCTTCCTCGCCTACTGCGAGTGCACCCGCAAGGACGACGCCAGCAAGAAGATGACCGTGGCCGTCGCCTTCACGGGCGGCGACTCCGACAACCTCCAGGTCGGCCGCAACGGCGTGTTCTACGACCGCAAGGGCAAGGACTGGGACGCGACGATCATCAAGCTCGTCGAGCACCCCATCTCGATCCGGCAGGCGTTCTGGGCGCCGTACAAGTTCGTCGCCAAGGCGGTCGGGCAGCAGGTGGAGAAGTTCGCCTCGGCGCGTGACAAGGAGATGCAGGCCAACGCGGCGGCGAGCGCCGAGGCCACGACCGTCCAGGTCACGGCTCCGGCGCCGGCGGCCGCGCCCCCCGCTCCCGCTCCCGCTCCCGCCGCGCCCGGTGCACCCCCGCCGCCTCCCCCGCCTCCGCCGCCCTTCGACGTCGGCAAGTCGGTGGGCATCTTCGCGGCCATCGGGCTCGCCCTCGGAGCGATCGGGTCGGCGCTCGCCATGGTGGCAACCGGCTTCCTCTCGCTGAAGTGGTGGCAGAGGCCCATCGCGGTCGCCGCGCTCCTGCTCGTGTTCAGCGGCCCCTCGATGCTGCTCGCGGCGCTCAAGCTGCACCGCCGCACCATCGGTCCGATCCTCGACGCGGCCGGCTGGGCGGTGAACGCGCGTGCCAAGATGAACATCCCGTTCGGTGGCTCGCTCACGCAGGAGGCGGAGCTGCCCGAAGGGGCAGAGCGCTCGCTCGACGATCCCTTCGAGGAGAAGAAGCAGCCCTGGGTCTTCTACTTCTTCGTGCTCTGCGTGGTCGCTGGCATCGTCGCCTCGTGGAAGCTCGGCTACCTCGTCCGCCTGCTGCACCGCTGAGCCGGGTGGTCGACGCAACTGCGGAAGTTGCTCTGCTATCACGCACATTGTCTGCTGAATTCGAGGACGTTTCGCGGCGTGAACGAGCCGTGTCTTGCAAAACGAACGTGACGGCGTCATAACAGAGTGCATGAACGCCCTCTCGCTGGCGACCAGCGCGGCCGGCGGGGTCCTCATCGGCCTCGCCTCCGTCGGCTACCTCCTCCTCGTGGGTCGGATCGCCGGGGTCAGCGGCGTCCTCGGCGGCCTCGCGATCGCCGAGCCCGACGATCGCCGGGTCCGGGCCGGCTTCCTCGCCGGTCTCGTCGCGGGAGCCGTCGCCCTCCGCCTCGTCTTCCCTCGAGCGCTCGGCACGCCGACCGGCCCGCTCGGCATGCTGATCGTGGCCGGCCTCCTCGTGGGCGTGGGCACCACGCTCGCCAACGGCTGCACCAGCGGTCACGGCGTGTGCGGGCTCGGACGGCGGTCGGCGCGGTCGCTCGTCGCGGTGCTGGTGTTCATGGCGGTCGCCATGGTCACGGCGTCGCTCCGCGGGGGTGCGTCGTGAAGAGCGTGCTCGCCGCGTTCCTGCTCGGGCTCCTCTTCACCGCCGGGCTCGCGCTCGGCGGGATGACCGATCCTGCGAAGGTGCTCGCCTTCCTCGACACCCGCGGCGCATGGGACCCGAGCCTCGCGTTCGTCATGGGCGGCGCGGTCGGGGTCACGGCGCTGGCCTTTCCCTTCGTCCTGCGCCGGCGCGCGCCGGTCTTCGAGCCGTCGTTCTCGCTCCCCAAGGCCGCCGAGATCGACGCACGGTTGATCGGAGGCTCGGCCCTGTTCGGTCTCGGCTGGGGGCTCTCCGGCCTCTGCCCCGGCCCGGCGCTGGTGGCCCTCGTCACGCTCCACCCCGCGGCCCTGGCCTTCGGTGCGGCGATGACCGTGTCGGCGTGGATCTCGCGCGTCGTCGAGAAGGCCAAGGACGCCGCCTTCTTGATCGAAGAAGTGGACTGACCTTCAGGGCCGGCGGACGATCGCCGCGAACGAGCGGCGCAGATCGGTGCCGGCCTTGCCCGCGAGCACCGGGTCGAGCTCACCCAGGAACAGGCCCAGCGCCCGCGCCTGGATCGACGCCTCCTTGGACAGCGCCGCGTCCTGCCGGGCGATCCCGATCGACCAGAGGCGCCGCCAGATGGCGATCTCGGGGGCGTTCCAGCGCGCGGCGCGGAACACCGAAGCCGCCTCGCGCAGGACCGTGATCTCGTTGTCGGAGCCATCGAACGCGGTCATGGCGTGGGCGATGCGCACGTCCTCGGCGGCCTCGAACCAGTGCTCCCGCAAGCGATGGATCCGGGCGCGGCCGAGGCGCAGCGGGATGCTCCCCGGCACCCGCAGCACCCCCTGCGCGTACACGTGCTCGGCCTCGAGGAGCTCGTTGCGCTTCACCCGCAGCGCGCCGAGGGCGAGGTACGCGGCCGACGAGGTGGGGTCGATGGTGAGCGCGTCGTGGTAGCGGGCGAGGGCGCCGAGCTCGTCGCCCGCCGCCTCTCGCGCCTTGCCCGCGTCGACCAGCACCGCGGCCGAGGTCGAAGGGGATGCGGCGCTGTCCGGCGCCGCGCGCAGGCAGAGCGCGCCGATCAGGGCGGTGGTGCCGAAGAAGGCCAGCGCTCGACGCATCGACGGAGAAACAGGGTAGCACCCCGGAACGGACCGTCACGCGCGGCGGCGCCGCAGACGGCGGGCCAGGCCCGACACGATCGTGCGCTGCTCCTCGCTGCCGAGGCCGTACCCGAGGGCGAGGAACACGCCGCCGAACGCCACGAGACCGAGCACGAGCGGGGTGACGGCGCCGAGCACGGGCAAGAACCCCGACGAGAGCTGCGCGGCGCCGAACGCGGCGAGGCCGGCGAACGCGGCGGCGGTGAGGTTCTTGAGGAAGCTGCCGACCCAGAGGCCACCGTGCAGCTCCGGCAGACGCTGCCGCAGGTAGTGGATCAGGAGGGCCATCTGCACGAACGACGAGCCGCTCACCGCCACCGACACACCGACGTGGCCGAGGCGACCGCGGAGGCCCAGCGCGAGGGCGACGAACGCGAACAGATCCAGGAGGCTCACCCACACCGGCGTGCGCGTGTCGCCGAGCGCGTGGAAGATCGGCACGAGCTGGCGCACGAGCGCGACCGTCCAGATGCCGAGCGCCTGGGCGACGAGGGCGCGGGTGGTACCGTCGACGCTCACCGCGTCGAACGCGCCGCGCGCGAACACGACGGTGGTGATGGGGCCGGCGAGGGCGACGAGCAGGGTCGTCGCGGGCAGCCCGACGTACGCCGACAGGCGGATCGCGTGGGCCGCCGTGACGGCGACCTCCTTGCGGTCGCCGCGCGCCACGAGCTTGGCGAGCGAGGGCAGGGTGGCCGTCGCGATGGCGAGCGCGAACACGCCCTGCGGGAAGTCGCAGAGCCGCTGCGCGTAGTAGAAGAACGAGTTCGCGCCCTCGCCGGCCTGCGACAGGAACCGGCGCGAGAGCACGAGGTCGACCTCGTAGATCATGAGGCCGATGGCCATCGGGGCGATGCGCCGCACGACCTCGCGCACCTTCGGGTCCGAGAGGTCGAGCGCGAGCGGGCCGCCGAAGCCCGCGCGGCGCAGGTCGGGCGCCTGCGCGGCCACCTGCAGCGCGCCGCCGATCAGCGCGCCCACGGCCAGCGCATAGAGCGGGTCGATGCCGTGACGCGACAACACGGGCGCGAGAGCGAACGCGCACACGATCATGGCCACGTTGAGGAGGCCGGGGGCGAAGGCGGCGACGCCGAAGCGCTTGCGGGTCTGCAGCGCGCCCGCGCCGAGGGCGGCGAGGCCCATGAAGAGCAGGTAGGGGAACACGGCGCGCGTGATGGCGACGGTGCGCTCGAACGCCCCCGGGCGTGCGTGGAAGCCCGCCGCGAACAGCTCGCAGAGGAGCGGCGCGGCCATGACGCCGACCGCGCAGGTCACGATCAGCACGAGCCACATCGCGCCGCGCAGCTTGGCGTAGAAGCGCTCGGCGGCCTCCTTGCCCTCCTTCTCGTCGACGCCCGCGAGCACCGGGACGAAGGCGCTCGAGAGCGCGCCCTCGGCGAGCAGCTGGCGGAGCGCGTTCGGGATCGTGAACGCGACGAAGAAGAGATCGGTGGCCGCGCGCGGGAACAGGGCGGCGAGGGCGAGATCGCGACCGAGGCCGAGGGCCCGCGACGACAGCGTGCCGAGCCCGACGAGGCCCGCGCGCCCCGCGATCGCCGCCCTCTCGCCGGCCGCCTCGGCCGCGCCGTCCGGTTCGCCGCTCGGTTCCTCGCTCGCGGCTTCTTCGGCCATCGTCAGGGGCGGGTGACGACGCGCGTGCCCGGGTTGCTGTCGCTGGACCACACCGCGTGCCACCCCGTCGGCAGCTGCGGCTCGGTCCACATGAACAGGCGCTTGCTGTCGGAGGGCGAGAGGTTGACGCAGCCGTGGCTGCGCACGCGGCCGTAGTCGGAGTGCCAGAACGCGCCGTGCAGCGCGTAGGAGGTGTGGAAGTACTGGATGTAGGGGACGTCGTCGATGCTGTAGAGCTCGCCCGCGGTGTCGCCGTCCATGGTGGCCGCCACGTGCTTCTCGCGCACGCGGAAGCTGCCCTGCACCGTGGCGAACTGGCCCTTGAGGTTGGTGCCGTCCTTGCCGGTGGACACCAGCGTGGCGAACACCGGCTTGGTGCCCTCGTAGGCCACGAGCGCCTGCGCCTTGATCGAGACGTCGATCCACTTCTCGTTGGGCTTGAGGCCGTCCGGCGGAGCCACCTGCTCGATGCGCGTGACGTCTTGCGCGCGGACCCAGCGACCGTCGAAGGTGGGCAGGTAGGTGAACTGCCCGCTCTTGACCTCCTCGTAGCCGGGCGCGGTGGGCGCGAGCAGGCGGATCGGGTTCTGCTTCTTGAGGCGGTCCTTGATCGCGAAGGTCTTCTTGTCCTTGGTCTCGAAGATGCCGGCCTCCTTGATCATCGACCAGGCCACGGGCAGCTGCATGTCGCCGACCAGCTCGACGCCCTTGTACTCGGGGGCCTTGATGATGGAGACGCTGTCGGCGGGGGCCACGAGGCCCATCGTGGTGCGGTGCCAGTTGCGGCCGTACCACGAGAAGCTGCGGTCGATGCTGATGGCGAAGCCCTTGGCCATGCGGCGGGCCACGAGGCCCTCACCCACCATGGTCTCCTTGAGGGAGGGCTTCTCCTTGCCGGCGTCCTTCTCCCACCAGGGCACGCTCGCGGCGTCGGGCTCGCCCGCGACGGCGGCGTCGAGCTCGGCCACCACCCCGGAGTCGACGTCGTCACCGTAGGGGTCGTCGTCGCCGCCCTTCTTCTTCTTCTCGACCTTCGGCTGCGGCTTCATCCACGGCTCGTACTCCTGCCACTCCTTGGCCGAGGGCACCTTGCGGTAGAGCGGCGCGCCGTTGCGCCAGTTGAAGGCGTACTTGTACGGGAGCAGCTCCTCGAACGCGGGCGGCGCGGTGGCGAGCCGCACGTTGGGGGCCTCGAGGTTCAGCGAGCCGCCGCCCTTGTCGAGGCAGACGTAGCCCCGCGGGACGATGGCGACCCAGCCCTCCTTGCAGCTCGGCGAGCGGGTGCGCTTGACCGCCTCGCCGGCGATCGCGTCCTTGATGGGGACCTTGGCGCCGGCGCGCAGGTAGCCGATGCGCGGCGAGCTGTAGTTGGGTGACTCGAAGACGTGGGTCTGGAAGTGGGCCGCGCCGAGCAGCACGCCGCTCGAGGCCGCGCCGGCCTCCTTGTCGTCGGTGAAGGCGTCGGCCGGGATGTCGACGAGGTTGTTGCCGCCGCCGTCGGTGGGATCGGTGAGCCCCTTGCTGCCGGTGCCGGGGTGGGGGGGATCCATGGCGGCGGCGCCGGGCGCGACGGCCGAGCTCCCGGCCGCGGGCGGCTGGGGCGGGTCTCCCGAGCGGCCGCACGAGGTGAGCGCGGCGTAGGCGCCGCCCATGGCGGTGAGCACCGCGACGATCGACCACGAGATGCCCGGGGCCGACGAGCGCTCGGGGACCTGCGGACGCGGCGAGGCCTCTCCCGCGGCGCGGCGGGGACGGGGCTTCTTCTTCGTGTCCTTCCTGGGCATGACTCGGGGGAACGCCGGTCGGTTAGCGCATGTTCCGGCGCGCGGGCTACTTTCGCGCTTCGTGCCGGCTGCGCCGTCCCCACTCCCCCGGGGATTGGACGCTGGAGGAGGGGCGGTTTACGTTCGTCTGCAGCGAGATGACCGAAGCGTCGGAGCAACTGGAGCGTCGCATCGCGGCCCCGGCGCCGCTCGTGTGGGCCCTCGTCGCGGACACCAACCGCTTCGACCGCGCGGCGGGCCTCACGGCGGGCACGTATTCGTTCCGCGAGCTGCCCGACGGTCGCCGCGAGCGCGTCGCGCGGGCCAAGCAGGCGGGCTTCGACATCGAGTGGATCGAGCCGGCCTACGACTGGATCGAGGGGCGCTTCGTGCGCGGTCGCCGCACGTTCGTCGCCGGTCCGCCCAAGTCGGGCGGCTTCTCCGTCGAGCTCACCCCCGACGGCGAGAGCACGATCGTGAAGGCGCGCGCCTGGGTCGCGGGCGACGGCGTCCTCGGGTTCGTGGCGCGCACCATCATGCGCCCGCAGTTCCGCACGGCGCTGCGGCGCTACCTCGACGCCATCGAGAAGGTCCTCCGCGAGGCGCGGCCGGTCTACGACTGGGCCGCGGAGCCGCCCGCCGCGGCCGCCCGCCGCGCGCTGATGACCCAGGTCGCCGACGAGGTCACGACCGGCGTGCGCACGCCGAACGACGAGACCAGCTTCACGTTCCGCGCGCGCAAGCTGAAGGACGCGCCGATCGACCCGGATCTCCGCGACAAGCTGGTCGAGTACCTGCGCTCCCGCTCCGACGAGGAGGTGGCCACGCTGCGCCCGTTCGAGGTGGCGGGCGCGTGGGGCGCCGATCGCCGCGAGACCCTGCGCGTGTTCCTGCACGCGGCCCGCGCGGGCCTCCTCGAGCTCGAGTGGCAGATCAACTGCCCCACCTGCCGCGTCGGCGCGCAGACGGCGTCCAACCTCAAGGACGTCGGGCGCCAGGGCCACTGCGACGCCTGCCAGATCGAGTACGACCTCGACTTCGCCGAGCACGTCGAGGCCATCTTCCGCGTCAGCCCGAGCATCCGCAAGGTGGAGACGGCGGTGTACTGCGCGAGCTCGCCGTGGTTCCGGCCGCACGTCTTCGCGCAGCTCAGCTTGGAGCCGGGTCAGACGGTCACGCTCCCCGCGGAGCTGCCGCCCGGGATCATGCTGGTGCGCACGCTGCGCAAGCGGCGCCGCGGCCAGTTCCTCGTCGGCGAGCGCCAGCCCGAGCGCGTGCGCATCGCGTTCGGAGAAGAGCTCGTCGCGGAGGCCTCCGGGGTGGCCGAGAACGGCGATGCACGGATCGAGCTGCACAACGAGAGCGACCGCGCCGAGACGGTGCTGCTCGAGCGCACCGGCTGGAACGCCGACATCGTGCTCGGCAGCGTGATCGCCACGTTCCCGGATTTCCTCGATCTGTTCGCCACCGAGGCCCCGGCCTCCGGCGTCGAGCTCACGGTCTCCACCATGACCGTCCTGTTCAGCGATCTCACCGGGTCGACCGCGCTCTACCAGCGGGTCGGCGACGCCCGCGCATACGCGATCGTCGGCGAGCACTTCCGCGACATGACCCGCGCGGTCGCGGAGGCCGAGGGGGCGATCGTCAAGACGATGGGCGACGCGGTCATGGCCACCTTCGCCTCGCCCGCCGCCGCCCTCGACGCCGCGTACGCCATGGTGCGGGAGTGCGAGCGCGCGCACGGCGGGCTCGGCCTCTCCGTCAAGATCGGGCTGCACGAGGGCCCGTGCCTCGCCGTGCGGGCCAACGATCGCCTCGACTTCTTCGGCACCACGGTCAACCTCTCCGCGCGCCTGCAGGCGCAGGCCAAGGGGAGCGAGGTCGTCGTGACCGAGGCCATGCTCGACCACGAGGGCGTGCGGGCCAAGGTCGGCGCGCGGCCGCTGCGGCGATTCACGGCGAGCCTCAAGGGCATCGACGCCGAGCAGCAGCTGGTCGGGATCGACGCGTCGGGTCGCCCTTGATCACGAGGGTCCACCTCGATCGATGGTTCCGCGCCGAGCTCGAGCCGCGCATGAAGCTCGCCCGGATCGCCCGGACCACCGAGCCGTTCGTCGACCTCGTGGAGTGCGAGCGCGCCCACGCGACCCTCGCCGCGCTCCCCTGGCCCGACCCCCGATCGACGCTCGTCCTGCTCCATGATCTGCGACAAGCCCCCTCGCGCAACGACCCGGACTTCGAGGCGGTGGTGATCCGCCACGCTCCCCAGATCTTCTCGGGGTTTCGCCGGGTTGCGGTGCTGGTCAAGAACCTCACCGGCAAGCTGCAGGTCGACCGGCTGGCCAAGAGCCCCGACTCCCGCCCCGACTCCCGCCCCGAAGGGGGAGCACCCCCCTCGTCGCGCCAGGGGAGGGCGACCCCCCAGGTGTTCACCGACGAGAGCGCGGCGATCGGCTACCTGATCGCTTGATTCGCGGCCTGATCGGAGCGAGTCAGGGGGCCTGATGTCGGCGCTCCTTCGCTTCCTCGCGACCACCCGTGGGCGGCTCGCCCTCGTGATCCTGCCCGTGGTGCTGATCTACGGCGCGCTCCTCGTGAAGAGTCGCGGCGGCGTACGCCTCGAGAAGGGCATCCAGCTCGAGGCGCTGCGCATGCCGGACAGCGCGCCGCTCGGCGGCACGTTGCCCGTCGAGCTCACGTTCAGCACCCCCCAGGGGCTCGACCCGGAGACCTGGGTGTTCCTGCACATCGAGGCCACGGGCGAGGGCGCCGAGCGCAACTGCCGCATCATCCACGACCGCCCGGCGCCCCCGGGGCTGCTCGCGGGCACGTGGACCGCAGGGCCGGTGGTGCACAAGGTCGAGATCCCCGTGCCGGCGAGCTGCCGACCGACCAAGTTCCGCGTCTTCTCCGGGCTCTGGAACCGCGGCACCGGCGCCCGCTACGAGGTCGTCGATCCCAAGTCCGTCGACCACCGCCTGCAGATCGCCACGGTCGCCATCGAGCCGAGCGGCACGGCGATGCCGGAGCCCGTCACCACGTCGTCGAGCGGCCTCAAGCGCCGCATCCTCTCCCAGATCCTCGAGCCCTGGTACGGCTGGGCCGCGGGGCTCCTCGCGGCCGCGATCGCCGCGGTGTTCCTGAGCCGGCGGGTGGACGAGAAGCCCGACGACGAGACCTCGCCGATCCCCGTCGAGGTGCGCTGGGGCGCGTTCGCGGTGCCCTCGCTCGTGCTCGTGCTCGGCATCCTCGTGGTGCTCGAGTTCGTGAAGGACGACGCGTACATCTCGTTCCGGTACGCGCACAACTTCGTCAAGGGCCACGGCCTCACGTTCAACCCGGGCGAGCGGCTCGAGGGCTACACCAACTTCCTCTGGACCCTGCTGCTCGTGCCCTTCGAGGCCCTCGGGTGGGACCTGTTCCAGGTGTGCGAGGTGCTCGGCACGCTGATCTCGATCGGCGTGATCGTGCTCATGACCTTCCACACGATCCGCCTGGATCGCGAGCGCAAGGAGCTGACGCAGCTGTGGGCCGCCATGTGGCTCGCCACCTCGAGCTCGTGGGTGCTCTGGGCCAAGAGCGGCCTCGAGCAGTGCCTCGCCGGCCTCCTGCCGCTCGCCGCCGCGTGGTTCCTTTTCAAGGCGCGCGAGGAGGAGGACGACGCGCGCGCGGTGAAGCTCGGCGCCTACGCCGGCCTGCTCGCCGCGCTCGCCGCGATGACCCGCCCCGAGCTGCACATGATCGGCGCCATCCTCGGCCTGCCGCTCGTGTGGGACGCCATCAAGGCCCGCAGGCTCCCGAAGCGCGGCGTGGTCTACGCGCTCGTGCTCATCGGCCTCACCGGCGCGTTCCACTTCTTCCGCTACCGCTACTACCACGCGCTCCTGCCCAACACGTTCTACGCGAAGACGGGCAAGAGCGACCTCATCTGGCGCGAGGGGCTCAACCAGCTCCACGAGATGTTCCTGTTCAACGACCTCGGCTACGTGGTCGTGCTCGTCCCGTTCGCCTTCATGACCAAGAAGCGGATGATCGAGAAGCTCGTGGCGCTGACCATCGCGGTCGCCTTCATGGTGTTCCTCGTGAAGGTCGGCGTCGACGAGATGCAGTGGTTCCGGCTCTACCTGCCCGCGCTGCCGTTCCTCCTGATCCTCGCGGGCCTCGGACTGCGCAACCTGCTCGACGCGGTGGGGGTACTGATCAAGCGCGAGGGCCTCGTGCCGGCGGCGGCCGGCTGGGCGCTCGTGGCGTTCGCCGGCTGGAACAGCTTCCAGTTCACCTACAAGGAGCTCAACGGGTTCAACGGCCACGCCGACCTCGCGGGCACCTACCACCCCGACCTCGGCAAGTTCATCACCCGCCACGAGCGCGCGGGCGGGCTCGTCGCGTTCCAGGACATGGGCTCGACGCCGTACCACGCGCCCGACGTCGACTTCCTCGACTTCATCGGCCTCACCGACGGCACGGTCGCGCGCGCCCG
>JAEUKC010000041.1:0-8179 GCA_016794445.1 Myxococcales bacterium
CCTCCGACACCGATGACGACGGGCTCGCCGACGTCGCGGACGCGCTCGAGGCCTGCGAGCCCGGGGAGCCGATCGGGGTGGTGGGTGCAACGTACGGTGCAACGGTCCTCGCCGATGCACCCCTCGGGTACTGGCCGCAGGCCCCAGATGGTCGGCATGGCCGCCATCTGCGCCTGGCGGGAGAGGCAGACGAGCCGTCCCTCGGGCTTGGCGCTCACGTAGCGGCCCACGAACACGTTGCGCTGCGACTCGAGCACCTCGCAGCGGCTCACCGTGGAGACGAGGTGCATCGTCTTGGCGGCCATCTCGAACACGCGCTGGGGCGAGGTGGCCCACAACATGAAGCGCATCGCGCCGTAGGACTCGAGCAGCTTGTAGGCACACGCGCGGCGGAACTCGGCGTCGTCGGCGCAGTGGGCGCGCGCGTGCGAGAGGATCGACTCGAGCTGCTCGACGGAGATCCAGCGGCTGCGCCCGTCGAGATCGACAGGCTGGAGGCCCGCCGCGTTGGTCATCGACGCGAGCGCGGCTTCGCCCTTCGTCTCCAGGATCCACCGAGCGAGGGGCTGCGCGATCCTGGCGTTCAGATCGGCGTCTTGGTCCAAGCGACTACCTTCCGTGATCAGCGACCCATCGTTGACAAAGGTTAAGGCTCGACCCTCAGTTGAACACGGCGCGAGCGGAGCGAACCCCGTCCCGGACGCAACCCCGTGTTGCAGAGCCGGCCCAGGGGCCGACGTAGGAGGAGGGTGCCGATGTGGCCTCGGATGACGGGGATGGCCTCGACGAAGAGCCCAGACGACCCGCGACCGGGGGAGGAATCGGCCGGGAATCGTGCTTGTCTAGGGCGTGGATGCTTCGCGCGAACCTCCGTTCCCTCGCGATCGCCGTACCCGAGACCGTTCGCACCAACGACTTCTGGAAGACCCACCACCCCGGATTGCTCGCGACCCGTGAGCAGCGGGCCCTCGGCCGGGTGTTCAGCGTCGAGCGCGCCGGGACGCTGACGATCTTCGAGCAAGAGATGCTGCCCTACCTCGAGGACCCGTTCCGCGGGACCGTCGAGCGACGCGTGCTCCGCCCCGACGAGCCAGCCAGCGCCATCGAGCTGCCGAGCGCCCGCGCCGCGCTCGCCGCGGCGGGTCTCGTCGCGGCCGACGTCGATCTCCTGATCTCGTGCGCGTTCCCCTCCGATCAGCCGGGGATCGGCAACGCGGCCTACCTCGCCCGCGCGCTCGGCCTCGGCGGCGCGGCGTTCAACGTGGAGAGCGCGTGCTCGAGCGCGCTCGTCGGGCTCGACGTGGCGAGCGCCCTCCTCGTGGCCGGACGCTACGCGCGCGTGCTCGTGGTGACGAGCTGCGTGTACTCGCGGGTCACGCGCCCCGACGACTCGCTCTCGTTCACCATCGGCGACGCGGCCGCGGCGTTCGTGCTCGAGCGGAGCACCGACGACGCCGGCCTCCTCGGGTTCCACAACGTGCACACCGCCGAGACGTGCGACGCGCTCGCCTACGCGCTGGCCGTCGAGGAGGGGCGTCCCGTGATGCGGATGTTGACGTTCCCGGCGGCGCGCGAGGCGCTGCGTGACTCCGCGGAGAAGACCGTCGACGAGTGCTGCCGGGGCGCGGCCCGCGCGGCGGGGGTCTCGCTCTCGGACATCGCGGTGTTCGTCTGCAACTCGCCGACGGCCTGGTTCGCCTCGTTCTTCGCGCGGAAGCTCGGCGTCCCGCGCGAGCGCGTCGTCGACACCTACCCGCGCTACGCCAACGTCGGTCCGGCGCTGTGGCCGACCGCGCTGCACCTCGCGGCGAGCGAGGGGCGGCTGCGTCGCGGCGATCTCGTGATGGCGTACTCGGTCGGTAGCGTCGCCAGCGCCGCGGCCGTGGTGCTCCGCTGGGGAGAGGTAGGGCTCGGTCCGTCAGCGGTCGGCGCGGACCAGTGAGCCGAGGAGCGCGCGGAAGGTGGCCCGCAGATCGGCCCGCGAAGGCGCGCGCGAGGGCCGCACCAGCGCCTCGATCTCGAGACCCCGCAGCGTCGCGAGCACGAGCCGCGCGTCGCGCTCCGGCGCGTGCGTGCCGAGGACGGTGGCGTAGGCCTCGAGCGCCTCGAGCAGCCCGCGCTCCCAGGTCGCGTAGGTGGCCTCGAGCTCCGGATCGCGCCCGATCTCGAGGCAGAGCTCGAGCTCGGCCACGAGCCCCGCCCGGTCCTCCTCGAGGTCGCTCATCACCACCGCGGCCAGGCGGTCGGCGGCCTCGTCCAGGGGCGCGCGCGGCGCGTCGGACGGGGTGGCGATGACACGGGCGAACCGCTCCATCGAGGTGGACGCGTAGTGGAGGAGCGCCTCGCGCAGCAGCGCGGCTCGGGAGTCGAAGTAGTAGGTCGTGGCGCGCAGCGACGTGCCCGCTTCAGCTGCGACCGCCCGGTGCGTGACCCCGCGGGGGCCCTCGCGCGCGAGCAGGCGTAGCGTGGCCTCGAGCACCGAGCGCTTGCGCTCCTCGGCGCGCTCGGTCCGCGCCGGCGCTCGCCGCGTCGCGGTCAGGCGCGGCCCCGGACGAGCGCGCCGGCGCGGGAGAGCGGGCCGGGGAGGGAGCGGAGCGCGCGCACCGAGGCATCGTAGATCGAGCGGTGCTCGCTCCGGGGGACGAACTCGCGCTCGACCTCGACCAGGCTGGCGAGGTGGGAGACCGACTTCACCGTGGAGGTGGCCACAGCGGCCACGAGCGCGGCGCCCCTCGCCCCGGCGAACCGCGGGCGCGCGATGCGCGCGAGTCGACGGCCGGTGACGTCGGCCACGATCTGCAGCCACAGGTCGCTCTGGGCGCCCCCCCCGGCGACCTTCAGGGTCGTCAGGTCGGTGGGCTCGAGGGTCTCGAGGATGCAGCGGAGGTTGAGCGCCACGCCCTCCAGCACGGCGCGCGCGAGGTCGGCCGGGGTGTGCTCGAGCGCCAGGTTCACGAAGCCGCCGCGCAGCGTGGCGTCGGGGAACGGGGCGCGCTCGCCGTAGAGCCACGGCGCGAACAGGAGGCCGCGCGCGCCCGCGTTCGAGGTCGCCGCGAGATCGTCGAACGCCCGCGGCGGGAGCCCGAGCAGCCGCTCGGCCCACGCGCGGCTCGCCCCCGCCGACTCCGACTCGCCGACCGCGAGGCAGCCGGCGACGTCGCCGGACGGGATCGCGGCCACGCCGCACCGCGGGACCGGCCTCGGCTCCGCGGTCGTGCGCGCGACCCACGCCGAGGTGCCGAGATAGAGGTGCGTGTCGAAGGCCCGCGTCGCGCCCGTGCCGAGCGCCATCGCCGGGATGTCCGCGAGCCCCGTCGCGACGCGGGTCCCGACCGGGAGCCCGAGCGCGGCGGCGCCTTCGGCGTGGAGCGCGCCCGCGACCTGCGTGCTCGGCGTGATCGCGGGCATCCACGCGAGCGGGAAGCTGGCGAGGCGCGCGAGCACCCGCGCCACCTCGCGGGTGCGCAGATCGAGCAGACCCGTGGCCGCCGCGGCGGTCGGATCGAGGCCGATCCGACCGGTGGTGCGGGCGACGAGGAAGCTCGTGGCGTCGCCGAGCCAGCGCGTCCGCGCGAACGTGCTCGGCTCGTGGTCACGGAGCCACGCGACCTTGGCGACGAGGTCTTTACCGGTGGGCGTGGCCCCCGCGAGGAAGCGGAGCACGCGCTCGCCCCCGAACCGACGCACGATGCGCCGCGCCTCCGCCTCGGCGCGGTCGTCCATCCACATGATCGCGCGCCGCGTGGCGCGGCCCTCCGCGTCGAGCGGCACGAGGGTGAGCATCTGCCCGGCGAAGGCGACGGCGGCCACCTGCTCGGGGCGCGCGCCCGCCTCCGCGAGCAGCGCCCGCGTGGTCTCGCCCGCGGCGCGGAGCCACTCCTCCGGATCCTGCTCGGCGAGGCCCGGCGCCGGCAGCGAGAGCTCGTGCGGCGCGAGGGCCGTCGCGCGCACCCGCCCCAACTCGTCGAGCAGCACCGACTTGGTGCCGCTCGTCCCGACGTCGTGGCCGACGAACAGCGGCACTCAGGACGCTCTCGACGTGAAGCCGATTTGCTTCGTCGCTCCCGGACCGTCCCCGTCCGGTCCTCCGCTCCAGCCGATGGGTACGACGGTCCGCTCACCGCGGGCGTCGATCTTCTCGACGACGAGCGTGTCGCCACCGCCGACGCCGAGCCGGTCGACGATCTGCATCGCGACCCCCAACACGTCGAGCGGCTCGACGGCGGCCTCGGGGGGGAGCACGCCCTTGCCCTTCACCGCGCCGCGCCGCGCGAGCAGCGCGCCGACGGCGGCGGGGATGCCCGTGCCCTCGCCCGCGCCCGCGCCCTTCGACGCGACGGAGAGCTCGTAGCGCGTGGGCTCTCCGCGACGGAGCCCGCCCACCACGACCTTGAGGCAGCCGCCCGGCCCGGTGACGCCCGCCTCTCGCAGGAGACGCGGCCGTTCGCGGAGGACGTGGGCCACCATGAACTCGAGCGGTACCACGTCGTGGTCGTGCACGCGCAGCGGCACCTCGGAGGCCGCGCCGGCGCGGACCAGGGCCTGCGTGAGGTGGAAGTACGAGAGCGGGTAGACCACGCCCATGTTGGTCGCGCGCTCGAGCCCCGGGATGTGCTGGGGCAGCGTGATCGTCTCGGGGTGCGGGTAGGGGTAGACCGGCATGCGACCGACGCCGCGGAAGTCCTCCTCGTGGACGTGGGCCTCCCCGGAGGCGTCGAGCTGACGCACGCTCGTCATCTTGCCGTCGAGGAACAATGGCACGTCGTTGGTCATCGCGTGGATGCGATGCTTCAGCACGGCCGGGCCCTCGTCGGGCTCGCCGCCGTGCACGTGGTAGATGTCCACCGACTTGACGGCGTCGAGCAGCTGGTCGGCGCACAGGCGCACGAACACGTTGGCGAGGCCCGGGCTGTTGCCCATGCCCACGATGGCGGTGATGCCGGCCTCGCGCGCGCGACCGTCGAGCTCGAGCATCTGCCTCGTCGGCGCGAGGTCGTCGCACACGTCGGCGTAGTCGACCTTCGCCGCGATGGCGGCCTCGAGCACGGGGAGACCGAAGCGATAGAACGGGCCGATGCAGCCGATCGCGACGCGCGCGCCCGCGAGCGCCGAGGCGAGCGAGGCCGGCGAGGTCGCGTCCACCTGGATCGCCCGTGCGCGAGGTGAGCCGAGCTCGCGCACGACGTGCTCGGCCACGTCGAGCCGCAGATCGGCGACGACGATCTCGTCGAAGATCTGGCTCGTGTCGCCCTCGACGCACGCGAGCGCGCGCGCCGCGACGCGACCGATCCCACCACCGCCACCCAGCACGACCGCTCTGGCCATCGAGCACCTCCGTCCCGGTGTGTAACATTTGTTACAAGTGTTGGCAACCCCTGCCATCGCCGCGCTGCCGTGGATTTGGCATCCCATGTCCGACATGGCCGAGACCGAGCCCATCGACCCCGCGACCCTCGCCGTGAAGCGGACGATTGGTGCCCATGGCCGGTCGACGTGGGGGCGCGTGCTGCGGATCGTCATCCCCGCGCTGCTTCTCGTCGCGGCGATCTTTGGCGTCCGCGCCTACCGGGCCCGCGCGGCCGCGCAGGGCCCCACGTTCCTGAGCGAGCCCGCGCACAAGGCGGACGTGCAGGTGACCGTCACGGCCACGGGCACCCTCGAGGCGGTGACCACGGTGGACGTCGGCGCCGAGGTCACGGGGCGGATCCTCGAGCTCAAGGCCAAGGAGAACGACAAGGTCAAGAAGGGGCAGATCCTCGCGGTCATCGACCCCGAGCAGCTGCAGGCCGCGCACTCCCAGGCGGTCGCGCAGGTCGCCTCCGCCGACGCGACGATGCTGCAGGCCAAGGCCACCTTGATCGAGGCGGGCCTCGCCCTCGAGCGCAGCAAGAAGCTCCACGCCCAGGGGCTCCTCGGTCAGTCGGATCTCGACAGCGCCAACGCCAACAAGATGCGCGCCGACGCCACGCTCGCGAGCGCGGTGGCCGGCGGCTCGCTCGCGCGCGCGTCGCTCAAGTCGGCCAAGTCCCGGCTCGACAAGGCGACCATCTACTCGCCGATCGACGGCGTCGTCCTCGCGCGGCTCGTCGAGCTCGGGCAGACGGTGACCGCCGGGTTCACGACGCCGGTGCTGTTCCGGCTCGCCGAGGACCTCACCCGCATGCGCGTGAAGGCCGCGATCGACGAGGCCGACGTGGGTCGGGTCCAGCCGGGCGCGACGGCGTTCTTCACCGTCGAGGCCTACCCGGAGCGCAAGTTCCCCTCGAGCGTGCAGAGCCTCGGCAACGACCCGAAGACCACCTCCAACGTGGTGACCTACCAGGGCCTCCTCCTGGTCGACAACGCCGAGCGCCTGCTCCGCCCGGGCATGACCTGCAACGCCACCATCGTCGCCGAGACCCGGAAGGACGTGCTCGTCGTGCCCAACGCGGCGCTCCGCTTCACGCCGCCCACCACCGGCCCGCCGACGCAGGAGAAGAAGGCCACGGTCGGCGATCCGAAGAAGCGCGTGTGGGTGCTCTCGGGCAAGACCCCGGTCGCCGTCGAGGTGAAGACGGGCGTCTCCGACGGCCTCGTCACCGAGATCGTCTCGGGCGATCTGAAGCCCGGCACCGAGGTGCTGGTCGACGTGAAGGAGCAGCCTTGAGCGGTCCGCCGCTGGTCGAGCTGCGCGACGTCACCAAGGTCTACGGCCAGGGTGAGTCCGAGGTGCGCGCGCTCGCGGGGGCGAACCTGCGCATCGACGACGGCGAGTTCGTGGCGGTGATGGGGGCGAGCGGCTCGGGGAAATCCACCTGCCTCAACGTGGTCGGGTGCCTCGACCAGCCGACGAGCGGGGCCTACCTGTTCCGCGGCGTGGACGTCGGCTCGCTCGACCTCGACCAGCTCGCGCTGCTGCGCAAGCACTACCTCGGGTTCGTCTTCCAGAGCTACAACCTGCTCGCCCGCACGACCGCGGTCGAGAACGTGGAGCTGCCTCTGATCTACCGCGGCGTGTCCGCGAGCGAGCGGCGCGCGCGGGCCATGCAGGCGCTCAGCGACGTGGGGCTCGAGTCGCGCGCCAGGCACACGCCGGCCGAGCTCTCGGGCGGGCAACAGCAGCGCGTCGCGATCGCCCGCGCCATCGTCACCGAGCCCCAGATGCTGCTCGCCGACGAGCCCACGGGCAACCTCGACTCGGCGCGCAAGGTCGACATCATGAACCTGCTCGTCGACCTGAACCGCACCCGCAAGATCACCATCGTCATGGTCACTCATGAGCCGGACATGGCCGAGTACACGACGCGCACCGTCCTGTTCAAGGACGGGGTCGTCGAGAGCGACAGCAAGGGGCGCCCGTGATCTGGGCGACCATCCTCATGGCGATCCGGGAGATCCGGCGCAACACCATGCGCTCGATCTTGACCACACTCGGCATCGTCATCGGGGTCGGCTCGGTCATCGCCATGGTCACGCTGGGCCGCGGGGCCACGGCGAAGATCACGGCCGACATCGCCAGCATGGGCACCAACCTGCTCATCGTGATGCCGGGCGCGGAGCGGCGCGGGCCGACCAGCGGCGCGGCCTCTCCGCTCAAGCTCGACGACGCCCGCGCGATCGAGCGCGAGGTGGCGGCGGTGAGCAAGGTCGCGCCCACCTCGGGGCGCAGCGCGCTCGTGGTGTACGGCAACAAGAACTACAACACCGGCGTCACCGGCACGACCAACGAGTACTTCGCGGTGCGCGGGTTCACGATGGCCCTCGGGCAGAGCTTCTCCGACGCGCAGCTGCAGGGGGGCACGCCGGTGTGCATCCTCGGCGCGACGGTGCGCAAGGAGCTGTTCGGGCCGCAGGACCCGATCGGCGCCACGCTGCGGGTGGGGGCGGTGCCGTGCACGGTGGTCGGGGTGCTGTCCTCGAAGGGGCAGTCCACGTTCGGCTCCGATCAGGACGACTTCCTCGTGATGCCGCTGAGCGCGTTCCACCGGCGCATCGCCGGCAACACCGACGTGAACACGATCTTCGTGAGCGCGGTGAGCGACAAGGCGACCACCAAGGCCAAGGAGCAGATCTCGCTCCTGATGCGCGAGCGGCGGCACCTCGCGGCCGCGCAGCAGGACGACTTCATGGTCCAGGACATGAAGGAGATCAGCAAGACGCTCGGCAACGTCACCGGAGCCCTCACCGCGCTGCTCGGGGC
>JAEUKC010000062.1:0-33136 GCA_016794445.1 Myxococcales bacterium
TTCACGGCTGTCCAGCCCCTTGACAGCAGACTGAGTGGACTCAATGCTGACTACGGTCATAATGGAGGTGGCGATGGAGCAAGAGACGATGCGGTCGGCGCGGGCGCGGTACTTCGCGGAGAACGGCTTCGGGGACGACGGTGGCTACGGCTCTCCGTGGGTCGACTTCAAGCTCGGCTCGATCCCGTTCCCGTTCCCCAACACCCCCGCGCGGGTCCGGGCCGTGCGGTTCCACGACCTGCACCACATCCTCACCGGCTACCGCACCGACTTCCGCGGCGAGCTCGAGATCTCGGCGTGGGAGATCGGCGCGGGGTGTCGCGACATGATCGCCGCGTGGCAGCTCAACCTCGGCGGGCTGTGGGCGGGGGCGATGCTGATGCCGAGGCGGACCTTCCGCGCGTTCGTCCGCGGGAGGCGCACGACCTCGCTCTACGACAAGGACCTCGACGCGCTCCTCGACGGCACGGTCGGCGAGGCCCGTCGGCTGTGCGCGTTCCCGGAGGTGGAGGAGCACCGGCCCACGGCCGGCGACCATGCGCTGTTCGCGCTCGCGGTGCTGGTGGGGTGGATCGTCGGCACGCTCACGTTCGCGCTCGTGCTGCTGGTGGTGCCGCCGTACTTCCTGTGGTGGCTCGGGTTCGGTCCGACGAAGGTGGGCGCGGCGTCGACGAAGTGAGTCTCGCGCGCAGCGCCGAATCGACCGGGCGGCGGGCGCGACCTCAGCGCACCTCGAGCCCGAACACCTCGACGTCGACCCCGTCCGAGTAGTGCGCGAGCGCGGGGGGTGTGGTCGGCGGGGGTAGGCCCGCGCGTCCGAGGAGCCCGTCCTCCACCGAGAGCACCGTGGCGCCGCGCACGGGATACGGAGGGTGGTGCACCTGGCCGCGGTGGATCGCGCCGCCCTTCTCGACGAACAGCAGGTAGCGCTCGACGAGGAAGTGCTGCAGCGAGCCGACCTCGCTCGGTCCGAGCTCGGGTCCCGGGCGGTAGCGGAACGCGCTGCGGGCGGGGCCACCGAGCCGCCGCTCGGTCTCGTAGTCGACCACGCCGTCGCGCTCGACGCGCCGCATCCGAGCCCAGAAGTACGGCAGGCCGAAGGTGGCGCGCGCGGCCATGCACGCCAGCGACGACGCGGCCTCGAGCGAGAGGAAGTACACGCCGGGCTCGCCGCGGTGGGTGACGTAGGTGCGCACGTTGGTCTCGAGGAAGTCGAAGCTCGCGAACCGTGGCAGCCACGTTGGCCGCACCTGCTCCATGACGAACGGCACGACCCCGACGTAGAGCGTGCCGTCGTACAGGTCGAGCTCGAGCGCCGCGGGCACGAGCGGACGCACGGCCTCGACCGGGAACGCCCAGTGGAGGAACAGGAGGTTGCGCCATCGCTGCTCACCGTCGGCGGCGCGGTCGGGGCGGCGGGTCGGAGCGACGCGGTCGATCACCGGGTCATCGTACCGCTTGCCAACGCGACTCGGTCCGTCGTCCAATCGACCGGTGAGACACTATCTGTTCTGGGACGGCGACTGAGGTTTCTGACGCCGCGTCACTGCCTGGGTCAGGCAGAAGGACACTTTTGGGCGACTCGAGATCGTCCCGTACCAGGAGGCGCCCTCTCCGCCGATGACGGAGGCGCTGCGTGCTGCCTGCGTGCGCGCGATCCACGTCCTGCCCGTGCACGGCGAAGGGCCGACCCTCCGGGCCGGTCGCGCCGCGATGTTCGCGCTCGGGCAGGTCGGCTACCACCGGGTGGCGCGCGTGCTCTCGTGGGTCCCGTTCATCTGGTTCGTCGAGCTCGGATACCTCGTCGTCGCGCGCAACCGCGTCCTCTTCTCCAGGTTCCTGTTCCGCGCGCGCCGGTAGTAGGCCATCGCGGCCCCTACTTGACGAACCCCTTCTGCGCGCGGAGCTGGACGATGTTGTCGAGCGTGGCGAGCTCCTCGTACGCGAGCGCGAGGATCGGCCCCCGGTCCATCGCGCGGAGGTGCGTCGTGGTGTCTCTCCAGTCGACCTCCGCGAACGGCAGCCCCTTGGTCGGGTCCGCAGGACGCGCTCGTCCCGCCCCGAGGTCCTTCGTGAGCTTCTGCACGGCGTCGCCGAAGGACGCACCGGCGGGCTCCTTCTCGCCGAGGCGCTGCTCGTTGATGACCTTCCACAGCTTGCCGTGGATGAGGAAGAAGTGGTGCGTGGTCCCCTTCCGGGTGAGCAGGAGCTTCGCCTCGTTGGTGTTGTGGCCGTGCTCGCCCTTGAGCGGGCCGGTGTCGATCGTCAGGCCCTCGTACTTGACCAGGCTGCGCGTGAAGGCCGCCTTCTCCTCGGCCAGGGCGGCGTCGAGCTGCTTCATCTTCACGCCGGGCGACACCTTCGCGTAGAGCGGCTTGTAGTCCTCGTCGAGGAGCCTGCCCACGGCGTCGGTGAGGTCCTTGAGGTTCTGACCGAAGGCCACGCCAGCCAGGCCGAACGACAGCACCTTCTTGGTGACGGTGGGCCCGGCAGGGGCGACGATCTTCTTCTCCGTCTCGGCCACGGCAGGCGGACTGGCTACACCGATCGCGAGCGCCACGGCGAGCGCCCAACGGGCAGGATGGGTGTTCATGGGACCTCTCCTGCCGCGACGCATGCCCCATGCCACCGCGCATCCCGCGGTGGTTCGAGGGGCGCGAACTCGCGCTGCCTGCACGTCGTGCACGCGTCGCGAGAGATGGCGTGCTCTACCGCGCGCTCGACCTTCGGCGCCGGCCTGCGTGCGCGAGGAAGGCCGTCATCGCGACGCCGAACGCGAGGCCGCTCGACGCCCCGGACGAGCCCGCGGTCTCACAGCCGCACCCCGAGGTGGGCTCGGGGCCGGCCACCGGATCGCCCGCCTCACCCGAGTCGGCCACGCTGGCATCGCCGGTCTCGTCGACCGCCCCGTCGACCGACGCGTCGACCGCACCGTCCGTCGTCGCGTCGCCGGGCGTAGCGTCGCCGGTGCTCGGCTCTCGGGCGACGACGGCGACCGTGCGCGTCGCGATGCCGGCCGAGCTGAGGGTGAGCGTCGCGGCATCGTCGGTGCCGTCGGGGTCCGTCGCGGCCGCCACGGTCACCGTCTGCGGCGTGGCGTAGTTGGCGGCCGTGAAGACGAGGCTCGCGCCCCCGGCGACGGTGATGTCGCCGTCGCCATCCGTGCGCGCGACGACCACCGTCACCGGGGCGGCGGGCGCACGCGCGAGCGCCACGGTGAAGGTGCCGCTGCTCCCCTCGTCGACGGTGAGCGCGGTCGTGGAGACGACGAGGCCCTGGTTGGTGTTGTCGGTCGCGCGGACGGTGACCGTCTCCGACGGCACCCCGGTGGTGGTGGCGGTGAAGGTCGCGGTGTCGTCGAGGGAGTCGCCGTCGGCCGCGGCCGAGAACGTGATCGGCTTGGGGACGTTCCAGTCGCCCGGGCCGAACGTGAGCGAAGCGCCGACCGACACGGAGAGATCCGCGTCGCCCGCGGTCCGAGCGACGGCCACCGTCACCGGGCCGGTCGGGGCCATCGCGAGGCTGGCGGTGATGATCGCGCGCCCGCCCTCGGACATGCGGACGTGCTGGTTGGACAGCACGATCCCCTGCGTCGTCGGCTTGTAGGCGACCCGGTAGAACGTCCCGTCGTAGCGCGTCCAGTACAGCGCGCCGTCGGGCCCGACGGCCGCATCGATGTACCGCGTGATGCCGGTCGAGAACGGATCGATCGTGGCGAACTTGTTGGCGCTGGGTCCACCCATGGTCGCTCGCATCACGCGACCGCTGTCGAAGTCGCCCCAGAAGTAGTTGCCGCGGTAGGCGGCAGGAAACGCGGTGGCGTCGTAGAACGTCCCGCCGAGGACGGTCCGCCCGATCGCCTCGACGCGGGTCGAGCCCGCGCCCGAGGTCGCGTCGGGCCCGGCCTGGGCGAACGTGAACTGGGTGGGACTCGACACGTCGAGGATCGGCGGATGCGGCGCCGCGGTGTTGAAGCTCGCGTTGGTGACGCCGGCGATGCGGACGCGGCACCCAGGCTTGTAGTTCTTGAGCGGCGAGGTCACCGTGACGGTCACGATGCCGCCCGAACGCACGACGCCCGTTGCCGCGATGGTCCGCGTCTCCTCGTACGCCCAGTAGTCGAGGGCGGGCTGGATGTACGGCGGGACCTGCGAGCCCTCGGTCGCTGCAGTGTCCCGGATGTAACCTGCATGATCGCCCTTGTTCACCAGGAAGATCTGCTCGGCGTAGCTGCCGACGACGTTGACCCACAGCTTCTCCGTCGACGGCTGGAAGGTCATCGTGTACGGGTTGCGAAAGCCGCGCGCCCAGATGTAGTCGTTGTTGGGGCCAGACCCGTCGAAGAACGGATTGTCGTTGGGCGCAGTGCCGTCGGGGTTCATGCGCCCGATCTTCGAGGCGAGCGTGACCGTGTCGGTCAGCGAGACGAGGTTGCTTGCCTCGCCGATGCCCCAGTAGAGCTTGCCGTCGGGCCCGAACGCGATGCCCCCGCCGTTGTGATTGCCGCCCTGGGGAAGGTCGGTGATCAGGACCGTGCGCTCGACCCCCACGTCGCCCGTGGCGCGGTAGCGGAGGATCTCGCCCTTGTTGTACGAAGTCGTGACGAAGGCGTAGACGAACTGGTTGTCGACGAAGTTGGGATCGAAGGCGAGCCCGAGCAGGCCCTCCTCGCCGCCGGGCCGGATGGGTGCCATCGTGGCGAACGGCGTGGCCAGGGGCGTGCCGTTCTTGATGATGCGAATCGTGCCGTCCTGCTTGGTCCAGAAGAGCCGGTTGGTGCCGTCCGGCGCCCACACCATCGTCGTGGGGCCGTAGCCGCCGACGGGGACCGTGGCGAACACCGTCTCGGTGAAGTTGGTCGCGTCGACCAGGGTGGCCGACGCCGCGCCGACCCACGAAGTGGTGGCCAGGATGGTGGCGGTGGAGAGCAGTCGAGCCCCGGACCGGGAGAGAAGAAGGTGCAAGGAGGACATCCGACGGAGCCTAGCCGCCCTTGCCGCTCGCGCACGTCTCGTCGTCGCCCCGGCGGCCGAATTAAGCCCCAGCCTCGCGGTCCATCCGCCGTCGATGGGAGGTACCATCCTCGGATCGCGCGCGGTCGGTGGGACGGTGGGAGGGACTCCATGGCCCTGAAGAGAGAGCATCGCTGCAGGACACCCACCGTGGACCCGCGCTCCGTGGCCGATCTTGTACGTTCCGAAGGTCCACGGATCGCTCGAGCGGCGCGGCGGCATCTCTCTCGACGACCTGCGCACGCTGCTCGGTGCCGGTCCGGCCGAGATCAGCACGACGGCGTTGCCGGACGAGATGTCCGTCTCCATCAGCGTCGAGCACGAGCGAGCCTCGGTATCCGTGCTCGCCACGGTCCCCACGGAGTACGTGGACACGCGCGTCTTCCCGTCGCTCGGCTACGTCATCACCGCCGCCGACCCTCGTGACGTGGACGCAGCGCTCGAGTGGCTGATGGCCAGGTGCAAGACGACCAGAATCGCCGTTCGACCCTCGGGATGAAGAGCGTCGAGCCGTCGATCCGCCGTTGACCGAAGGTCGCGCTGCGTCCGTCCGGTGCGGCGACACGGGAGATCGACGTGCGACTCGCTACCATGGAGGTCATATGGCGCGCCTCTCGAAGGAAGAGCTGTTCACCCGCTACGCGCGCGAGGCCAACGATCTCTCCACCGACTTCGTGAAGGCGTTCGGCCACGCGCGGGTCGGCGGCTTCGCGCCGGACATGCTCGCGCCCGAGGCCGCCTCCACCCTCGACGGCGCGCAGGCCCACCAGACCCTGCGGCTCGTGGCCAAGGAGGCGATGGGCCAGCCCATCGTGTTCGGCATGCTCAAGGTGCGCGAGAAGGAGGTGGAGCTCCGCGAGTACGATCGCCTCGAGCTGCTCCACGAGCGCCGCTTCGAGGCGAACCTCCCGTTCCAGCGCGAGCCCTACGACGAGTTCCTCGCCGAGGCGGAGGCGTGGTTCCGCGCCCAGGGGCTCACGATCTTCCGTTTGGGCCCCACGCCGAGCATCCAGCCACCGCCCATGCCGAGCGGTGGCTCCTCGAAGCTCGTGTGGCTCGCGATCGTCGCGCTGCTGATCGCGGGCGCCGTGGCCTACGCGCTCCTCCGCAAGTGAAGGAGCGCGTACTCCGCATCACTTGGCGGCGGTGACGGTCAGCGTGGTGCCCCAGTCCTTGCCGACCATGCGCGTCTCGCCGGCGCAGGTGCTCTGCACCTCGAACGTGGCCGTCGTGCCGTCCTCGTAGGTGAACGTCGTCGTCGCACCCTCCGAGTGGAACGTGCCCTTCTTGAAGCGGATGGCGACCTTGCACATCGTGTGCACGCAGACGTCGAGCGTGGCCTGCACGTTGCCGTCGGCGTCGAACGCGTAGGTGTACTGGTCGAGTACCGGCGCGCCGCTCTTGAACGTGGCGCCGTCGAGCGTGAAGAGCGGGTCGGCCGTCCACTTGGCCGGATCCGCGCAGCAGGCGCCGCTGCTCTTGATGCTCGCGCCGGCGGCGGTGGCCGCGCAGGCGTTGGAGTACGTCTTGCCGTTGCAGCCGCACACCGGCTTGTAGAGGGCGGGGCAGATCTTGCCCGGCTTCACGCAGGTGCCGGGCTGGTCGGCGGCGCCGCAGGTGTTGGTGGGGAACTGGCAGAAGAGGCCCTTGTCACACTTCATCGGCTTGGCGGTGCGCCCGCCGCAGCTCTCGCCGGGCTGGCGCGCGAGCTCGCAGTTCTCGTTGGTGCCCTTGCACGAGAGGCCCACCTGCAGCTGCTGCGGCTTGTCGCCCGAGGCCGCCGTGAGCATGTACGTGCGGGCCACGCTGCCCGTGTACGTGACCACCGCGGAGCCGAGGCCGTCCGCCTTGCGGAGCAGCGTCCACACGAGCTTGCCGGACCACGTGCGCGAGAGGCCATAGAGCTTGAAGCCCACGCCGCGCGTGGTGTCGATCGTGCCGTCGGCCGCGTAGGCCGCGACGCTGGTCTTGAACTCGTTGCCGCCCCTGGCGTCGAAGGTCCAGTTCGAGAGAGGCTGGTCGTCGGTGAGGTAGACCCCCTCGGCGCTGCCGAAGTAGAGGCGCTGGCTCGGGTCGGCCGGAGCCGGCAGCGTGCTCGAGGCCGCGCCTTCGCTGGAGCCGACCGCCTCTTCGGCGACGTCGTCCGCACCTTCCGGCGAGACAGCGCAGCCGACGACGGGCAGAGCGAGGAGAGCGAGGGCGGAGAGGAACGAGAACTTGGTCATGGAGAGACTCCCTTTTCGGGGCGGCGAAATCGCCGGGCCGTTCAGGTCGCAGCTTGTAGTCAGACCTCCCCCAATGGTCAATCCGGAGCGACACATCGAAATGACAGGCACAAACCGGACAGACCTGCCAAGAAAGGTGTGGACCAATATCCCACCTGCGGTTACATAACCGCTGCCCGCCACACAGTGGCCCTAACCAGAAGGTTTCGACATGCGGCAGCTCCTCTCCCTCCTCCCGGTCCTCGGTCTCGCCCTCGTCGGTTGCGCCGTGGAGCCCGAGGGGCCCGTGTCGCCCGACGACGAGGCGGCCATGGACGCCGACCTCACCAGCGTGTCGGCCCTCTCCCGCAAGCTCACCTTCCAGGGCGTCGTGCACGTGCGCGACGGCGCCACCGACTCCGAGATCCTCTCGGTGGTGCGCAAGCAGACGCAGTCGGCCTTCGGCGCGCTCCGCACCGCCAACGTCGGCGTCAACAGCCGCGAGCTCAAGGACGTCGACCCGGCCACGTTCGTGAAGACCAAGGTGCAGGTCGTCGACGGCACCACCGTCACGACGATGCTCCGCGTGCAGTACACGTACACGGACAACGCGGTGGCGCCGAAGTCGATGGCGCGTCGCACCTCGCTCTCGCTCGCGCTGCTCGGCAAGGACTACTCGTCGCAGAGCGCGCGCATCCTCACCGAGTGCACCGACAACGACGCGGAGGCGCGCGATTTCGCCTCCTCGCTCTGGTACGTGTTCAACCCCTCGCTGTCCGGCTGCAAGACGGCCATCGCCGCCGAGCGCAAGAAGATCGCCGCGGACCGGGCCAAGCTCGCCGCGGGTCAGATCCCGAAGAGCGAGGTCGACCGGCTCTACCTGCCGATCACCGTGCGCCTCGGCGCCGACCAGACCAACAAGGGCAACAGCTACCCCGAATACGACCGCCTCTACTCGGGCGGCGTCAAGAAGGACACGCTGGTCATCAGCCTGGTCAATGGCATCCTCGACCACGAGCACAAGGAGCTCGCGGACGACAGCGGCTACTCGGAGTGGATGGAGACGCTGCGTGAGGTGTTCGCGGTGCGCCCCGGCCTCCAGCTCGCGGCGATCGAGCCGGCCGAGGACTTCAAGTCGGTCACGGTCGGCGGCAAGACCTACTCGAACATCGCCTTCACCGACGTGATGAAGTGGACGATCGACGGCACGGGCTTCCCGGCCGGCATGCCCACCACGCTGCGCCACGACGCGCAGGTCGCGATGGCGAAGAAGCTCAGCCGCCACTGGCTCACGTTCCGCGCGCCGCTCCAGGTGAAGATCGGCGCCAACGCCGTGAAGACGGTCACCCTCGAGCTCACCACGTACTTCGGCGCCGAGAGCGACCCGGCCCCGCACAAGCGCGCCATCAAGAACAGCGACGTGTTCGTCTACAACGGGCACTCGTACATCGGCTACGGCCCGCTCGATCCCTCGCGCTTCTCGGCGAGCGACTTCCCCTCGAGCTACCAGATCCTCTTCATCGACGGCTGCGTCTCGTACAACTACTACGAGAAGGACTACCTGCCCCTGAAGCCTGGCGCGACGCGCAACCTCGAGCTCATCACCAACGGCCTCGAGGCCCCCTCGTGGCGCAGCGGCTGGGCGCTCGGCCGCTTCCTCGGCAAGCTCGTGGACGGCTCGCAGGCGAGCTACCGCGACCTCTTGTCAGCCGCGAGCGCGACCGACTCGCTCCGCGTCGTGGACGGCGAGGTCGACAACCTCTACTCGCCGACGAAGACCCCGATCACGGTGAAGTGAGCACACGCGGGGCCTGGCCACGGAGGCGTCGCGAAACTCAGCGCCCCCTCCGTCGGAGGCGCCCGCCGAGCGCCGCGAGCGCGCCCGCCACGAGACCCACCCCGGAGACCGGGGAGACAGGCGCGCCGGTCTGACAACCGCCGCCGTCGTTGCCGCCGTCGGTCGCGGTGGGGTTGCAGACACCCGTGCCCGTGTCGCAGGCGAAGCCCGCGGCGCAGTCGCGGCTCGAACCGCAGCGCTCGGCGCAGCGCCCCTTGCTCGGATCGCAGAGGTAGGGCGAGCACACCGTGGCCGGGCTGCCGTCCGTGGGTTCGGAGCGAGTGCCGTCGGCCGAGCACTTGGCCTCGACCGCAGCGATGCACTTGCCGCTGGGCTTGTCGCACACGTTCGCGCCACCGCAGTCGGCGTCGAGGGCGCACGTCGTCTTGCACGTGGCTCCGCCGCAGGCGTACGGCGCGCAGGTCGTGCTCTTCGGGGTCGGGCAGCTCCCCGAACCGTCGCAGTTGCTCGCCGTGGTGGCCGTGCCCGCGGCGCAGTTGGCCGCCGCGCACTCGACCGTGGTCGTGGCGAAGTTGCACTTCGTGCGGTCCTTGCCGTCGCACATCCGCGCGCAGACGCCGGTGCCCGCGGCGACGCACGCGGTGCGGGCGCCGTGCGGCGCGCCGCTCACTGGCGAGCAGGTGCCGACGCTCCCCGCGACGTCGCACGCCTCGCACTGGCCGCCGCACGCCGCGTTGCAGCACACGCCGTCGACGCAGAAGCCGGACGCGCACTCGGTCGCCTTGGCGCACGCGCCGCCGTCGGCGACCGCCTCGAACAGCTCGGAAGTCGAGAGGAACTTGGTGCCGTCCGTGCCGCCGACCACGAGGACGCGACCGTTGCCGATCGCCGTCGCGGTGTGCTCCTTGCGTGCGGTGGCCATGGGGGCGCCGACCGCCCACGTGTTGGTGGCGCCATCGTAGATCTCCGTCGTCGAGAGCACCGCGCCCCCACCGTCCACGCCGCCCACCACGAGCAGGCGGCTTCCGGCGTAGACCACCGCACGGTGGCCGGTGCGCACCGTCGACATCGCGCCCGCGGGGCTGAAGGTCTTGGTGTCAGGATCGTAGAGCTCGGCGGTGGAGAGCCCGCTGCCGCCGACGAAGAGCACCTTGCCCGACGGCAGCACGGTCGCCGAGTGGTTCTGACGCGCAGCGCCGAGCGTGCCCCCCGCGCCGAACGTCTTGGTGGTCGGGTCCCAGAGGTCCACCGTCTTCGAGGCGCCCCCCACGACGAGCACGCGATCGCCCGAGACGGTCGTCGCGGTGTGGCCCGCATGGGCGACGGTGAGCGCCCCCGACAGAACGAAGGCCTTCGTCGACAGGGTCCAGACGTAGCCTGAGGCGTCGGTGCCGCTGATGCAGAGCGCGCGGTCTCCCGACAGCGCCGAGACCACGTCGCACCGATAGGGCGTGCCGTGGCTGCCGCCGTCGCTCCAGGTGCCGACCGCCGGGTCGAACACGTCGACCGAGCGGTTGGGCAGGTCACCGTCGTTCCCGCCGCTGGTGAGGATCTTGCCGCTCGACAGGACGGTCGTCTGGAACGAGTCCTGCGGGCCGAACATGTTCGGCGCTGCCGTCCACTTGCGCGTGGCGCCGTCGAAGACGAACGCCGTCATGAGGCGCGAGATCGGCGCCCCGGCGCTCATGCCGCCGGCCACGAGGGCCTTTCCGCCGGCGATCGGCGCGGCGCCGTGCAGGTGACGCGGCACCGACAGGTCGGGCACGAGGGTCCACAGCGGATCGACGGCGATGGGGTAGGCGAGGCCCGTGGGATCGAGGGTGAGCGTGAGCGTCGCGTTGCCGCCCGAGACGTCGAGCCGCGCGGAGAGATCGCGTCGGACGCCCCTGGCGTCGATGGCGAAGGCTGGCGCGCTCTCCAGGCGGACCCGCCCGGACGCGTCGACAGCCTCGACGCGCCCGTCGACCAGGCGCAGCGATGCGATGGCCTTGCCCGGCACGAGCCGGTAGCGGGTCGTGGTCGCTGCCGAGGGCCCGCGCAGGAGCCGCACCTCCTCGAAGCGTGTTCGCTCGGTCACGAGCACGACGTCCGTCGCGGGCGCTGCGTCGCGCAGGACCGTGGCCGCGCCGCGCACCTCGGGGGTGCCGCCCGTGCGCTCGGGCGCCACCGTGAGGGCGAGGTCGGGATCGAGCGCGCTCGCGAGGTGTGCGCCACCCGCGACGACCGTCACGTCGAGGTCTTCGGGCGACACCGTCGTCCACGCGCCAGCCAGAGGGCGGGCGCCTCCCTGACCGAGGTGACCCGCGAACGCGGGGACCGTGGCGAGGTGGGCGAGGATGGCGTCGGCCGACGGCGACGGCGGCGGCGGCTCGGACGGCTCATGGGCGCTGGCGCAGGCGCCGGTGAGGGCGACGAGCACGGGAACGACGAGACGACCCATCGGGATACGGGAGGAGGCGAACATGGGGCTCTCAGGGGCGACGGCGACGACGGGCGACGACGGAGGCGAGGAGGAGAATCGAGGCGGCGGCGCCAGGCAGGGCACGGCCGGTTCGGGACGCGAGAGCGCAACCCCCTTCGTCCGAGACCGAGGCGGCGACGCACGTGCCGCCCGAGAGGTCGCACGCGAGGCCCGGCTGGCAGGCGTCGGAGCCGTCACACCGATCGAAGCAGGCACCGGTCTTCGGGTTGCAGCGGTACGGGGCGCACTCCTTCGGCGGCTTGGTGCGATCGACGGGCTGCGAGGCCAGGCCGTCGGCGGTGCAGGTCGAGTCGGCCGAGACGCACGTGCTGCTCGCGAGGTCGCACACGTTGGAGCCCGCGCAATCGCTGTCGGCCGTACACTTGGTCTTGCACGCGGCTCCCCCGCAAGCGTACGGCGCGCACGAGGTGGCGGTGACGCCAGCGCACGCCCCCTTTCCGTCGCAGCGGGCCTCCGGCTTCGCGGAGCCTGACACGCAGGACGCGGCCGCGCACACGACGGCGGCGTCGGCGAAGGCCGCGCAGGACTTGGGCTCGACTCCGTCGCAGGACTTGGCCTGGCACACCGAGCCCGCACCATCGCTGCACGCGACGCGGGGGCCGTGGGGCGCGCCCTTCACTGGCGAGCACGTCCCTTTGCTGGCGGCGACGTCGCACGCCTCGCACTGCCCGTCGCACGCGGTGTTGCAGCAGACACCGTCGACGCAGCGCCCGGACGCACAGTCCTTGGCCCCGTCGGTGCAGGCCTCGCCGTTCCTTCCGAACGTGAGCAGCTCCGCGGTCGCGGTGGTGGCCGTGGTGCGGCCGCCGACGACGAGGATGTCCGAGGTGGAGAGGAGCCCCACACCGTGGAGAGATCGCGCCGCGCCGAGCGCCGGGAACGCGACGAAGCGGTCCGCGGCCACCGTGAAGAGCTCGACGGTCGGCGTCTTCGCCGCACCATCCTCGCCGCCGATCGCGAGCGCGCGTTGGCCGAGGAGGGGCACGAGCGCGTGGTTCATGCGCCGCGAGGCCATCGGCGTGGTCGCCTTCCACGACTTGCCGACGGGGTCGTAGATCTCGGCGACCGAGTGGTAGACGATGGCGCTCGCACCGTCGACGCCGACGCCGCCGCTGACGAGTACGCGGCCGTCGCCGAGCAGCGCAGCCGCGAACTGGGCGCGGTTCACCGCCATCGCGCCCGCGTTGGCCCACGCCTTGGTCGCGGGGTCGTACAGCTCCGTGCCGCTCTGGAAGTTGCCGGCCCCACGGCGCCCGCCCGCGATGAGCACCTTGCCAGTGCCGAGCAGCGTGGCCGTGTGATCGCGGCGCGAGGTGGCCATGACGCCCGCCGCCGCCCACGTGTTGGTGGCCGCATCGTAGACCTCGGCGGTGTTCGTCTCGCCACCCGGCGTGAACTCGGTGCCGCCGACGATCAGCACCTTGTCACCGGGCAGCAGCGTCGCGGTGTGTCGACCGCGCGCGACGGTCATCGGAGCGGCGGCGGCCCACGTCTTCTTGACGGGGTCGTAGATCTCCGCGGACTTGGTCCCGTCGCCGGACGAGTTGGCGAACCCGCCGACCACGAGCACCTTGCCGCTCGACAGGACGGTGGCGGTGTGGTTCGCGCGCTTCTGCGCCATGGCGGCGGTCGCAGCCCAGGTCTTGGTCTTCGCGTCGAAGAGCTCGGCGGTCGCGAGGTGGTTGCTGGCCGCCGTCGTGTCGTTCCCTCCCGTCACGAGCACGACGTCGCCGGCGAGCACTGCGATCGCGTGGTTGTCGCGCGCGGACGCCATCGAGGGCACCGCCGACCACGCCG
Organism: Myxococcales bacterium; assembly: GCA_016794445.1. Classification (GTDB taxonomy): domain Bacteria; phylum Myxococcota_A; class Polyangia; order Polyangiales; family JADJMO01; genus JADJMO01. The sequence goes on from JAEUKC010000062.1 coordinate 13,294, forward strand.
GGTCGACCACGACCGGGTAGGCGAGCCCCACGGGATCGAGCCATGTGTCGAGGAGGAGCCCGTCCGGCGTCGTGGTGAGCTCCGCGTGCACTGGATGGCGTGCTCCCGTCGCGTCGACGGCGAACAACGGCGCGCTCGCGAGGCGCACGACGCCGTTGTCGTCGAGCACCTCGACCTCGTCGCCGTCCGGCGCGGCGGTCACGCGGACGGCGGCCACGGCGGGGCCGGGTCTGACGTGGTAGCGGGCGTGGCTCGCGGCCCGCGGGTCACGGAGGACGCGGAGCTCCTCGAGCGCGTTCGCGCTCCCGGTCCACACGACGTCGGTGGCCGGGGCGGCGTCGGGGAAGACGACGTGACCTTCGACCACCTCGGCCGCCGTCGGGGACAGGTCGGTGGCCCGGACCGAGAGCGAGAGGCCCGCCCGCCCGCGCACCGCCACCCGCGCCGGCGACGCGGCGGACGTCGGCGCCGCGCCCTCGATCGCCGGCGCCTGACGGGCAGGTCCGGCGGAGGAAGCGAAGAGCGGTGCGAAGACTGCGTGCCTGGCGACACCGGCGACGACGGCGCCGGCCTTCGTCGGGCCCACGACCGGGGGCGCTTCGACGACCACCGGCGTCGACAGGGCCGCGCACGAGAACGCGCATGGAATCAGGAGCCCGCTCCAGCGACCGAGGGACATGGGCCTGTTCTACGCGATGCGCGCTGGGGCGGCGACCCCGGATGCTCCAGGTGCGGCCGGCCTCACGACTACTCCCAGACCACGAGCCAGCTCGAGAGCTGGATGTTGCCGGCGGCGTCGGGCGGCGTCGCCTTCTTGAAGAGCCCCTTGTAGGAGACCTTCGCGGTCTCGCCCGGCTTCGCGTTCTTCGTCACGTCGACGAGCCACGGCTCGACCAGCTGCCCGGGGCACCAGCCGCCGCGGCCGAACCACCAGGTGCCGCCCTGGTTCGGGGGCATGCCCTTGCTGGCCTCGCCCACGCAGCCGTTCTGCTTGGCGACCTCGGGCGCGGTGAACTCCTTGAAGAACGCCGTGCCTCCGACCGTGATCTCGTGTTGGTGGTTGCAGAACTCGGCGCAGCTCTCCGCCTCCGAGCCGTGGCCGGTCACCAGCGCGTAGAGCTCCACCTTCTTCGCGGTCGCGGGGACGGGGACGTCCTGCGCGGGGTGGAGGTCGTCGTACTTCGAGGTGAACGGTCCGCCCGACCAGAGGTAGGTGGCCTTGGTGGGGCGCATGCCCTTGCCCTGATTCGAGAAGCGTAGCGAGAGGCGCGTGGCCGTCGGCTGCTTGTTCCACTCCGGCGCGAACGACCAGCGGAGCTTCTTCTTCCCGCCTTCTTGCAGGAGGGCGAGCATCGGCGAGATGTCCACCACCCAGCGCGACTCGCGGTGGTAGGTCGTGATGAAGCGCGCCATCTCCCAGGCCTTGCCGGCGGAGTCGTAGACGCTGAGATCGGCGATGTAGTCCCACGCGCCGCAGTTGCCGAACTCCGGCTTGGTCGCGTCGGGACACCGCGAGTCGATGTCGACCACCAGGGTGTCGAACTTCGCCATGTCGGCGGCCGAGGGGAGGGTGACCTCCTTCTCGTCGAACTGCTGCAGGGTCTCGCCCGTGTAGACGTCCACCACGGTGGCCTTGTCCGCGGCGAGCTTCTTCTCGCGGACGGCCTCGAAGTCGAACAGGCGCGCCTCGTGGGCCGCGTACGCGAGGTTGGTCTCCCAGGGCCACACGCCCGCGTCGGCGAGGGCGGTCTTGTAGCGCGCGACGTCGGCGAACGAGCCCACGCCGCGGATCCGCTGGAAGCGATCGATCGCGAAGCCCTGACTGCCGATGCCCGTCCCACCGACCGTGTCGAGCCAGTTGCCGAACTTGCTCGGGCGGCCCTTGATCACGTGCAGGTGCTTGGCCCAGTGCGCGGCCTTGTCCTCGGGCAGCGTCGCGAGCAAGGCCGTGACCTTCTCGGCCATCTTCGTGGTCGAGGCCTCGGCGGCTGCGTCGGGCGCGGTGCGCGAGAAGAAGAAGTAGTGGACCCCGAGCGGCGAGGTGGCGACGAGCTTGTCGAGGTCGCGTTCCCAGATCGAGGCCGCGTCCTTGGCCGACTTCTTCAGCGTGTCCGGGATGAACAGGTAGCTCTCGCAGCCCGACCAGTCCTTGGCGAGGCTCCACGTGGTCCCGTCCACGTGGGTGACGGTGAAGTCGGCGGCGAGCTCGTGCCGCAGCGTACCGCCCTTGCCCCCGTCGAACGGGCGCTTGTCGAGCGCCAGCATCGCGCAGATGTCGGCGGGCGCCGTGTCCGGCGGCGTGTCGGTGGCGCCGTCCGTCGGGTCGCTGTCGGCGGTCGCGTCGTCGGTCGGGCCCGGCTCGGCGGTCGTCTTGTCGGAGCAGCCGAAGGCCAGGAAGAAGAGAGCCAGGAAGGAGGAAGACCGAGCGCGCATGTCCCCTGACGATAGCGTTCCGTGCAGGTCTGCGCCTTTGTCGTCCGTCCTCGGGCAGCTTCCTCCATCGTCGGTTGACCCTGGGCGGGTGGTGTGTCGACATGCACCTACACATGGCCGCTCGCCGCTCCCGGTCGCCGTTCCAGAGGCTGCTCCGCCTCGCCAACGCTGGGGTCCAGAACACCCTCGAGGCCATCCGCCTGTCGCAGATGGGCCCGATGCCCGGCGCCTCGTACGAGATCGTCGATCGCGACCGCATCCACCGCCTGCGCCGCTACGTGCGCCCGGCCAGCCGCGACGCGGGCACGGGGCCGCTCCTGCTCGTGCCGCCGCTGATGTTGCAGGCCGAGATCTACGACATCTCCCCCGACCTCTCGTGCGTGGGGCCGCTGATCGAGGCCGGCGTCGACACGTGGATCGTCGACTTCGGCGCGCCCGAGAAGGAGGAGGGTGGCATGGAGCGCACCCTCGACGATCACGTGCGCACCGTGGCCAAGGCCGTGGAGACCGTGCGGCGCTCCACCGGGCAAGACGTGCACCTCGCGGGCTACTCGCAGGGCGGCATGTTCTGCTACCAGGCGGCCGCGTTCCTGCGGTCGGAGCACCTGGCCTCGCTGATCACGTTCGGCAGCCCGGTCGACGTGCACCGCAACCTGCCGCTGCTGCACGGGGACCTGGCGGAGGGGCTCATCCGAGCGCTGCGGCCGGCGATCGACGCCACGCTCTCGCGGCTCGAAGGCCTGCCCGGGACGCTCAGCAGCACCGCGTTCCGTCTGCTCACGCCCCGCAAGGAGCTCGAGCAGATGTTCGACATGGTGCGGCGCCTCTACGACCGCAAGGAGCTCGAGAAGCGCCAGGCGCGCCGCAAGTTCCTCGGCGGTGGAGGCTTCGTCGCGTGGCCCGGGCCCGCGCTGCGCACCCTGGTCGACGAGTTCGTGGTGCACAACCGGATGGTGCGCGGCGGGTTCGTCATCGAAGGCAAGACGGTGACCCTCGCCGACATCACGGTGCCGATCCTCTGCTTCGTCGGCCTGCGGGACGACATCGCGCGACCGGCCGCGGTGCGCGGGATCCGTCGCGCGGCGCCGCTCGCCGAGGTCTCCGAGATCGCGCTCTCGGCCGGGCACTTCGGCCTCGTCATCGGCGGCACCGCGCGCAAGAAGACCTGGCCCTCGGTCATCGAGTGGCTCGCGTATCGCGCGCACAAGGGCCCCGAGCCCGCGTTGCTGCGGCCCGCCGAGGCCAAGGTCGAGGACTGGGAGGACGGCTCGGACGCGTGGGAGGTGCCCGTCTCGCTCGACTACGAGCTCCTCTTCCAGACCGCCTTCGAGACCGTCTCGCGCGCGAGCAAGCGGGTGGTCGACATCTTCGCCGACGCGAGCGACACGGTGGGCGCGCTCCGTTACCAGTTGCCGCGACTCCGGCGCCTGGAGCAGCTGCACGCGGACGACACCTTCAGCGTCGGTGGCGAGCTCGCGCGGCGCGCGGCCGAGGCGCCGGACGCCACGTTCTTCCTCTACCAGGGCCGAGCGTTCTCGTGCGCGCAGGCCGACAAGCGCGTGTCGGCCGTGGTGCGGGGGCTCTTCGCGTGCGGCGTCGCGCCGACCGATCGGGTGGCGGTGCTCATGCACGGTCGCCCGAGTCTGCTCACGATGGCGACGGCGCTCAACCGCATGGGCGCGGTCTCGGTGGTGGTGCCCACCTCGGCCGATCCGGAGGCCGCGCGGCGGACGCTCGCCGATCTCGACGTGAAGTTCGTGGCGACCGACCCGGACCACCTCGCGCTCGCGCGCACGTTCGGCCACAAGGTGCTCGTGCTGGGCGGCGGCGGCGCGGCGCGCTCGCTCGGCGCCGACGTGGTCGACATGGAGGCCATCGACCCCGCGGGGGTGAAGCTGCCCGCGGGCTTCTCGCCCGACGTGGGCCGCGCGCGCGACCTCGCGCTCGTCATCCTCACCGAGCACGAGGGCGCCCTGCGCGCCTCGTTCGTCAGCAACCACCGCTGGGCGTTCTCGGCGCTCGGCGCGGCCGCGGCCTGCACGCTCTCGGAGCGCGACACCGTCTACGCGTGCCTGCCGCTCCACCACCCGGCGGGGCTCCTCGTGTCGGTGGGCAGCGCGCTCGTCGGCGGGGCGCGCCTCGCGCTCGGCTCGGCCTTCTCGCCCGACACGTTCTGGACCGAGGTGCGGCGCTACGGCGCGACGGTGGTGTTCTACGCCGGCGAGATGGCGCGCGGGCTGCTCAGGCCGCCGAAGACGAGCTTCGATCGCACCCACCCGCTGCGGCTGCTCGCGGGCTCCGGCATGCGCCCCGACCTCGCACGCGACGTGGCCGAGCGCTTCGGCGTCGGCGTGCTCGAGTTCTACGCGTCGACGACGCACAACGTGGTGCTCGCCAACGCCTCGGGCGAGAAGCCAGGCGCGCTCGGGCGTCCGCTGCCGGGGACCGCCGAAACGCTGCTCGTGCGCTGGGATTTCGCGACGCGCACGATCGCGCGCGACAACCGTGGCCGCGGGATCGTGGCGGCGGACGACGAGCCGGCCGCGGTGCTGGTGGTCGCGAAGGACAAGGCCGACCAGGCCAGCGTGCGCGACGTGCTCGCGCCGGGCGACGCGTGGTTCCTGCTCAACGATCTGCTGCGGCGCGACGCGGACGGCGACCACCACTTCGTGGAGACGTGGCGCCACGTGGTGGCCACGCCCGCGGGCCCGGTGTTCCCGCGCGAGGTGGAGGACGCGCTCTACCGGCTGCCGGCCGTCGAGCAGGCGATCGTGCAGGCGGTCGACGGCGCGCTGGTGGCGACGATCCACGCGACGCGGCCGGTGGACGCGGAGGCGCTGAGCAGCACGCTGTTCGAGCTGCCCGCCGCGGCGCGGCCGGAGGTGGTGCGGGTGTCGCGCGCGCCACTCGCGATGACGCCGGGCTTCCGGGTGAGGATGGTCGCGCTGTCCGCCAGCGACCTCGAGCCGACGGAGCGAGTCGACGTGCTGGTTCGGGGCGTCGATGCTTACGCACGCGCGCTGGGCCCCTGAACGCGGACGTCGAACGTGCTAGTTTGACCTCGGAGGCAAGATGTCGAGAGGCATGCTGCTGTGCGCGGTCTTCGTCGCAGGATGCGCGGGGTCCGGCTTCGACGTGGGCGCAGTTCACGATGCTGGGAGCGACTCTTCGGGCGGGATGGACTCGGGGGGGATGGACTCGGGGGGCGACTCGAGCACCGTGCCGGACTCGACTCCGGCCGACACGAGGGTCGACGCGGTCGCAGACGTGCCTCCCCCGGGGTGTCTCACCACTCCCTACGAACCTGCCAAGCCATTGCCCACTGGTGGGTTCGTGTGCGGAGTGGGCGATTGCCGGCTCGTGGCCCAAGGGCCCTGCAAGACCACGCCGACGGACAGCGGCATCCCGTCCCCTTGCTCTGCCCTCTATCCGACGGAGAAGCTCGGCAACGGCAAGGACGACAACTGCGATGGGGTGGTCGACGAAGGGTACCTCGTCGAAGCGTCGCCCGCGGGATTCGAGTGCAAGAGCTGTGCGTTCGGTCGCAAGGTCCGACGCAAGTCCGACGGCACGCTCGACACCATCACACCTGGCAATTTCTACGGCGACTACGAGAACAATCCGGGCTGCGTGAACTCGGAGCTGTGCAAGCTGCCCAAGGAGCAGTGGGTCCGGCACGCTGGCTTCAAGGGGACCAAGACCTGCTCCGACTTCTGCGCGGCGCTGGGGCGCACGTGCCAACCTTTGTGCGCGACCACTGGTTGCAAGCCCGAGGCGAACAAGACGGGGCTCGGGACCTATGCAGCGGACTACTCCTGCATGGGCGGCGGAGTGCGTCCGCTCGTCGGAGCGTGCGACGCGGTGCTCACCGACGTGGCCCCGAGCAACGCCTTCAACGTCTACTGCTGCTGCTCGATGTGACCACCGCGTCGGCTCAGTCGTCGCCGACGGCGTCGGTCGGCCCCGAATCCCGACAGGCGAACCAGCAGTCGTCGTTGACCGCCCAGCTCCACACGCCCGACCGACATTCCGCGACATTCCTCGTCAGGAACGCGCAGGTCGGGCACTTGTAGGTCGGACTGGTGTAGAAGGTGTCCTCGCAGCAGGGCAGCGACGGCGGCGTGTTCGAGCAGACGTCCGCCACGTCCGCACGGTCGGCTGTGCCGCTCCCTGCGTCGGTCGGCGCGTCGATGACGGCGGTCTCCTGCGAGGACGCGTCCGTCGCTGCGTCCACCGATTCGACGTGCGCGGCGCTCTCGGAGTGACAGGCCACGAGGAACGCGCTGAGGACGACGAGCCGGTGATGCATGATCTGGCCTCACGTCCTCTGCACGAACTCCGCGACCACGCGGCCGAGCTCTTCGCCGCGATCCTCCTGCAGGAAGTGACCGCCGCCGGCGATGGTCACGTGCGCCTGCCCCTTCGCGCCGGCGATGCGCTCCTGCAGGAACCGCTCGCCGCCGCTCGTGATCGGATCCTGGTCCGAGAACGCCGTGAGGAACGGCCGCTCGAACGCGGCGAGCCCCTTCCACGCGGCGCGGTTGGCGGCCGCGGCCGGGTCGTCGGGGCTCGAGGGCACGAGCAGCGGGAACTTGCGCGCGCCCGCCTTGTACCGCTCCTCGGGGAACGGCGCGTCGTACGCGGCGAGCACCGCCTCGTCGAACGGCTGCGCGCACCCGCGCTGCACGATCCCGCCGACCGGCAGCTCGGGCACCGACTGCGAGAACTGCTGCCAGGCGAAGAAGGCGGGCGGGAGCTTCTGGTCACCGGTCGGGAGGCCGGTGTTCGCGGCGACCACGCGGCGGAACAGCGCGGGCCGCTCGCCCACGAGGCGCAGGCCGAGCAAGCCGCCCCAGTCCTGGCACACGAGGTTCATCGAGGTGAGCTTGGCCGCGTCGACGAACGCGTGCAGCCAGCCCATGTGCGCGGCGTACGTGTAGTCGTCCTGGCTCGCGGGCTTGTCGGAGCGGCCGAAGCCGACGAGGTCGGGCGCCACCGCGCGCAGACCCGCGGCCGCGAGCACGCGGATCACCTTGCGGTAGAGGAACGACCACGAGGGCTCGCCGTGGAGCAGCAGCACGACCTCGCCGTCGGCCGGCCCGGCCTCGACGAAGGCCATGCGCAGGGTGCCGCCGTCGCCGCTCGGCACGTCGACGTACCGGGGCGCGAACTCGAAGTCGGGCAGAGAGGCGAAGCGCTCGTCGGGGGTGCGCAGGATCTCCATGCGCGAACTCTATCCCCCGAGCACGCACCCGACGAGCACCGAGAGATCGTCCTGCGTGGCGGTGGGGGCGAGCGCCCGCTCGAACAGCGCGTAGGCGCCCGGATCGAGGTCGCGGAGCTGCACGAGGCCTTGCTTGGGCCCGCGGAACCAGCGGCCGCGGAGGTGGAACCACGCCTCGAGGGCGTCGACCAGGAGCTGCGCCCGGCGGTAGCGCGCCTCGGTGTCGTCGCGGCGCACGCGCTCGAGGGTCTTGGGGAACCACGCGCGCAGGGTGGCCTCCTCGTTCTCGTCGAGGGGCGGCGGGCCGTTGCGCTCGAAGGCGGAGACGCGCGCGAGCAGATCGGCGGCGAAGCCCTTGCTGTCGACGAGCACGCGGCCGTCGAGGAAGCGCAGGCTGCCCTCGTCGAGCTTGGTGAAGTGTGCCTCGTCGTGGACGAAGGCGTCGAGCCAGCCGTCGCCGATGGGCCGCACCTCGCGCACGGTGGCGCCGTGGGGGCGCACGCCGAGGACGTCCCAGTCGCTGCCGGGGCGCACGTCGCCGTGGGCGCGCGAGCCGTAGAGGAGCACCGTGTGACAGCCGTGGCGGTCGACGAGGACGCGCCGGATCTCCGCGAGCGGATCGTGCATGTTCAGCGGCCGGCGGTAACACGGCGGCCGGAACGACGGAAGCGGAGGGCGTCCTCGAGCTGGCGGGCGAGGGCCACCGCGTAGGCCCGCGCCTCGGGGCTCGGATCGGCGCGGCCCTCGATGGCCCGCTCCTCGATCATCATCAGGCCGATGCCGTTGACCGCGGTGCGGGTGAGGGTCATCGCCTCCTCGAGGTCGATCTCGCCGCGCTCGAGGAAGCCGTGGAACACCGCGGGCACCCCGCGCTCCACGGCCTGGCCGTAGAGGAGACGCGCCGCGTTGCGGAACCGGGGCAGCTCGGTCGACAGCGCGAGCACGAGGCGCACGAAGGACACGTAGTCGGGCTGCGACCAGATCTGGATGGTCGCCTCGACGAGGAAGCGGGGCATCTCGAACAGGTCGTCGGGCAGATCGCCGATGAGGGCCGGCACGAACAGCGTGGGCCCGAGGTGGGTCACGATCTGCTCGGCCAGCTGCTCCTTGCTGTCGAACCAGTGGTAGAGGCTCGGCTGCTGCACGCCGACCTTGGCCGCGAGCGCACGCAGCGAGGCGCCGGCGTACCCGCGCTCGGCCATCAATGCGAGGGCCGCGCGCAGCACCTCGAGGTGGCGCTCGGAGGGGGCCTCCGGCATCGCGGTGCGCAGGACCTTGGCGATGTCGCGCGGCCCGACGAACGGCATCGGGCCGACGTTCGTCGGAGGCGTGCTCGTGCGCTTGGGCATGCCCGACCTGTCCGCCGTCGGGCGACGGGCGGCAACCTCAGGCCTCGTGGTGGTAACGCCCGCAGTCGCGGCACGTCGGGCGCGCGAAGGCCTCGCGGGCGAGGGGGCCGATGCCGAGGCCGGTGATCACGACCACGGGGGACAGGAAGAAGAGGGCGAAGCCGAGCGCGGGGGAGAGCACGAGGAACAGAGAGAGAGCGAGGAGTCCACCGAAGAACGCGAGCCGCGGCGCGAGGGGCCGGACGGGCGGGGCGGTCGAGCCACAGGCCGCGCAGGCCGAGGCGGTGTTCGGGAGGGCGAGCGGGCGGGCGAGCGAGGATTGCATGGCGGAGCCTCTCTGAACTATCGAGTGATAGGTGGCCTGGAATGTGAGGCTATCGGTCGATAGTGTCAAGGGCTCGCGGGAGACTTTCGCGCCGCCGGGGGCTGCCCCACGATGGTCCGATGCGGTGGCTCCTCGGGCTCGTCCTGGCCTCGACCGTCTCGTGCAGCGCGAAGGAGGAACCAGGAACGCCGTGCGCCGTCGAGCGGCTCGCGCCCGACGGGCGCTGCCTGCCCGAGTTTTGTGCCGGTGACGCGGTGCGCCTCGACGGCGTGTGCCGGTCGGTCGGCGTCGACACCTGCGCCGTGGGCTTCGACCGGGCGGAGGGCGGCTGCAGCCCGCAGTTGCCTGCGTGTCCGCCCAGTGCGTACGCCTTCCCTGGCGAGCCTTGCCAGCCGCTCGACGCGTGTGGCGCGACCCGCTTCGCCGGTTCGGGCGCCGACGCGCTCTACGTCGACACATCCGCGACGGGCGGTGACGGTACGGAGGCGAAACCGTTCGCGACGATCGCCGAGGCCCTCACCGCGCTGGAGGCGACCGGCAAGAAGAAGATCTACGTGGCGAAGGGGCGCTACGTCGAGCGCATGGTGCTCGATCGCGAGGTCGAGCTGCGCGGGGTGTGCAGCGGTCAGACCGAGGTCGTGGCGCCCGCGGGCGATCTGGCCGAGACGACGATCCACGTCGCGGCGACGGCCACCGTGGCCGGGCTCACGGTGACGGGGGCGGGGCACGCGGTGGGCATCGCCACGCAGGGGTCGGCGACCCTGACGGTGAAGGGCGTGATCGTCCGTGGTCACGACACGGGCATCGACGTGCCGCGCATCGCTTCGCCCAAGGTGCCGACGCTGACGCTCGACGGCCTGCGCGTCGAGGATGCGCGCATCGGCGTCTCGTCGTACGTCGCCGTGGACGCGCGCCGGGTGTCGATCGCCCACGTCGACACGGGCCTGACCGTCCTCGGCGGGGGTGGGTTCGAGGCGCTCGTGGTCGAGGACGCGGCGAGCGAGGGGGTGCTCGTCCTGAGCGGCACGACGTCGATCGCGCGCAGCGTGGTACGCGACGTCGGCAAGCGCTCGGGCGTGGCGGGGTATGGCGTCGTCGTCGACAAGCTACCGACGCTGCCTGCGCCGTTCGCGAAGGTCAGCGACACCCTCGTCGCCGACGTGACGGGCGTCGGGGTCGGCGCGGCGAACGGCGCGGTCGAGCTCGATCGGTGCACGGTGCGCGACGTGGCCCCGAGCGACACGAACCTCGGTGCGGGGCTGGCCCTCTACGCCGAGGGGAAGCTCACGGCGCGCCGGACGACGGTGCTGCACACACCGATGATGGGGGTCTACGCGACCGGGGGCGAGCTGACCCTCGAGGACGTGCTCCTCCGTGACGTCGCCACCGGCAAGGTGTCGTTCGGCGGCATCGTGGCGCGCGCCGGGACCACGACCGGCGCGGTCGAGCTCCGCGGCGTGTTCGTGGACGACGCCCGCCTCGCGGGGCTCATGGTCGCGGGACGCGCCGCCAAGGCGACGGGTCTCCGCGTGCGCCACGTCTCGCCGGCCGCCGAGGGGACGTACGGCGACGCCGCCAGCGTGGGCGTCTTGCCTGGCCTCCCGGCGCTGCTCGAGCTGTCGGAGGTGGAGGTCACCGACACGAGCCGCGCAGGGGTGTCGGTGTTCGGCGCCGAGCTGCGTGTGCGGGGGGCGCGCATCTGCGCAGGCTTCCCCTTCGAGGTGAGCGACGACTCGTTCTCCTCCGACGGCCCCACCACCGTGAAGTCCGAGCCGACGTTGAAGGACGATGGAAGCAACGTCTGCGGCTGCGGCCCGCTCGTCGCGTGCCTCGCGGCGCGCTCCCGGCTCGCGCCGCTGCTCGTGCCACCGCCGAGCAAGCCGTGAGGTCCTGCAACTGGCACCAGATGCCACTTGACACCGAGTGCCATATTATTAGAGTGCCGGGTCATGACGACCCGCATCCCCGAGACCGGCCTGGATCGTGAGACCGTGTTCGCAGCGCTCGAGCAAGCGCGCGCCAAGGACCTCGCCTGGCGCAAGGGCCGCGCGTACGCGTACGTGTACGACGGCGGCAAGGAGATCGAGGAGGTGGGCAAGCACGCCTACATGGCGTTCCTCACCGAGAACGGCCTCGACCCCACGGTGTTCCCGAGCCTCCTGCAGTTCGAGAACGACCTCGCGGCGATGGCGCGTACGCACCTCGGCGGCGACGAACACGTGGTCGGCAACTTCACGAGCGGCGGTACCGAGAGCATCATGCTCGCGGTCAAGGCGGCCCGGGATCACTTCCGCGAGCTCCACCCCGAGGTGGCGGGCAAGCCGGAGCTGGTACTGCCCATCACGGCCCACGCCGCGTTCTTCAAGGCCGCGCACTACCTCGACGTGACGGCGGTGCCGGTGCCGGTGAACCCGGAGACGTTCCGCGCCGACCCCGCGCAGATGAGGGCCGCCATCACCGAGCGCACCATGATGCTGGTCGCCTCGGCGTCGTCCTACGCGCACGGCGTCGTGGATCCCGTGCGCGAGATCGCGGCGCTCGCGGCCGAGCGCGGGCTGCTCTGCCACGTCGACGGGTGCATCGGCGGGTTCTTGCTGCCCTACTTCCGGCGCCTCGGCGCCGAGGTGCCCGACTTCGACTTCCGCGTGCCGGGCGTCACGTCGATGAGCATGGACTTCCACAAGTACGCGCTCTGCCCGAAGGGCGCGTCGATCGTGCTCTACCGCGACAAGGCCCTGCGGCGGCACCAGATCTACGCGTGCTCGAGCTGGACCGGTTACACGATGGTCAACAACACCATCCAGAGCAGCAAGTCCGGTGGGCCGATGGCGGCGGCGTGGGCCGTGCTGCAGTTCGTCGGCGACGCGGGCTACCTGCGCATCGCGAAGGACCTCCTCGCGACCCAGCGCGCCCTCGTGGCCGGCATCCGCGCGATCCCGGGTCTGCGCGTGCTCGGCGAACCGGAGATGACGCTGGTGGCGTTCGCCTCGGACGAGCTCAGCGTGTTCCAGCTGTGCGACGCGATGAAGAAGCGTGGGTGGTACATCCAGCCGCAGCTCGCCTACGGCTCCTCGCCGGCCAACGTCCACCTGTCGATCCAGCCGAGCAACGTGCAGTGGACCGAGGCCCTCCTGAAGGATCTCCGCGCGGCGGTCGAGGAGCTCCGTGGTCGGCCACAGCCCGACCTCGCGCCGATGGCGCAGGCGCTCACCGCGCAGATCGAGGCCGATCCGAGCGGGCAGGCCATGGCGAACATCGTCGCGATGACGCGCGGCTCGGGCGATGGCCCCACCCCGGACGAGATGGCCGACACCAACCACCTGCTCGACGCGCTGCCGCGGCCCCTCCAGGAGCGCCTGCTGGTCGAGTACGTGAACGAGATGTTCGTCCCCTCGAGCCGCTGAGCCATGGAGCAAGAACTCTCCCTCCGCGACAAGAAGAAGGCGGCGGTCCGCGAGGCGCTGATCGACGCCGCCCTGCGGCTGTTCCGCGCGCGCGGGTTCGACGCGGTCACCATCGACGAGATCGCCGCCGCGGCCGAGGTCTCCCGTCGCTCGTTCTTCCGGTACTTTCCGACCAAGGAGGCGGTGCTGCTCGAGCGCCGCCACGAGCAGCTCGCGAGCTTCCGGACCCTGCTCGCGGCGCCGCGCAAGGGAGAGGCGCCGTTCGCGCTCGTCCGGCGCGCGTGCCTCGCGCTCGCGGCCGAGTACGTCGCGCGTCGCAAGCAGATCCTCGAAGAGCGCACCATCGTGGCCGCAGCGCCCTCGCTCGTCGCGCGCGACCTCGAGCTCGATCGCGCGTTCGAGGGGGCGATCGAGGAGGCGCTCGGCGGCACCCGGCGCGCGCGCATCTGCGCGGCGGCGACCATCGGCGTGACCCGCGTGGTGCTCGAGGACTGGGCGAACAGCGGCGCCAGGAGCGACCTCCTGGCGCTCGGCGGCGAGGCGCTCGACCTGCTCGAGCCGCTCGCGCCCGCCCGAAGGGCCGCGTCGTGAACCCGTTGCTCGAGCTGTCCGCCGTGGAGCTCGCGGCGAAGATCCGCGCCCGCGAGGTCTCGCCGGTCGAGGTCGTCGAGACCCACGTCCGTCGCATCGAGGAGGTGAACGGTCGGCTCAACGCGGTGGTGCGACCGCTGTTCTCGGCCGCCCACGTCGAGGCCCGCGCCGCCGAGCGCAGGCTCGCCGCCCGCGAGGCCGATCTGCCCCCCTTCCTCGGCGTGCCCTTCACCAGCAAGGAGCACCTCGAGGTGCGCGGTCTGCCCAACACCGGCGGCCTCGTCCGGCGACGCAACGTGGTCGCGCCGCGCGACGCCACCGTGGTCGCGCGCATGAAGGAGGCGGGCTTCGTCCTGCTCGGCACGACCAACGTGCCCGAGGGCCTCACCTGGTACGAGTGCTACAACAAGGTCTACGGGCGCACCTCGAACGCCTACTCCGCGCGGCACACGCCGGGCGGCTCGTCCGGCGGCGAGGGCGCGATCATCGGCGCCGGCGGCTCCCCGATCGGGCTCGGCGGCGACATGGGCGGCTCGATCCGCCTGCCCGCGTTCTTCAACGGCATCGCGGGGCACAAGCCGAGCGGCGGTCGCATGCCCGAGACCGGCGCGTGGCCGGGCGCCCGCGGCCTCATCGCGCGCTACAAGGTGCTCGGACCCATGGCGCGGCGGGTCTCCGATCTCCGCGCGGTGATGCCGATCCTCGCGCGCCCCGACGGCAAGGACCTCTCGGTCGACGGGCCTTCGTGGGCCGAGGAGTCGCTCGCGCCCCGCGACGTGCGGGTCTTCTTCTTCGACGACAACGGCGTGATGCGTCCCAGTGCGGGCGTCTCGTCGGCCGTTCGCGAGAGCGCCGCGGCCCTCGGTCGGCTCGGCTGCGCGGTCGAGCCCTGGCGGCCGACGCACCTCGAGCGCGGCTTCCAGATGTGGGCGAACGCCCTGGCGCAGTCGGGCGGGCCCAAGTTCAACGACGTGATCGCCGACGGGGGCGAGCTCGATCTGCTGCGCGAGTGGCTACGCTGGCCGGTCCGGCGCTCGGCGCACACGTTCCCGGTGCTCGCGCTGGCGGCCCTCGAGAAGGCGATCGCCAAGGCGCCGAAGTGGGGCAAGCAGATGGCCGACCTCCGCCACGAGATGTTGCGCGAGATCGAGGCGAAGCTCGGGCCGAACGGCGTGCTCGTGTGCCCGGTGTTCCACCGCGCGGCGCCGCGGCACGGGCTGCACGCGATGCTGCACTTCCTCGGCTTCACCTACTCGGGCACCTTCAACCCGCTCGAGCTCCCCTCGACCGCGGTGCCCACCGGCTTCGACGACGGCCTGCCCGTCGGCGTGCAGGTGCTCGGCGCGCGCAACCGCGACATCGTCACGCTGAGCGTCGCCGGCTGGATCGAGCAGATCTTCGGCGGCTGGCGCCCGCCCTGGCGCCTCAGCGCCTGACCCCGCTCCGCGAGCGCCCGCGACGATATCCGCTCGCGAGGAGCCAGGTTCGAGGCGCGCGGTCGACGCGCTCGGGTGGCCACGGCCCGGGGCGGGGGGGCAACACGTCGAGCGCGGACCAGTCGTGGAACCAGGGCGCGGTGGAGCAGGGATCGACCGTGTCTCCCCCCACGTGCTGGTTGTGGTTCAGGAGCACGTAGCGGAGCGCGTTCTTGACCTCGGTCGGGGTGCGGAGCGCACGAACGTGCGCGCGACCGACGAGGACCTTCCCGGTGCGGCCCATCACCCGGTTGAGCGCGCGGGCGACGCGGACCGTGAGACCACGCAGCCCGAACGTGAGCGCGGCGCGATCCCCCGCCTCGATCAGCAGGTGCAGGTGGTTGCCCTGTACGGAGTAGTGGACGACCCGGAAGTCGGCGCGCTGCACCCCGGAGAGAGCGCGGCGAATCGGCCCGAAGCACCGCTCCGCGCGCAGGTTCCAGACGTGCTGGGCCACGCGCAGGGTGACGTGTTGCGGGACGTCGGGCGAGACCTCGGGCCGCCGACGGTGCGACTCGCTGCCGGTGCGCCGCGGGCGGCCGGCGCCCGCACGCGCTCCGCCTCGACCGACCGGGCGGGGACGCTCTGGCTGCAGGAGCGACAGCTGCATCGTTTGAATATGGCGATGATTCTGGCCGCGTCAAGGGCTCAGCCGAGAGATCGCGTCGCCAACGAGCGCTCCTGCCGTGTACGTTCGGACCGTGGAAGAGCCGGACTCGCGGGTGGTGTTCGCGTGCGCGGTGCCCGTGCGTGACCGCGTGGTGTCCGAGGCGGAGGGCGGACCGGCGGGGGAGGAGGTCGCCGTGGCGGTGCACGACGGCCTGCGTGACGCGGGGCTGACCGTCACCGAGCTCGACCAGAGCAGCTGGGGCTTCTTCTTCTACGTCGACACGCCGGCGGGCTCGTTCTGCGTCGACGTCGCGTCCAACGCCGGCTGGGCGCCCGCGTGGCCACGGTGGAGCGCGCTGCTCGAGGAACCCGGACGCTTCGCCGGGGAGCTGCGGCGCGCCGAGTTCGTCCGTGTGCGGGGCGCGTTGCACGCGTTCCTGCGCGGCGATCCGCGCTTCTCGGCGATCGGCTGGCTGTCGGCGAGCGAGTGGCGGCCTGGGTCGAGAGCGGTGCCGCGGGGCGAGCCGCGGGGGTGAACGCGGGGATGAGCGAGACTTCGCGGCGCTACGCGCCGCTCAGCGCGGCGGCGTGTACCAGGCCACGACCTCGGCCTTCTCCTCGGCGGTCACCGTGAAGCCCTTGGCGAGGCCGGCCTCGTGGCGGGACTCGATGGTGGTGTCGACGAACGGCTTGTCGACGTCGAGGGCGCCGAACGGGTCGACCTGCACCTTGCCACGCGCGAACACGGCGAGCTGACCGCCGCCCTCGAGCGAAGACGGGAAGAGGATGCGCTGCTCCTGGCCCTTGATCAGCTCGAACGGCCCGCACTGCTCGGTGCGCTCGGTGTCCATGGCGAACAGGTACACGCGCACGAACTCGGTGAGCATCGAGGTGATCGAGCCGGCGCCGAAGCCCTGGCCCTCCTCGCGGAGGAACTTCGCGTCGCGCTCGAGCATGAAGTCGTCCTGCTTGGCCTTGAGCGCCTCCCACAGCGGCGTGCGGATCGGCTTCACGAAGGCGTCGATGTCCGCGACCGGCAGCTTGGCCTCCGCGAGCGCCTCCATGCCGACCTTGAGCGCGGGGCCGAGCTCGGCCGGCGCCCAGTCGTCCTCGTAGAATCCGATGCGCACGATGCACGCGGCGACCTCGTCGTCGGGGGGCGCGACGGCCAGCAGCGGCGGGTCCTTCAGCGAGATGCCCGGCAGCCACTTCTTGCTGCCGACCGAGGTGGGCGGGACGCCGGTGGGCAGTCCGACCAGCGGGCTCCAGCGGATCTTGCCGTCGCCCTGGCCGAGCATCGGGATCGACCACCAGTAGACCTCGCCCTTGCCGATCGCGTCGCGGCAGTCCTCGACCCACACGCCGACCAGGTGGATCGACACGTGGGCGCGCTCGTTCGCCTCGGCTTCGAGGCGCGCGCGGGTCACCTGGGGGTCGGTGATGCGCAGCTTGTCGCAGAGCTCGTCGTCGAGGCCGAGGCGCTTCTTGTCGGACAGCACGCGGGCGAGATCGTCGAGGGCCATGCACCGAGCGTAGACCCCGGACGAGCACGAAGTCACGCAGGGCTGCGCGGCCGTCGTCGGTCGTGGTCCGCGACGACGAGCATCCAGGCCACCAGGATGCCAGCGGCCACCTTCTGCAACGCAGGGAGGGCGAGGGGGGTCGGCGCCTGGGTGCGCATCTGCCAGGCGTACAGGCCGGCGTCGACCGCGGCGGTCACCGCCAGCGCGACCCCGAGCCACGCCGAGAACAGGGCGCGATCGCGGAACAGACCGACCACGGCGCAGGCGACGGCGAGCACCCCGGGGCCTGCCGCGAGGAGCACGCACACCCCGTGGAGGCGGGGGAACCGATCGGAGGGGGTGAGGGGCACCGCGATGGCGGCGAGCGCCGACATCGTCCCCAGGACGCGCACCAGGAACCGCAGGACGCCGCTCCCGAGGGTGCGCGCGGTCACCATGAAGTGCGCCCACAACGCGACCAGCATCGCGAGCATGCCGGCCTGCGCCAGCGGGGCGCCGGGGTTCGGTCGGCCGTCGAGGCCGTGGGCGTGGAACAGGTCGCAGAAGAAGTTGGCGAAGAAGCGGTGTCCGACGGTGTGGGGGTCGAGGAACGTGCCGCCGGGGTAGAGGAACATCGCGATCGCCGTCGCCACGACGAACACGAGCGCCGAGCCGAACACGAGCCGCCTCACTGCGACACCTTGGGGAGCTTGCTGCCGAACGCCGCCTTCCAGCCCTCGGCGGCGCGCTTGCGCAGCTCCTCCTCGGTGAGGTGGGAGAGCTCGTCGAAGGCGTTGCCGATCTTCTCGTCGTCGACGCCGTCCTCCCGTGCGCGGGGGATCTTCTGGTCGGTGAGGGCCATCAGCATCATCACCGCGACGTGGTGCTCGGCGCCGCCGCGCGCGAGCAGCGCGAAGGGGAGCGCGTGCACGAGGGCGAGGTGGGGTGGCGCGTCGCTCGTCATCTCGGCGAGGTAGGCCGAGAGCTCACGGTTGGCCCGGTCGCGCGCGGGCTCGGCGTACCCGACCATACGCCGCTCGACCCACGGCGAGATGGGGAGGTGGGGCCCGTCGATCTGGTGCTGGAGCTCGTGGCGCTCGGTCATGGTGACGATGGCCTCGCGGAGCGAGTACTCGACCGAGAGGCGGCGGAGGAGCTTGCCGCAGTGGCGCAGCGCCATGTTGGCGGCGGGTGAGAACGCGAGCGTGTCGAGGCAGGTGGGCTCGTCGCCGAGCGCGCTCTGCTTCCACTGCTTCTCGGCGGCGGCGATCTCGTCGAGCACC
This sequence comes from Myxococcales bacterium, assembly GCA_016794445.1. Classification (GTDB taxonomy): domain Bacteria; phylum Myxococcota_A; class Polyangia; order Polyangiales; family JADJMO01; genus JADJMO01. The sequence continues at coordinate 31,489 of JAEUKC010000062.1, forward strand.
ACGAGCGCGAACGGCTGCGCGTCGCGCGAGAACCCGAGCCGGCTCCCGTGCCCGCCGAACCCGCCGAGGGTCTTCACGTGGAGGGTCGCGTAGGCGCGGCCCTCGACCTTCACCGGGCGGACCTCCTCGATCTGGTAGGTGGTGACCCGGAACGTGCGGCGCAGGCCGTCCTTGGTCTCGCTCAGGATGACGATGGGGTCGAGGTAGAACGGCACCGAGGCCTTGCGGGCGGCCTCGTTGACATCCATCACGAGTCTATGGAACTTGCGCCCGGCGACGTCGAGGTCGTCGCCCTCGCGCGCGAGCGTGTCGATCGCGGCGGCGAGCCCCGGGTCGAGCGACTTGGCGGCGGCGCTCATGGCCCGCGCGGCGGCCTTCATGCGCACCGTCTCCTCGGCGCTCTGCTGCCCCTCGCGCGAGGCCCACGCGCGGCGCGCGGCGCTCCAGGTGAGCACCGCCTCTCCGTACAGCTTGCGCTCGCTCTCGGTGGCCGGGTGGAGCTCCCAAGCGACGCCCTTCTCGGGGGGGCGCGCGAGGATCGCCTCGATCGCGACGACGAACACCACCGCCGCCGCCGCGACGCCCGCCGCGCGCGGCAGGGGCAGCCCCGGAGGGAGCTCGAGGTCGGCGGTGCCCCCCGAGAGCTCGTCCACCACGAGCTCGACCACCGCGGTCAGCAGCGCGAGGACGGCCGCGAGGAGCGCGGCGGTGCCGATGGTGGCGAGCACGCCGGCGCCGGCGAGCCCCATGATGAGCGCGCGGTACACGAACAGCAGCAGGAGCGCCGGCAGGCCGAACGTGCACACGAGGCCGGCGATGGTCTGGTCGCGCGTGGCCGGGGAGCGCAGGTGGAGCAGGGCGCCCCCGACCGCGAGCAGCGGGAACGCGGCGAACGCCACCAGCACCACCATGCCGACCTGGAAGCGCAGCTCGGGGAGATCGGGGATCGCGCCGAGGGCGGCGACGATGGCCATGAACGGCGCCTGTCCTCGTACCGGCCACGCGTAGTGCACGACGAGCGCCACGAGCGAGACGGCGAACAGTGGCGCCGCCGCCTTGCGCGTGTGCGGCTGGAACGTGAGGTTGGCGGCCGCGCCAGCGAGCGCCATCGCGAGGATCGCCGGCCACGGGCGGCGCACGAGGCTCTCGGGTAGGCGCAGCGCCTCCCACGCCGAGGCGTCGGCGCCGAGCCGGACGACGATCGCGGCGCCGAGCAGCGCGGCGAGGATCGCGACCGCGAGCGACGCAGGGCGCTTGCAGAATCGGGCCGCGACGATCATCGAGAGCCCCGCCAGGGTCGGCGCGAGCGCGGCGACCACCGCCGCGAACGGCAGCTCCGCGAACAGCGACCAGATCCACTGCGGAACGTCGCCGACCACCTCGTACGGGACGAGCACCGCCGCCGTCAGCACCCCGCCCGCCCACGTCGCGCGCCTGCGCAGCCGCTCGGCGGCCATGTCGTGGAAGAGGACGCGCTCGCTCATCTCGGCGCCGGCACCGAGGCGACCCAGACGACGAGCCGGTTCTTGGGGTAGGTCGGGTCCTCGTCGATGGTCTCGTAGACGATCCGCTGGCCGTCGCTGGAGAACTGAGGGAACCGATCGCGGAACTCGTTCTTGGTGAGCACCTGCACCGGGCCGCCCGCGCT